>JAKSJY010000027.1 GCA_024402025.1 Bacteroidales bacterium
GCAGTGTATTCCTTGCTGAAATAAGTGTTGTTCCCGACTTTCACGTATCCGCAGAAGTGGTACTGCGTGTCGATGTCGAGCAAGGCGGCGGGTACCGCCTGATATACCGTTTCCTTCCTGGGGTTCGGGCAGTCGATGTGGCTGTCCTTGTCTGACGGATACTCCTTTGTGCTCCAGCATATTCCGGCCTTCGCATCGGCTCCTTCGGGAATGTTTTCAAGCGTGTACTTGAATGCGATCGATGCGTATGTCACGATAGGTTCCGAGAGCATTTTCAGGCAGGGCTCGAGAACTTCCTGTTCTATTTCGAATCCGCGAACGAGGGTGTTGTCGCCATTTGTGGCATATACAAGCATACGGCCTCCCTTTGTCTGGTTGGTCACGCTGATTTCGACCGCGCCTCCGTCCTTGGTGGCATCCACGATCTTCCCTACATATCCGCCTTCCGCGTGGCAGTACACTTCCGGGTTGTCACATCCGAAAATGTTGTATTTCACCTTGATTACGTCCCCGGCCTTGCAGGATACCGCAGACTCGTCCATAGTGAATGCGAATCCTCCTTCGACGGGGAATTCCAGATGGGTGCCGTCCTTGAGGGTGATGATGACGGTGCTGTTCGCATCCTTGCTGAAGGAAAGGAAAATCGAGGCGTCAATATTGGCCGATGTCGATCCGAATGGTTTCCAGGTCTTTCCGCCGTCGAATGATGCGAGGAAGGTGTTGTTCTCGATTTTCACCTCAGGCATCGTGCCGCTTGCGGGGATCTTCTTCCCTTCGGAATCCAGCATCCACTGTCCGTCGACCGTCCAATAGTAGATTCCGGATTCAGCCTTGACGGAAATTACAGGCTCCTGGCCTGTCTGACCTTTCGGACCGTCGGGGCCCTTGGCTCCCTGTTGTCCCGGATCCCCGTCAGGACCTTTTTCCCCATCGCAGATATATGCTATTGTTCCGTTGGCGAAAACCACCCTGTATTTGTCTCCTTCAGGGATGATCTCCCTGACCAATACCTGCTTCTCAAGATTGGAGACAAGCAGTTTCATCGTGCCGAAGTCATTCGCGATTGAGTTGAGTGCGGCAACCCTCTCGTCCAGTTTGTCCAGACGCGCGGTTATCGCACTGTCATCATAGCATCCTGACGCCATTGCCAGGGATGCTATGAGAGATATTGTGAGTAACAAGCGTTTCATTATTTGAGAGGGCTGTTAAGTGTTGCATTAGACTGTGCGATTTCGGATGCGCTCAATGTGCAGGCGTAAACGCGGCATACTGCGATGTTTCCGTTCCAGTTTGCGCTGGATGTCTGGTAGTTGATGTTCATATAGGCGCCAAGACACCAGGGGTTTGCAACATTGGTGCTGAATGCTGAGAAATACGGGTACAGCGAGTTGTCCATTCCAACGGGAAGTGCCGTGCTCATATCGCGTGTCTCAGGACTTTCGCCAACCACCTCGCCGTTGATGTAAACGAGGACTTTCTGTGCGCTCTTGTCGTAACACATTACGAAATGGGTGTAGTCCGCCTTCGCAACAACCTCCGTTGTGATTCTCTTTCCGTTGAGAACGGTGGAATATACGGGTTTGCCTTCATCGTTGCCGATGATGCCGGTGGAAAGTGCACATATTCCCTTGTTGTCGTTGATGCTTGCCTTGTAGGTGAAGGCTCTGCCTTCGGAGGCCTTGGAACCGCTCCACTTGTCGATATTGAAGGAGAGGAAGAGCTCCACGGTAAATCCGTCATACATCGACTTCACGGTGTTCGCATTGGAATTTCTCCACAAGTATCCGCCGAATGAACTAGGGGTGAGAGTGTTGTGGAATTGCGCCACCTTGTGCCCCAGCTTTTCATCCTCGATAATGGTAACTGGCTTGGCATTTGCGTCGGAATTTGCGAAATATGCGTAGAAATAGGTCGTAGGGCCCACTTCGATGTCCTTTGCGGTACCGACGTTCTGGACGCTGGTGCTCTTTGTCTGCAGGTCTCCGGACGCTTTCTCGAAAGACAGGTCGAGGAATGCCTTGCCGGGATTCTGGATGATGGTGAGATACTTTCCTGCGTATGTCACCGCACCGCTGCGGACTATCCCGTCATTTTTTGCAATTTCGATTTTCTTGCTGGTCTTGTTGATTGTAATCCAGGTCTCCGAAGTCTTTGCGTTGTCGATCGAGAATCCCTGGATTCCTGAAGGATCGTAGGACTGGGCCTCGAAGGTGAGATAGATGAATTTGCCCTCAGTAAGACTTCCGTCGCCTTTCTGCACTACGGTGATGCCCTTGATGACGGAGCCGTCGGGAGCTGTGATTATGACTTGTCCGCTGCGCCGCATCGAGCCTGCGGGATTGGTCTGCACGGAAATGCCGATCTTTTCGTTTCTTACACTTCCCTTGACAGAGACGATCGAGATCCAGGGCACGTCGGTAATTGCTTTGTATTCGAGGTTGGTCTCGACGTCGATGTCGAAGTTTCCGCCCTGTGCTGCAACATTCAGTGCATCCGTAACATTGAGCACGCCCTTGGAAAGGACAATGCACTTTACAAGAGTCTTGACTCCATTGCTTGCGAATACGAGTACCTGACCTTCTCCCGCTTCATCCCCGGCCTGAATCTTTACAACGCCTTCGCAGCCGTTTTTCTTTTCAATGCGGGAACTGTAGTCTCCGTCAGCCACGCAGTAGACTACGGGATCGACGGCTCCCGTAATGACATAGGGGACACCTATCTCGATGCCGGCGATGCAGGGAACGTCCTGGGCTACGCTGAGCGTAAAGCCGTTCCCGATGGGGAGTTCGAAAGTGCCTCCGTCCATAAGGGTGAATACGACGGAACCGCTTTTAACCTCTACGTTGCTGAAGAAGCTGGTTGCTGACCCGCCGGCTTCTCCGAGAAGGGACCAGGTATTGCCTCCGTCATAGGATGCATACCATTTGCCTTCTTCAATCTTGAGTTTGGGTGCCGGTCCGCTGACGGGAATCTTGTTCTTTCCCTCATCCAGCAGATAGTTGCCGTCAATTGTCCAGTAGAAAGCTCCGTTGTCTTCCTTGACGGAAATTACAGGCGCCGAGCCTTTCTCTCCGGATGCTCCGGGGTTTCCCATCTGGCCGTCCTGGCCCTTGGGGCCCTGGTCTCCCTTGGCTCCGTTATGGATTTCGATTGATTCTCCGTTGGAGAAAAGAATCCTGTAGCCGTTGGAAACGGGTTCCACTGACTTGATGCAGACACTGTTCTGCATTCCTTCGATGATTGTCTTGAGACTGGAGATGTCGGAGTTGAGCTGCTCGAGAGCCGCTACCCTTGTCTCAAGAATGTCAATTCGTGAGTTGACGGATGAATCGTCATAGCATCCTGTCGCCAGGGCAATCGCCGAGGCGAGAACGAAGATTGAAATGATTTTTTTCATTGTATTGTTGGTTGTGTAATATGAATTACTGTTAATTCCTCAAAGATACGAAATTCATCGTCAATAGCCAACTGTATAACAAAAATCAGCCCGCACCCTGAAGGATGCGGGATGAGATTATAAGAATTGAACAATAGTATTATTCAGCGAGAGGAGTGTTGAGAGCAGCGTAAGATTTTGCAATCTGCTCTGCGGTGAGTGTCTCGGAGTAAACGCGGCAGTTGGCAATCGTTCCGTTCCAGCAGGATGCCGGTGCGCCACCGGAATTGTTCATATGGGCTCCGATAACCCAGGGATATGTTGCACTTGCCCAGCCCAAATCTCTGAACGAAACGCTCTTTGCCTTACCTGCAACTTCCAGGGCTCCGGTCATCTTCTCGACTGTGCAGTCCATTTCGCCTTCTTTCTTTCCGTTGACGTAAAGGTAAATCTTGGTTGCAGCCTTGTCCCAAACCAGAACGAACTGCTCATAGGTGCCGGACACGAATTTACCTGTAGTGTTGCAACGTGTGTTGGTAATCGTTGCCGTATACATCGGTTTTCCAGTTGTCTTGTCCTCGAAAATGCCGATGGATACTCCTCTGGCACCTGCCTCCTTGTTGGCTTCCTTGCTGTTCCTGAAAGCAAATGCGTTGGCTTCGCCATTCCCGTTGCCTACCCAGTTGTCCAGATTGTACTTTCCGAACATTTCGATGGTAAAGCCTTCCTGCATTGCTGTAAGGGATGTTCCCGAAGCGTTGCGCCAGAGCATCGAGCCGTACGAAGAAGGATTCTGGGTGTTGTTGAAACTTACAACCTTATGGCCGAGAATCTCTTCATTTTTGATTGAAGCCGGTTTTGCAAATGGATACGAAGTAGTGTTTGTAGTGTTGTATACATAGAAATTGGCCGGAGCATCCGGGGTGTTGCCGACGTTGACGATCTTGTCTGCAAGTTTCATAGGCAGATCACCCACTTCAGCTTTGTCGAAGTTGACGTCGAGGAATGCATTTCCGGGATTCTGGATGACATTGAGGCTTGCTGCACCAAATTTTACGGATGCAACTCGGCCGATGCCTGTATTCGCAGCAACGGTGAGGACCTTGGTGGTAGGGTCGATTGTAATCCAGGAAGCATCAGTGCTGACCTCGGATGCCTTGTAAGTAGCGATTGTGGTCGAAGGATCTATTGTGCCTCCGGAAAGAGTGCTGTAGAAGTTCTTGGGCTTGCCGTTCTGGATAACGGTTACAGCCTGGATAAGCGAGCCGTTTTCGGAAACGATGTTGATCGAACCTGTACGCACATCGGTTGTAGTGTTGGCTTCAAGCTGGATCTTGATGACTTCGTCGCGCAGGTCGCTCTTGGTCTCGGGTATGGAAATCCAGGTTGTCTCGGTAGTCCATTTGTAACCGGTGATGTTGGTCTTGACGGGGATTTCATATACGCCTGCTTCCTTTGCGAAGGTGAATGCTTCTGAAACCTGCATTATGCCGCACCAGGGAGCAATGCACTTTACGAGAGTGGTCTTTCCGTCGGTAGCGAATACGAGAATCTGTCCCTTGGGTTCACCTGTTGCGGGAGTGGTGATCACGATGTTTCCGGTAAGGGCGTCGGTCTTTTCGATAGATGCGGAGAAATCGCCTACAGGTACGCAGTAGATTGTAGGATTCTCAGCGCCAGTGATGACGTAAGGCACGTCGGTTGTCTTGCCGAGCTGGCATACGACGTTCTCCTCGAGAGTAAGGGTGAATTCGCCTGTGAGGGGAACTTCGAAAGTCGTTTCGTCGTTAAGGGTGAAAACTACGCTTGTACCCTTGATCTCGACTTTCTTGAAGATGCCTCCGCTGACTGCCGCTCCGGAAACGGGAACTTTCGACCAAGCCTCTCCGTCGTAGGATACATACCATTCGCCGTTGTCGATCTTGAGGGTCGGGGTCGCTCCGGATACGGGAACCTTCTTGCCGTCAGCGTCAAGGAGATACTCTCCGTCAACTGCCCAGTAGTAGATGCCGCCGTCTTCCTTGACCGAGATAACGGGGGAGTGTCCGTCCTGTCCTGCAGCGCCATCCTGTCCATCCTTGCCGGCAGGACCCTGTGCACCGGGCTGTCCGGGCTGTCCATCCTGTCCGTTGACAATAGTTGCTTCAGTCTTGTCGGAGAACACAATCTTGTAACCTCCTGTAATGGGAGTTACAGAGGTGATGGTGATGTTCTTCTGGAGTCCCTCGACGATGGTCTTGAGACTTTGAACCTGACTGTTGAGAGACTCGAGTGAGGTTATCCTCTGATCGAGCTCGTCTACTTTAGTTTTGAGTGCGGAGTCGTCATAACATCCGCTCACTGCAACAAGCATTGCTGCAAGTGAAAGAATTGAAAGTAATTTTTTCATAAAATTAGAGAATTGGTTTGTGTTTCACGTTGTGGTGAAGGCAAATATAAAAATATTTTTCGTTATTTGTTCTGCGTCTTCCAAATTTTTGTTTCCGTGCAGGCGATGGTTGCGGACAGCCTTTCCACTGCGAGACGGAATTCTCCTTTCTCGAGTATCCACCGGCCGTCGTTGTCAACGTACGCAAGGTCGGATGCGGGAATTTCGAACTTTACCGTTGCGGTCTGTTCGGGCTCGATGAAAACCTTGTCGAAAGCGCGGAGTCTCTTTATGTCCGGCATGATCCGTGATGCGACAATGTCGCTGACATACAGAAGGACGGCTTCCTTGCCGGAGACTTTCCCGGTATTGGTGATGTCGACGCTCACACTGATCGTATCTCCTGCCTTGAATTCCGGATTCTCTACAACAAGGTTCGAGTATTGGAATCCTGTATAGCTCAGGCCATATCCAAACGGCCACTCGACCTCGATCCTGGCATCGTAGTTATACATTCCGGCCATCGTCGAACGGCTCTCGCTGGTCTTGTAGTCGTAGGTGTGCAGGGAATTGGCGCACGACTGGTAAGTAAACGGAAGCCTTCCGGAAAAGTTCTCCTCGCCGGAGACGAGCATTGCGAGCGCATCTGCCCCGTAGTTTCCCGGGAGGATGATATCGATGATGGCGGCGGCCTTTTCGGGAAGTTCTCCCAGAAGCCTCGTCCGGCCTTCGTTGAGCACAAGCACTACGGGTTTTCCTGTCTTGCAGAGTTCCTCGACCAGTCTGTACTGATTGGATGAGAGATTCAGGTCATCGATGTTTCCAGGAGTCTCGCAGTAGGTGTTCTCGCCTATGCAGGCAATTACAATGTCCGAGCTGCGCGCAGCGTTTACGGCCTGGTCGGGCTCGTCATATGTCCAGTCCTCACCCTTGTAACTGACTCCCGGTACATATTTCACGTTCTTCTCACCGACCGTGTTTCTCAGCGCCGTCAGGATCGTGTTGTATTCTCCTACGAATTTCGGGTCGTCGGAACCCTGCCAGAAATATGACCACCCTCCGTTGAGAGTCCTTACGGAGTTCGCGTTCGGGCCAGTGACGAGTATCCTGCTGCCTTTGGAAATCGGGAGAACGCCGTTGTTCTTGAGAAGCACCTCACTTTCCACCGCTGCCATCAGGGCGGCTTGAGTGAACTCATCGCCCGCAAATTCAGTGTAGGACGAGGTGTCCCATACGGGCTTTTCGAACAGGCCGAGCCTGTATTTCAGCCTGAGCACCCTTGAGACGGCATCGTCTATCCTTTTCATAGGGATTGCCCCTTCGCGCACGTTTTCGCATATCAGATCGCAGGTCTCCACCTTCACCGGGTCCATTATCATATCTATGCCGGCGTTTATGCCCATTGCGACCGCTTCTTTCTCGCTTGCGGCCATATGGTCACGCTCGTAGAGGTTGCGTATGTCCGCCCAGTCGGTGACAACCATCCCGTCCCAGTTAAGGCCTTTCTTCAGCCATCCGGTCAGAAGACGGGTGTTGGCGTGAGTGGGGATGCCGTTGATGGATGCGGAATTGACCATTACGGTCAGGGCACCGGCTTCGGCGCCCGCCTTGAAGGGCGCGAAGAACTTGTCGCGCAGGTCGCTTTCGCAGATGATGGCGGGAGTGCGGTCCTGGCCGCTTTCAGGTGCGCCGTAGCCCATATAGTGCTTGATGGAAACAGCGCAATGCGTCGTGTCGATGCGGTTGGGGTCGCATCCCTGGATAGCCCGGACCTCGGCGGCGGTCATCACGCTCTGCAGGTACGGGTCTTCGCCCCAACTTTCATAGTTCCTCGGCCAGGCGGGCTCGCGCGTAAGGTCCATCACGGGGGAGAATACCCAGGGCACCATACCGCTGCGGGTTTCGTATCCGATGGCCTCGCCCATACACCTTGCCCAATGCGGGTTGAAGGTGGCCCCGAGGTTGATTTCCTGGGGGAAGAAGGTCGCTCCTGTGAAGTAGGTAGCCCCGTGAATCATATCTAGCCCGTAAACGCAGGGGATGCCGATTTCACGCAGGGACACTTCCTGGATGGTCCTTACCTTCCGGGCAAACGCTTCCGGCGTCTCCGCTCCGTTCACCACGTTGAGAATGGACCCGACTTTCTTTTCTCCTATCACGTACTGGAGTTTGGCGGAGTCGATTTCATGCTCGCCGTTGCAGATTACACCGAGGGTAATCTGTACCATCTGACCGGCCTTCTGCTCAAGGGTCATCGAGGATAGCGTCTTGCGGATTTTGGCTTCGATCGCCCGGTCCTTTTCAATCGCAGGGCGTCTGTTGGGCTGCAGTGTGCCGCAACAGGAAGAAACGATGGCGGCAATACCGAGTATCGCCGGAATGAATGGGTTGTGTTTCATATTTTCGCTATTTGTTTTGCTTCAGTTCGTCTATCATCGCAAGGGCGATGGCGTCGGATGCCCCTCTGCCTCCAAGTCTGGAACGGATTTCTTCATAGGATTTTTCCATTTCGCTGCGATATCGGTTGTCTCCGCACAGTCTGGAGAGTTCGGTCAGCACGTTCGTGACATTGAAGTCATCCTGTATGAATTCCTTGAAGACCGGTCTGTCGACTATCAGGTTTCCAAGACTTATGTATTTGACGTTCTTGAGTACCCTGAGGATCTTCCTTGCGACGAAGGCGGTAAGTTTCGACGTGCTCCAGCAGACAACCTGTGGGGTCCCTATGAGGGCTGCCTCCAGGGATGCGGTACCGCTGTTGACGATGGCGGCATCCGCGTACTTGAGTATGTCGTACGTGCGTCCGAAAAGAAGCTGCACGTTGGGATGTCCTTCTATCTGGTAGTCCTTTTCGCTGCGGCCCGGGGCGCCGGCTATGAGAAGTTTGCAGCCCAGCTTGTCGGCAATTTCCATACAGATGGGCATCATCCTGGATATCTCTCCCTTGCGGGAGCCGGGAAGGAGGGCTATGTACCTGTCTTCAACGGGTTTGGAGAATTCATAGGTGTCCACTGCATCCAGAAGGGGATTGCCCTTGTATGTGAAGGGGATTCCCCTGGATTCGAAGTATTCGATTTCGAACGGGAACACTATGTAGAGCCTGTCGACCCATTTCTTTATCCGGCGGTTTCTCCACGATCGGGACGCCCAGGTCTTGGGGGCTATGTAATAGAATACCTTTATGCCCTTGGAGTGGCAGAATCTGGCGATCTTCATATTGAAGCCCGGGTAGTCTATCAGGATAACCACGTCAGGTTTCCATTCGATGATGTCCTTCTTGCATTCCCTTAGGTTTTCGAGCAGTTTTCCCGCTTTCTCTATGGTATCGCTCAATCCCATTACGGCGCCTTCCCTGTAGTGGTGGACAAGCTGCGGAGCAACGCTTTCCATCATGTCTCCGCCCCAATATCTGAAGCGGGCATCCGGGTCCTTGGCGACAAGTCCCTTGAGCAGGTTGCTTCCGTGCAGGTCTCCGGAGGCTTCTCCGGCTATGAGGTAGTAGTTCATAAGATGTCCTGTAAACGTCTGATTTCAGAATAGTCGGTATTGTCCATCTGCATAGGCGTGATGGAAACATACGCGTTCTCGTTGGCGTAATTGTCGGTAAGTTCCGTGTTGTTCGGGTCCGCAAGTATGGAACCGGCCATCATGAACCTCACTTCACCGGGTTCCGCATCGGGGAACTTTGTTATTCCCATTTCCTTCGGCGTGGTACCGAGCAACGTGAAGATTTCTTCCGTCCAGGGGATGAATTCCTCGATCCACATTTCGGAGCCCTGGGACGCTGCCTTGACCCCCTTTATCTTGCTGGATGGAAGGTCAGGGAAGTTCACGTTATATATTATGTTGGCACGCCCGTTCCGATTTGCCATCAGTTTTTCGAAGATGGCGGGGAACATCTCCTCCACCACGCTGAAGTCCGCATTCCGGGACAGGTTGTCCAGCGATACGGCAATTGCCTGCACTTTTGCGAGCGAACCTTCGCGTGCCGCGCCTATGGTGCCGCTGTACCAGGCTGCCGTGGACGAGTTGGAACCGTGGTTGATGCCGCTTACTATCACGTCGGGCTTGTCTTCAGGGTTGGGGAATATCTTGTCCATCGCATATTTCGCAGCCGTGGCAGGAGTGCCGTCAACGTAGTACCACCTTGCACCGTCGATTACTCCGAGATCTTTGACTGCTATGGGCTTGAATCCCAGAGATACGGCCATCGACATTCCGGACTGGTGGTATTTCGGAGCAACTACGGTAACTTCTCCGTACGGCTTGAGTATGTCTACCAGGGTATGAATCCCTTTTGACTGGTAGCCGTCATCATTGGTGATAAGTATCTTCATTGTTCTATTTTTTACAAAGATATTGAAAGATATTGAAAATAGCCCATTTTTATGTATATTTGCGGCGCTTAAAGAAGCAAAGATTTAGTTAAACTTTATAATTATCTAAAAATGGTTAAACTTGGTATTAACGGATTTGGCCGTATCGGACGTATGGTCTTCCGTGCTGCAGTTGAGAATTTTTCAAATGACATCGAGGTAGTAGGTATCAACGACCTTCTCGATCCCGATTATCTCGCTTACATGCTCAAGTACGATTCAGTACACGGAGCATTCAAGGGTGAGGTTTCCGTAGAGGATGGAAAGCTTGTCGTAAACGGAAAGAAAATCCGCATCACCGCCGAGATGGATCCTGCAAATCTCAAGTGGGACGAGGTAAAGGCTGACGTCGTTGTTGAATCGACAGGCTTCTTCCTTACTGACGAGACCGCACGCAAGCACATCCAGGCCGGTGCCAAGAAAGTCATCATGTCCGCTCCTTCAAAGGATGCGACCCCTATGTTCGTATATGGTGTAAACCACACTACATATGCCGGTCAGGACATCATCTCCAACGCTTCCTGTACGACCAACTGTCTTGCTCCCATTTCCAAGGTTCTTAACGATACATTCGGAATCAAGAGGGGTCTTATGACAACCGTTCACGCTGCAACCGCTACTCAGAAGACCGTTGACGGTCCTTCGAAGAAAGACTGGCGCGGCGGACGCGGAATCCTCGAGAACATCATCCCTTCATCGACAGGTGCTGCAAAGGCTGTAGGTAAGGTTCTTCCCGCACTCAACGGCAAACTTACCGGTATGAGCCTCCGTGTTCCCACATCTGACGTAAGCTTCGTCGACCTCACCTGCGAACTCGAAAAACCCGCTACCTACGATGAGATCTGCGCAGCAATGAAGAAGGCTTCCGAAGGCGAACTCAAGGGTATCCTCGGATACACCGATGAGGCTGTCGTTTCCACTGACTTCCGCAACGACTCACGTACTTCCATCTTCGACGTCAAGGCCGGTATCCAGCTCGATCCTACCTTCGTGAAGGTTTGCGCATGGTACGACAACGAGTGGGGTTACTCGAACAAGGTTCTTGAAATGGCCAAGGTCATCACCAAGTAATTTCACTGAATCCCATACAATAAAAGAGTCCGGCTGGTTCCAGCCGGACTCTTTCAGTATTACAATCAGGTTATCAGTAACCAAGAATATCCTTCACGGGTACTCTGGTTATCTTGCCGTACTTGGAGAGGGACTTAATGTCCATATCCTTTTCACGGCCGAGAATTACGATTCTGTAATTCCTGTCCTTGACATTTTCCTGCTGGAACTTGACGACGTCATCCAGCGTGCAGTTCTTGGCATAATTGTAGACGTCCTTTCGGATATCGTAGTCAAGTCCGTGGTCGCGTGCCCTTTCGAATGCGCCGAGTACGTCGGACTTTGTTATCCTGTGTGTGCGGTAGGAGGTGATAAGACCGTCCTTGGCAATGTCGAATGCTGTCTGGGATACGGGCATTTCGTTGATGATCTCATCAAAAGCGTCGAGGGCATCGATGAGTTTGTCATTCTGCGTCTGGATGCTGGCCTGGAAGATGACGTTTTCATCGAGCTTCGAAGGCATCACGTACCTTGCAGAAGAACTGTATGCGAGGCCGCGCGCTTCACGCATTTCCTGGAATACAATTGCATTCATTCCGCCTCCGAAGTACTCGTTGTACATTGTAGCGGCGGGAACGTTGGCGGGGTCATAGCTTTCCCCACGGTTCGAGATGGCGTAGAAAATAAGCTGGTTCGTATCGAAAGGAACGATAATCACTTCGTTCTCTCCGGTAACGGCATATTTGTACTTGTCGCTGCTGTCCGCGTCTTGAAGCGTATCGGGGCACTGATGCGTTTCATTGATGAGGTTGACGAAATCCTTTCCGGCCATAGGTCCGTAGTAGCTGATGTGCTGCTTGCTGTTGAAGATGCTGCGTATTGCGGCGATCAGGTCTTCATCCTTGAGTGCGAGGATTTCCTCATTCGAAAGAACGTCATTCATAGGGTTGACCGGGCCGTAAAGTCCGTATGCACGCAGCCTCTTTGCACAAGCGTTCTGGTTCGTCCTTGAATTTTCGCGTTCCAGGAGAGTGTTCATCTTCATCATTGCGAGGGCTTCGGGATTGGGCTGGACGTCTGCGATCAGATCTTCCATTGTCCTGATGGCATCTGCCATATTCTCTCCGAGTCCTACCATCATTATGTCGGTCTCTTCGTCATCGGAGCCGGCCATGAACTTGCTTCCGTACTTGTAGAACTCCTTCTGGATTTCATCGCTTGTTTTCGTGCTGGTTCCGAGGTAGTTCAGATATTCGAAGGCGAAGGGGAGTACCTTGTCCGAACAGCTTCCCTTGTCCACGATGTAGGTCAGTTCATAGAAGTCGCTGGTGGAGTTGTTCTTATGGAGTACTTCGATTCCGCTCTTTGCTTCGAGTATCGAGAGATCCTTGTTGAAATCAAGGAATACAGGTTCGATAGGCTTGACTGCGGCGGCCTCTGCCTGGAGTTCGCGCAGATATGCGCTCGAGGTGTCGCGGTTCGTGTAGATCGGAGTGATAGCCGGCTTTGCAATCTTGTTTTCGAACGGATCCTTGCCCTGGAGTTTGTTCACGCGTACATAGTTCTCGCTGAAGTTTTCGTTTGCAAAACGTATGATGTCCTCACGGGTGATCGCTGAGATTATCTTGGGCTCGTTAACGAAATCCTCCCAGGGGGTTTCGTTGATGAAAGACTCGACTGCCGCGTGAGCGATGGCGGTGTTCATCTCGAGTCGCAGGACTCGTCTCAGTTTCATCTCCGTAATGGTGGAAGTGAGAAGGTCATCGCTGAATTCGCCTTTCTTTATCTTTTCAATCTGCTCGAGGAGAATTTCGGAAACCTGATCAAGTTTCTGTCCTGCTTTCGGATAACCCAGAAGCATCAGCATACTGTAGTCGCTTCTTTCCTGAAGGGATGCGTAGGACATCAGAGTCTTCTGCTGCTGGTTGACGTCAAGGTCAATCAAGCCTGCGGTGCCGTTGTACAGCATATTGCTGAACACGTTGAGAATTTCCTTGTCCTCGTATTTGGCTCCGGGAAATCTCCATCCCATAACCACGCAGGGAGATTCCTTTCCGTATACGTTCTTTACGACAGGGGATTCGATGGGCTCTTCAGGCTCATATTCCATTTTCTTGAGATCCTTGTTTGGCTCGAGAATCGAGAAATACCTGTCGATGATCCTGATTGTCTTCGAGGGGTTGAAATCGCCTACAAGCACCACTGCCATATTGTTCGGAACGTACCATTGGTCGTGGTATTTCCTGACATTGGTGATGGAAGGGTTCTTGAGGTGCTCGGGAAGACCGATGATGTCCGTGTTATACGGATGGTTCTTGAAGAGACCTGCATTGAGTGCCGACAGCATTTTGCTCTGGTCCTGGACCGCGTGCATGTTGTACTCTTCGTAGATGGTCTCGAGTTCGGTGTGGAAACCGCGGAGTACGCAGTTCTTGAAACGCTCGGCCTGAATCCTGGCCCAGGTTTCAACCTGATTCGAGGGAATGTTCTCGACATAGCAGGTAACGTCATAACTTGTGTATGCGTTCGTCCCTGTGGAACCTATCGAGGTCATAAGCTTGTCATACTCGTTGGGTATTGCCAGCTTGGAGGCCTCGAGGGATATGGAGTCGATGCGGCGGTAGATTGCCTTGCGCTGCGCATCGTCTGCGGTCTGGCGGTATTGCTCGAAGAGAGCCTCGATTTCGTCAAGCATGGGCTTTTCGAGTTCGTAGTTCTGTGTTCCGAACTTGTCGGTGCCCTTGAACATCAGGTGCTCGAAATAGTGGGCGAGTCCGGTTGTCTCCCTCGGGTCGTTCTTGCTTCCAACACGGACTGCAACCTGTGCATCTATGCGCGGTGCATCCTTGTTCACCACCATATACACTTTCAGTCCGTTGTCAAGTGTGTAGATTCTTGCATTCAGCGGATCACCGTCTACGGTTTCGTACTTGTATCCGCTGCAGCTTGCGGCAAGTGCAAGACAGGCCGCAAACATCAAATACTTTGAGATGATTTTCATATATGTAATTAGAAGATGAATCCGAGTGAGATGTCCGCAATTGTGCGACCTCTCATTGAAGGATTGTCTGTTTTAAGCATGGTTGCCTTAGCTCCAGCATAAATGGTGCGTGTTTTAAGTACTCGTACCGACAGTCTCAGGTCAAGTCCGGCACAGAACCAGTTTGCGGTTTTATATGCCAGCTCGTGGGGGAAATAGTCGGTGACTACAGGAGTGTCGGCGGATGTGCCCTGGTAGTTGTATTCTCCACCAAGACCCTTGCAGTATCCGGCGTTCGCGCCTGCGGAAATGGAGAGATTCTTCAGGAAGAACTGCTTTTTCCCGTGAACTCCTGCAAAGATATTTGCACAGTCGAATGTGGATACTGGAATGACGTATCTGTCATTCCTTGAGTAATAATCGACCTCGGCTCCGACCAACCAGGAATAACTGTCACGGCTCTTGCGCACAAGGTCATAGTAAAGGCGGCCTTCGGTATGGGAATACTTGCTTTTGATGTTCTGGGCTACTATTTCGTAAGCCTGGACATTGTAGTCCTTGTTGAACACCTGGACGTATTCGATGCCGTCGGTGCTCTTCATCGAGCCGTTTACTGAAATCTTGTGGAAGAACCTGTCATTTTCCTTGACAATGCTTATGTCCGCGCCCAGATCCGTCCTGGCTGTCGAACCTATGGCCTCAGGCCTTGACGGGGTGTGGGAGAAGTCCCAGTTGCGGATTGTTGCGTGCACGTCGGCCAGCATCCTGAACCCTTCGCCCTGATATCCGTACTGAAGATTCGCTCCGAACTGGTTTTTCTTGTCGTAAACCTGGCCGATTCCTGTGGTGAGAAGTGAGATGAAACTTTTTTCGCTGTTCCCCAAACCGTGGAGGATGAATGCGTCCCAAGAGTTCATATAGGCATTGTTGATGGGAGTCATCCTCATATTGCCATTCTCATAGTCCAGGTTGAGACCAATATGATGTTTGCCAAATTCAAGGACGGCACCTGGTTTGACAGAAAGAGCGTATTCGCTTCCGTATCCTCTTGGGTCGATCTGCTTGGCACCGCTTTCTGTGAAATAGCTCGCATCGATTCCGAAGGCCAGCCTGTCCCAATAGAATGGGGTGGAAGCCTTCAATGCAATTTCGTATTTCTGCTTTTTCCACCAGCTCAGATTAGCGTCCGCCACAAAGAAAGGATTGTCCTCGTCAAGGTTGAGGAACAGGGTGTTGTATTTCGTGTCCCTTTCGGTGATGTTGCTGTACGAGAACTTTCCCCATACTTTGCCTTTCCAAAGGCTTGTCGCTCCTTCGGCGTTGACGGTCAGATTGCTTGCGTTGCCTTCAGTATAACTTCTGTAATCTCCGTCGGCAAGATGCCAGTTTGCATCGACAGCCTCGAAAGGGGCTATCGATGCAACTGCCATACCTGCGGCGTTGCCGGAGTTGAACCACAGCGCGCCTGCCTTGTCCATCTCAATCGCGGCGGGGTTGTTCTGCCCGAAGGAGGATATCCCCGCCAGCGATAATGATAGAATCAGAACGGATAATCTTTTAACCATCAGAGACCTCTTCTGATAACGGGAGTGTCATTGGCTACGAAATCCTCGGTGGAGTTGTTCGTGTCGACAAGTCCTCCGGTGATGTCGGTTCCGTTCTTGTATTTACGGCTGAAGCTGATACCGGTGTGATCCCATGAAGTCATTTCCATACCGATAAGAGGGTGGACATACTTAACGCTGTTTGCCATATAAACCGCACCGCCGTCAATTGAAGCGGGAAGACGCTTGAATTCAACCATATCAGACTTCTGGACAGCTTCTACTCCGTCAATGACGCAAGAAACGGGAATTTCCTTGCACTGGTCGGTCTTGCCTACCGGCGAAACGAAGGTGGAATTGTCAATATTCCCCTCGGGTTTGAAAAGAATCATTGCAGGACCGTTTACAGAAGGAAGATAGCGGTCGGCACCGTTCCCGAATTTTCCGAACTTGAGAACCATATTTGGAATCGTAGGAGTGTCGGCATAGATATTCTGGTTCTCGACAAAGAACTCGAAATCGGCAGAGCTCAAGTCAAGAGTTCCTGATATGATTTTGGTATGGTCGATGGGAACGGAAGCGACAACGACAGATTCGCCCGGTTTGAGAACATAATCCTTGCCTGTTCCGGGGAACTGCCATATTGCCTGACAGAATACATAGTCGGCAGCTTTTCTCCCGCCGTCAAGTTCCCAAGAGAGAATCTCGCTCGCTACCGTAGGGGCGACATTGGCGATGCAAAGGCCGTCAAGATAAGCGTCGGAATTGCTGTTATTGAAAATCTCATAGAAATTGTCATCTCTGTAAGGCTGGGAAGATCCTTCAGGGAAACGCCCGGAACCGCCTACATAGAAAATTTCCTTGAAAAGAAGGGCGGCTTCCTTGGATACGGTAAGTTCAACCTCGATGCTCTGGTCTTTCTGTGTGATGGCGATTGCGTTGAGAGAGCCGCTGAAATTGTAGGTGCTTCCGCCAATGTTGGTTGCACCAAATACGGTAATGTTGTAAATGCCTGAGATGATGTTGTTTACAGTAACGTTAGTTCCCTCGGCAGCAACTGTTTTGTCAAATACTGTGACTCCTTCCTGAGAAGTAACTTTTACATTGAATTCTGCAGGCATAGAGACAACGGTCTCGGTCGTCTTGAGAACGATGTTGGCGGAGAGAGTGTCCGCATCACCGGGCTTGTTGCAGGCTGCCAATCCGAAAACAGCCACTGCAATGGCTAAGAAAATTTTTTTCATAACTGATTTGTTTAAAAGTGTGTATAAAGTGTGTATTATTTAATGTTGATTTTCAGATCGAAACCGAAGAAAAGGGCATTGTCCGAAAGCAGTGTGAAAGTTTTGCTCGGGTCAACCTTCGATTTGTATTGGGGTCGGTTGTTCAGGAAGTTGTTCGCGAAGAACGATGCTGTCATCTTGTCCCCGATTTCCTTGGCAAGATAATTCTTCTCTAC
>JAKSJY010000028.1 GCA_024402025.1 Bacteroidales bacterium
AACGAATAGCATAGTTTATGAAAGCAAAACATATTCTTTCTACCATTGCTTTGGCAGTGACCGCCATCGCCTGTATTTCCTGCGGCAACGACAAGGCCCTGACAGAACACGTCATCCTCATCGGCCTTGACGGAATGGGGTCTGCCTATTTCGACAGAAGCGAAATGCCCAACACCGCCTCTCTGATGGACGCCGGCAGCTGGACCCTGTCGAAACGCAGCACATTCCGCACCAAAAGTGCAATCAATTGGGCCTCAATGTTTATGGGTGCAGGTACTGAACTCCACGGATATACGGAGTGGTACTCCAGGACCCCGGAACTTCCGTCGAGAGTCACAAACGAACACGGCATATTCCCCACCATCAATTCCATTCTCCGTGAGCAGCGGCCGGACAGCGAAATCGGTGCGCTCTACGAATGGGATACAATCCAATGGCTGGTGGACAGTCTTGCATTGGACCATTTTGCCGAATCCAAGGACTATCTTAACCATCCGCAGCAGCTTGGGGATATGGCTGTCGACTATATTCTCGAGAAGAAGCCCAACCTTCTTACCATCGTTTTCGACCACCCCGACCACGAAGGCCACCTTTACGGATGGGACTCTCCCGAATACCACGAAGCCGTCAAGTTCCTTGACGCCGAAATAGGACGCATCCTCCAGGCCGTCAGGGACGCCGGCATCTGGGATTCGACAACTATTATCGTGACCGCCGACCACGGAGGAATCGGTTCCAACCACGGAGGAATACTTCCGTCCGAATATGAAACACCTTTCATCATCGCCGGCAAAGGGATACGCAACGCAGGGGAATTCGATGAAAGTATGATGCAATATGACGTTGCATCCACCATCGCCGCACTTTTCTCCCTGACCCAGCCCCAGGTATGGATCGGACGACCTGTCACATCGATTCTCGAATAGCGGTTTTCGATATACTGTAATTCACAAAGAAGCCGGCCAAAAATCACTTTTTGGTCGGCTTCCTTCTTTATTAATTCCGGAAAATTTTATCCGGCATCTATTTCTCTGCCGCAGGAGCAGCTTTGCCGATACGGTCAACCGAGATATTGAAGACAAGTGTCTCGTTGGGTTCGATGCCGCCCTGGGGAGCGCCGTTCTCGCCGTAAGCAAGCTTTGCGGGAACATAAAGCTCGATTTCACCGCTTTCGCCTACGAGCTGGAGACCTTCCTTCCATCCTTCGATGACATAGAGAAGGTTCATTGCCACAGGGTCAGCTCCCTCGGGAGTCTGGTCGAACACCTCACCGTTAAGATGTGTTCCCTTGTAGTTTACATAAACCGTGTCGGTGATAGCGGCGCGAACGTCGTTTCCGGCGTTGACAATCTTGTACTGAAGACCGCTTTCGCTAACCTGTACGCCGGCTTTCTTTGCATTCTTCTCAAGGAATTTCTCTTCTGCAGCCTTGTTGGTGTAGAGAGTGTAGTAGTGACGGTTCTCAAGGAAGTTGTTGAAGAGCTCGTTCATCTGGTTGGGATCGACGCGGAACTGCTTTGTGAAGTCCTCATCGCTCATCTTTCCCTTTGCGTTGATGAAATCAAGCATACCTTTCTTAACCTGTGCAAGGTTGAGGTCGCCGAAATTGTAACCCTTGATGAAGCTTCCGAAGTTGATACCGACGAGATAGCTGACATCATTGAGTTCCTGTGTCGAGGGCACGAAATCCTTGGCAGTCTTTTCCTTCGGAGTCTCCTCCTCGACTGCTTCCTCCTGAGCGACTGTTTCGCCCTCTGTCTGAGCATCCTCAGCCTTAGGCTGGCATGCTACCATTGCAAGGCCCATTGCAAGGCCCATCATCATTTTGTTCATTTTCATGATTATTGTTTTTTTTCAGTTCATTACCATGCAAGTGCCGAAGCTCCGAGGATGGCGGCGTCCGACTCCTTCAACTGCGAGAAGAGGAGTTTGACTTTGCCACGCCACAAAGAGAGCACGTTTTCATTCATTGAATTGAGCACCGGCTCATAAAGGAACTCCTTGGCGCGCGCAAGACCTCCGAAGAGGACGATGGCCTCGGGAGCGGAGAATGCGATGAAGTCCGCAATGCTTGCACCAAGAATCTTTCCGGTATAGTTGAAGACCTTGATTGCAAGTTTGTCACCTTCCTTCGCGGCTTCATAAACGTCCTTTGACGTAATCTTGTCGATGTCGCGGAGCACTGAAGGTTCATCCGACATCTCGAGCCACTCGCGTGCCGTACGTGCCACTCCGATGGCGGAGCAGTACGCTTCGAGGCAACCGAATCTGCCGCAACCGCACTGACGTCCGTTGTGGCGGATGGCAATGGTGTGTCCGAGTTCACCCGCAAAGCCGTCGGAGCCGTAAAGGACCTCGCCGTTGATGACGATTCCGGAGCCGACGCCGGTGCCGAGAGTAATCATGATGAAATTCTTCATCCCCTTTGCGGCACCATAGGCCATTTCTCCCATTGCCGCAGCATTGGCATCATTTGTCAGGGTAACCTTGAGCCCGCCGAGTGCTTCGGAAAGCATTTTGGAGAAAGGCACGACTGCCGTAGCAGCCCATGCCAGATTCGGTGCGAATGCAATCTCTCCCGAATAATAGTTTCCGTTGGGGGCGCCCACGCCTATGCCGCGTATCTGACCTTCCTTGCCGGACTTGACGATGAGAGCCTTGATGGCCTCGGCAAGCTCGGAGACGAACCCTTCCGGTTCGACGTGATTGTCAGAACGGATTACACTCTGGACAAGAACCACTCCACGTGCATCCACGATGCCGATCTTGGAAGTCTGTCCACCGACGTCAACGCCTACTACGTATTGCTGTTCCATATCAGTCTACTTTGATATCCTTGTTTACATTCTTGCTTCCTACAAGAGCGTAGAAGAGCAGGTAGCAAAGACATACGACAATAACCCAGTAGCTCTGTACCGAGCCGACCTTGTCGGCGATGACATTCTGAACGAAAGGAATGATACCTCCACCGCATACGAGTGTCATGAAGATACCGGATGCAGGAGCAGTGTATTTTCCGAGTCCCTCTGCAGCAAGGTTGAAGATTGCACCCCACATAACTGACGTGCAGAGTCCGCAGAGCATGATGAAGATAAGGGCAAGAGGAATTGTCTTGCCGAAGATGTTCACTACGATACCGTTGCCCTTGTCGCAGCAGCACTCACACTCTTCGCATTCCTTGCACTCCTGTGCAGCTGCGCACTCTTCGCACTCCTGTGCAGCTTCGCACTCTTCGCACTCGCCGCAGCATTCGTGATTGCCGCTGCACTTGTGCTCCTCCGCTTCCTTGCACTCCTCACAGTCGCAGGTCTGCTCTCCGGCAGCTTCGCAGCAGTGGTTCTCGCAGACAGCCTCGGTAGCCTCGCAGCACTTCTCGCAGCAGCAGTCAGGCTCTACTGCGGGCCTGGGAGCTACGCACATGAAGCAGATGAGGAATACGATTGCAACGATGGAAACCGTTGTAAGCATTGCCTTTGAAGAAACCTTTCCACCGATGATACCACCGCCGAGACGGCCGATCATCATACAGAACCAGTATGCACCGATCATTGTACCGGTAAGCGCGGGTCCAACCCACTCCAGTCCGGAGAAATAAAGGTTTGCGGTATTGGGAATACCTACCTCGATACCTACGTAGAAGAAGATGGCGATGGCTCCGAGAACGAAATGACGGAATGAAAGAGGTCCGTGAGGATCCTTCTCGATCTTTCCGGCCTTGCGTGCGGCCTTCTCCTCAGGAGTCTCCATATGAGGCTCGGGGATATTTGTAAGAGCGATGATAAGAGCGGCAACTGCAAATATCGCCATTGCGATAACCATTGCAGGAGCAGCGTCCTTGACGGTTGCTGTCTGGGTCGAGCCTCCGATAAGGTATCCGAGAAGGATAGGAGCGATGGTGCCACCTACCGAATTGCAGGAACCACCCCACTGAATAAGCTGGTTGCCCTTGTTTCCGCCACCGCCGAGGGTGTTGAGAAGGGGATTGACAACGATGTTGAGAAGACACATCGAGAAGCCCGCTACAAATGCTCCGACCACATAGACAAGGAAGGACTGTGCAGGCCCTGCAATCCACTGGATGCCTACTCCGATAAAGCCGATGATGACGGCAAGGAGAGCGGTGAACTTGTATCCCTTACGCTTGAGGATAATTCCAGCAGGAATACCCATACAGAGGTAAGCGATGAAGTTTGCAAGCGTTCCGAGCTGTGAGAGAGCCTTGGAAGCACCGAACTGGGCGCTGACGATAACACCCATCGAACCTGCAAAATTGGTCACGAACGCGATCATGAAGAAGAGCGCGAACATCACCACAATCGCAGGAGTGTAGTTTTGTTTGTTTGTTGCCATAATTATTGAAAATTAATAAAGAAATAATCTTAGAGTGAAGCCATGTTCCTGGGGTTGCAGAGTTCCTTCCCTTCCGCGGTCATCGCATAGTTGATACGGTCCTCGTACCACTTTTCAACCTTTCCGCGAACAATCTTGGATGTGGTGTTCATCATACCGTTCTGCTCCGTGAAGGGAGTGTCCGCAATGACAAGCGCCGTAGGAAGCCATTTCTCGGGGAACATTCCCTCGTGACGGCCACCCTTGCGATATGAATCGCACTCGCCCTGGATAATCTGAAGCTCTGCACGGCGCGCCTCGTCGGTACCGGGCTCGAGGCCCTGTTTCCTCACCGCTTCCTCAAGAGCGGGCTTGTTGGGGACAATGACGACTGCCGTCCAGGGACTCTGATTGTTGTAGAGCACAACGGCATCAATATATTTGGAACCGTCCGTAAGACTGTCCTCATATCCTTCAGGGCTGTATTTCTCGCCGTCCGAACTGATAAGAAGGCTCTTGAAGCGCCCTGTGACATAAAGGAAGCGGGGATTCTCCTTGCAGATATATCCGCGGTCTCCGGTATGGAGCCAGTTGTCAATGATCGTCTTCGCAGTGGATTCCTCATTCTTCCAGTAACCCGCCATCACGTTCTCGCCACGGATAACGATTTCGCCGGTCTGCCCGTGAGGAAGTTCCTTGCCTTCTTCGTCGCAGATCTTGATGTCCATAGGCTGGACAAGACGTCCTGAGGATCCGAAGATGGCATTGCCCTTGCCGGCCGAGTTGGCGCAGATTACAGGGGTCGCCTCACTGAGGCCGTAGCCCTGGAAAATCGGCATTCCGATGGCGCAGAAGTATCTCTGAAGTTCGATGTCAAGGAGTGCGCCGCCTCCGATGAAGAACATGAATCTTCCACCGAAATTCTCACGTATGGGCTTGAAGATGATCTTGTCGAAAACCGACTTGAGTATGCCGCGCCACCAGAGTTTTACAAAAGGTTTTCCCATATTGTAGTACTCGCGGTTGTACTTGATGGCATTGTCAAGGGCGAACTCATAAAGTTTCTCGACCTTCGGGCCCTTCTTCTTGATGCCGGCCTCGATGTTCTTCTTGAAGTTCCTGGAGATTGCAGGGACACTGAGCATCACGTGAGGCTTGATTTCATTGATGGCGACAGGGATGTTCTTGAGCATCGTGATGGCGTTCTTCCCTCCGGGCACCGTTGCGATGCTTCCGCCGTTCGACATCATGAAGTAGAATCCCGCGACGTGCGCGAAGCAATGGTCCAAGGGGAGGATGATAAGCATCGTCAAACCGTTGGGAACCTTCACAACCGAACGGCACTGCTCCACGTTCGCGGTATAGTTGCGGTGCGTGAGAAGGATGCCCTTGGGGTCGGCCGTCGTTCCGGAGGTATAGCTGATGTTCGCATAGTCATCCGGGCCGACGCTGGCGATTCTCTCGTCGAGAAGGGCCTTGTTGTTCTTCAGGAATTCCACACCCATTGCGCGGACGTCGCTGAGATGTATCTCGTTCGGCTGGAGTTCCAGTTCGTCGATTACAATCACCTTTTCGATTGCAGGGCACTTGCCGATTACGCGGCGGACCTTCTCGATCTGGCTCTCCGAAGCCACGATGAACTTCGAGTCCGAATGGTTGATTCTGAACTCGAGGTCGTGGTCCGATTCGAGCTTGAAAGACAGGGGCACGTTCACGCCTCCGGCGTACAGGATTCCGAGTTCAGTATAAATCCAGGCGTTGCGTCCTTCGGAAATAAGGGATACTTTTTCTCCTTTTGCAAGTCCCAAAGCCATGAAACCGGCCGCGAGGATTATACCCTCTTCACGTGTCTTCTCAAATGAAGTTTCCGTCCACACACCGTCCACCTTTTCGCGGAGGAACGTTGCGCTCTTGAATTGCCCGGCATACTTGTCGACAAAATCAAGGATGGTCAATCTTTTCATTGCTATAGTGTTTGTTTATTGTTTTGCAGCGAACAGACCGAAGAGTTCGGCGTCAAGCACATCCGTAACCTTGGCGAAGTCTTCGGCATTGTTGCCGAACTTGATGGTGTCGGCATCTATAACCAGCAGGCGGCCCTTGTAGCCGCTTATCCACTCTTCATATTTGTTGTTGAGGCCGGTGAGATAGTCGATGCGTATGCCTTTCTCGTACTCGCGTCCCCTTCTCTGAATCTGGGCTACAAGGTTTGGAATGCTTGAGCGGAGATAGATGAGAAGGTCAGGCATCCCGACCATCGACATCATCAGTTCGAAAAGCTCCGAATAATTTTCGAAGTCCCTTGTGCTCATAAGCCCCATATCGTGCAGGTTGGGTGCAAAAATGCGCGCATCCTCGAAAATGGTCCTGTCCTGGACGACTATGTCATCCGTCTTGGAAATCTCCACCACATCCTTGAACCTCTTGTTGAGGAAATAGATCTGGAGATTGAAAGACCATCTCTCCATATCCTCATAATAATCGGACAGGTATGGATTGAAATCCACGGACTCATATTTCGGAAGCCAGCCGTAATGCGCCGCCAGCATCTTTGTGAGTGTCGTCTTTCCACTTCCGATATTTCCTGCGATAGCTATGTGCATAATGATTATTGTTTTTCATTGAACAGTCCGTACAGCTCCGCATCCACCTTGTCGGTAATGAAGGCGAAATCCTCCGGTTTTTTCTGGAAATCGAGATTGTCCCCCGGAATCACGAGCAGTTTCCCGGAATACTCCGAAATCCACTTCTCGTATAACTCGTTCAATCCGGAAAGATACTCCAGGCTTATGCTTTGCTCGTACCCGCGTCCCCTCTGCTGGATCTGAGCCACCAGATGAGGAACACTGCTGCGGATATAAATCAGCAGATCAGGGTTCTGCACCGTGGACATCATCGACTCGAAAAGTGTCATATAGGTCCCGAAATCCCTGTCGGAAAGGTTCCCCATGGCGTGATTGTTCGCGACGAACACCCTTACGCCCTCCATCAGCGTCCTGTCCTGCACTATCACCTCGTCCGACTTGGAAATGTCCAGCGTGTCCTTGAACCTTTGGGCGAGGAAATACACCTCGAGATTGAACGACCATCTCGGAATGTCCGAATAGTAGTCCTCGAGATACGGGTTGTATGCAACCGGCTCATATCGCGGCGTCCACCCGTAATACTCACAGAGTTTGCGGGTAAGCGTGGTCTTGCCACAACCGATATTTCCTGCCACACCTATATGCATAAGCCTACAAATTTAATACTTTTTCCTATCTTTGTAAAGCCCAAATGAAAACTTATGCCTAAAATACTTTCTCTGGTTTTCAATCCCCTTCAGGAGAATACCTACATCATAGATTTCGGAGACGGGAACTGCTGCATAGTGGATCCCGGGTGCAACGATGCGGCCGAGTTCGAATCCCTGCTCGGACACCTGGCGGAAACGCGCCCCGTCGCGGTCCTGCTGACCCACGGCCACGCCGACCACACCGCGGGAATAAGGTTCCTGCTCGGACGCTTCCCCGAGCTGCCAGTCTATATGTCCTCCGAAGACCGCTTCCTTTTCGACGGAGCAAGTTTCAACGATGCGTCCCGCCTGACGGAAATTCCCGCCGGCCCGGACTCCTTCAGGGTCATCACCACGCCCGGGCACACCCCCGGAAGCGTATGCTACCTGCTCGGAGGCAACCTGTTCTCGGGGGACACCCTCTTTGCCGGCACGATAGGCCGCACCGACCTGCCGGGCGGCGACTATGACAAGCTGATCGTGTCGGTTATGGACAAACTGATGGGGCTTGACGGTGCCGTCCGCGTACTGCCGGGACACGGGCCGTCCTCGACCATAGGGGATGAAAGGACGCACAATCCCTTCCTTCAGCCCTTCAACGAACCGGAAGAAGAATTCAACGAAGACGCTCCCGGAATAGAAATCAATCCTTTTTTGTCTTCAGGATTATAGGCTTTACCGCATAGAAATATGCGAACACGCCTATCCAGCTGAATACCAGAGTCACGGCAGAGATGATGATTTTCTCCGCGATTCCGAATTCGCCTGTCCTTGCGATATCCATCACCCCCAGCACGGCCATCAGGACCCCAAGGAGGTAGATAATCATACAAATCATTCCGTCACCCTTTTTTCAATTGTTCGCTGAATTCACACCCGCACCAGAGCTGGTTGTAGAAATTCATTTCCTTTATTATCTCATTCCTTCGCGGCTGAAGTCCGCCTTTTCTCCAGTTCCGGCCCCACCATACGAGTTCCCCTGTCGGATCCGCATCGGCGACAGCGTCCCTCCCGGCCCGGTCCACCTGCTCCAGATTCTTCCATCTCGATGACGCCAGACTCGTCGCCAGCACGCTGAACCCGTTGGCTGCGGCATACTCTGCGGCCCTTGACAGCCTGAACCTGAAACATCTCAGACACCTCGGCCCCCTTTCCGATTCATTCTCCATCCCGAGGGCGACCTTGTCTCTCCAGAGCGCGTGGTCATATTCATCATCCACCCACTCTATTCCCATCGAATCGCAGTACCGCTCCAATTCGCCCCTGCGCTTTGCATACTCCCCGTAGGGAGTGATGTTGGAGTTCGAGAAAAACACCGTGGGCCTGATGCCGCTCCGGACCATACACTCCAGAATCGCTCCCGAGCAAGGCGCACAGCAGGCGTGCAGCAAAACCTTTCCTTCCTTCGGCGCAGTTACCAGCATATCACAAATATACTTCTTTTTTTTATATCTTTGCGAGATATGAAGAGACAACTGATTCTGGCAATATCCGCCCTTCTGCTTTCAACTCTTGCGCTTCCCGCCCAGAACGCAAGGCCTTCTTCGAAGAAAGACGCCTACCAGACCTTCGGACAACACTACAACCCCAAAGCCGAAAAGAAGGCTGTGGTGACGGTAAAGAAAAAGGTCAGGTTCACCGTGCTCAGCGACAGACTTATCCGTATGGAATGGTCCGATGCGGGAAAATTCATCGATGGCGCAACGCTCACCGTGGTGAACAGGGCCATGCCCGTCCCGCAGTTCAAGAAACAGGCCGGCAGAAAGGTCACGATAACCACTGATGCCATTACTCTCACATATACGGGCAAGGGTGCCCGTTTCGATGCCGACAACCTCAAGGTCACTTTCACCCTCAACGGAGAAAAAGTCACCTGGAGCCCGTCTTCGTGGGACAGCGGCAACCTCAAGGGAACGGTGAGCTCCATTGACGGAGTATCCGGACGAATGGGGAAGAATTCACTGGCCCAGCGTGAAGCCGGATCATCGGAAATAAAGGAAATCCCTATGGGAAACGGCATCCTCTCGCGCGACGGATGGGCGATTCTGGACGATTCGGACAACTGCATCCTGCTGAAGGATGAGTCCAAATGGGGAGAATGGGTTGCTGCAAGGCCCTTTGGAGACAGGCAGGACCTGTACATCTTCGCATATGGCCACGACTATACGGCAGCCCTTTCGGACTACGCCGCCATCACCGGGTCCGCGCCGCTTCCCCCGAAATTCGCATTCGGGTACTGGTGGGGCAGACAGCTTCCCTATACGGATGACGACATCCTGGAGACGCTGTCGGAAATGCGCGGCAGGGGAATTCCCGTCGATGCGGTGATGATGGACAGAGACTGGCACGAGACCTGGAAAGGACTTGACGCAAGATACGGAAAGGACGAGTTCGGACAGGACCACGGAAATACCGGATACACCTGGAACAGGGACCTGATTCCCGACCCGGACGGATTCATTTCGGACGTGCACCGGCTCGGCGTGAAACTTGCGCTCAACGTGCGTCCGGCCTCGGGAGTCCACGTATATGAAGAACCATATACGCGTTTCGTATCCAACTACACCGCACGCACGGCCGACATCGACGCACCGGCCAACTTCCTCAACCCCAACGGCCACCACGCCACCGTTCCCTTCAGGATGAGCCAGCAGGCCTGGGCCGACACATACTTCAACACGGTCATCCACCCTCTCGAAAAGAACGGCGTGGATTTCTGGTGGGTCGAGTGGCAGCAATGGGAGACCAGCCGCTACATCAGCGGTCTTAACCCCGCATTCTGGTGCGGCTTCACGTTCTGGAAGGATATGGACTGCAGGTATCGCGAGAGCGGTCCGGGAACCTTGCGCCCGATCACATATCAGAGATGGGGAGGATTGGGGAGCCACAGATACCAGCTCGGATATTCCGGAAACATATATGCCGGATGGCCGGCCCTGGCAATGATGCCCTACTTTACCGCGACAGCATCCAACGTGATGTTCGGCTATCTGGGAAATGACATAGGCGGGACCATCATTCTCAATGATGACCCGGCAGACCCGGAGCTGTTCACAAGATGGATGCAGTTCGGAGTGTTCACCCCCATCTTCAAGACCTATTCCTGCGACGGTCAGGCGCTGGAAAGAAAATTATGGGCATACCCTTCGCACCTCAAATATCTCAAGGCCGCCGTCGAACTGCGTTACGACCTGATTCCCTATATCTATTCCGCGGCAAGGGAGGCTTATGACACAGGCGTCTCAATATGCCGCCCCATGTACTATTCCAATCCGGAAGACACGAAGGCATACAGTTATGACGAGCAGTATTTCTTCGGACCTGACATCATCGCAACCGCGCTCTGCCAGCCTGCCAGCCTCAGCACCGGCCTCACGGAAAGAAAAGTCTGGCTTCCGGCAGGAAACGACTGGTACGATATGGCCCACCACAGGATGATGCCTGCAGGGACGGAGCAGACCCTGTATTATTCCATCGCCGAAAACCCCTGGTTTGTCCGTGAAAGTGCCGTTATCCCGATGTCGCCGTCAGGGATTTCCAGCACCGCCGGACTCGACGGAGACTACAGGCTGCTGGTGATTCCCGGAAAAACGGAGACGAGTTGTACGCTGTACGAAGACGACGGGGCCACAATGTCCTACGACACCAGATTCGCAAAGACCACTATTTCACGCACCCCCATCGCCCACGGATGCAGAATCAGGATATCCCCGGCTGAAGGATCGTTCAACGGACAGAAAACCGAACGCAAGTTCACTCTCGTCTTCGAGGACTATACGGATGTGAGCACGGTGCTTGTCAACGGATTGTCCGTAGGCTTTGAAACACAGGCGACATCCACCGTAGTTTCCATCGGGACACACCCGATTTCGGAAGAACTGGTAATAGAGGTGGTCAGAAAGAAATAGCCTAGGCAAGGCCTGCGGGAACATCGAGATCGAGTTCCCTGGTTTCCGGATTGCAGGAAATAATCAGATTCTCGTGTACGGGGACCATAAGGCTGGTCCCGTCCTCGCGGTCCACGTAAAGGCAGAGATTGCCGGGAATGGGCTCACAGCCGGACGCGATTCCCAAAAAGACACCCTTGTCCAGAATCCTCCAACCCGTAAAATCGGGTTCTTCCTCATTTTCAACGGAATCCTCGGGAAGCATTATGAAACTTCCCACAAGTTCCTCGGCGTCCTCGAGGGAAAGTACGTCATTGAGGTGAAGCACATATTTGTTTGCGCCGTGCGGAGCGCAGTCAAGGATAAAAAACGGAACCGGCAGCCCATCGAATTCGATGAATACCGGTTCCTTGATTTCTGACGGATCGATTTCAGGTGCGCTTACAAGCACGCCGCCATCGGTGCCGTTCGATTTGAGGACTTTGGCTACTGAGAGCATTATGCCTGCTCGGGAGCCTCTGCTGCGGGAGCTTCCTCAGTTGCGGGAGCTTCCTCGGCCTGCTCCGCATTCTGTGCAGCTTCCTCTGCAGCCTTTGCAGCTGCAAGCTCGGCGGCCTTCTTTGCGATAGCCTCAGCCCTAGCCTCGTTTACCTTGGTCTCTTCGGCTTTTGCAGCCTTAGCTTTTGCGATAGCATCGTTCTTGAGGCCATTTACCTTGGCATCAATCTTTGCATCGCGCTGTGCTTTCCAGTCGTTCCACTTCTTGTCGGCAGCTTCCTGGGTAAGTGCACCCTTCGCTACGCCGCCGTCGAGGTGGTTGCGAAGCAGAACACCCTCGTAAGAGAGGATCCTGCGGCAAACCATTGAAGGTTCCGCTCCGATCTTAACCCATGCAAGAGCCCTGTCGAAATTGAGGACGATAGTTGCAGGATTGGTGTTGGGATTGTAAGAACCGATCTGCTCGATGTAACGACCATCACGTGGTGAGTGTGAGTCGGCCACAACAATGTGGAAGAATGCGAAATTCTTCTTTCCGTGGCGCTGAAGACGAATTTTAACAGCCATTGTGAATCTGTATTAAAAATTAAACCTTAAATGCCGCCTTTCTCGAAAGCGGACCGCAAATATACAATTAATATTTGAATTATTTCCAGTTCTTGTAAGGATTCTTCATCAGCATCGAATTGAAGTACCTTGGATCGCCGGTAACCTCCTGCCCAAGCCATTCCGGCTTGTCGAAAGACTCGTTCTCGCCGGCAAGTTCTATTTCGGCAACGACAAGACCGTCATTGTCGCCGTAGAACTCGTCAACCTCCCAAGTATGGATGCCGTCCGTGTTCCTTACCAGATACCTCATCTTGTCAATGACTCCGCTCTCGGCAAGCGCAAGAAGGTCCCTGGCCTCCCCGACAGGGATTTCCTTTTCCCATTCGAAGCGGGAAAGCCCTGCAGCGTCGCTTCCGCCCTTGATCGTGATATACCCCTTCCCGCCCTTGATGCGGACGCGGACGGTACGCTCCGGGGCGGAACATAGATAACCCTGAGTGATGCGGGTAGCCTTGAAGACGTCGCGGCTGAACTCGCCCTTGACAAGGAATTTCCTTTCAATTTCCAGTGCCATTTCAGTTATTTTTTGAAAATTCCGAATACGGCAGCCCCCGACCCGGTCATCGAGGCGAAGACAGCACCTTCTTCCAGGAAACGCTTTTTCAGCGCTGCGATTGCAGGGTGGGCAGGGAACACTGAAGCCTCGAAATCATTGACAACCTTGCCCTGCCATTGCTCCAATGGGAGCTCCAACGCATCCCTGAGAGGCATCACCGGCTTGGTCTGCACCAGACCGGCATAAGCCGCCGCAGTGCTGACCGATTCGCCGGGGGGCATCTCCAGGCGGATTTCGCAGCCTTCAAGATCTACGTCGAAAGGCTCCAGCACCTCCCCTCTTCCAGAGCCGAAACAGGGTTCGTCATACACGAAGAACGGGCAGTCGGAGCCGAGAAGCGCGCTCATCTCCAACAGGTTTGCGCGACTCAGATTCAGGGAGAACATCTCATCCAGACCCTTGAGGGTAGCGACTGCGTCCGCAGATCCGCCTCCGAGTCCGGCTCCGACGGGTATGTGCTTTTCGAGCGTGATTCTTACCCCCGGAATATTGCAACGATCCCGCAAAAGTCTCCAGGCCTTCGCGCAAAGGTCATCCTGGGCATCCCAGGAGGCATCGCCTATCGAAATCTCCAGACAGGTCCCATCAGCGGGCTCGATGGTAAGGGTGTCGCTGAGGGCGCGGTAAGGATAGAACAGGGTCTCGAGGTTGTGATATCCGTCAGGCCTCTTTCCGAGGACGTTCAGTCCTATGTTGATTTTCGGGGTCGGGTGAAGAATCATAGCAAATCCAGTATTTCCCGCTGACGGTCTTCTTCAAGACGCGAAAGGACAGGCGATATGAAAGAGATTATCTGAAGCCTCCGGGCCTCGGCCTCGGGGATTCCGCGCGAGCGCATATAGAAAAGTTCCTCTTCGGAAAGGGAACCCACGGTAGCTCCGTGCGAGCACTCCACGTCATCCGCATATATCTCCAGCTGCGGGCTGGCCTGCGCGAGTGCCTCAGGGCTGAGCAGCAGGGTGTGACATTCCTGATAAGCTTTGGTCTTCTGGGAATCCGGGGCTACATATATCAGTCCGTTGAAATTCATTTTTGATCTGCCACGGCAAACTCCCTTGAAAAGCTGACGTGAGGTGCATCCCGAACATAGATGACGTACGCGCACGTCAAAATCCAGCCTGTCGTCCCCGTCGCAGAGATAAAGACACGCAAGGTCGAGCGAAGCTCCGGGTCCGGCCAGCTCGAAGACGAGAGGCTCCGGACCCGCGGAACCGGGCGCGAACACAAGGGTGATTTCCCTGTGCTCTCCTTCTCCTATCCTACATACCTTCGAATCCATTCCTTTCGATTTCATCCACCAGTTCGCTTCCCTCACTGCGCACGATGCGTCCGTCCTTGAGCACGTGCACTACGGACGGCTTGATGTACTCCAGAAGCTTCTGGTAGTGGGTTATTATCATACAGGACTTTTCCGGCGTGAGCAGGGCGTTCACCCCGTCCGCCACTATTCGGAGCGCATCCACATCCAGGCCGGAATCCGTTTCGTCCAGAATCGACAGCACAGGGTCCAGCATCGACATCTGGAATATCTCGTTGCGCTTCTTCTCTCCGCCGCTGAAACCTACGTTCACTTCGCGCTTCGCGAATTCGGGTTTCATCTGCACGAACGCCATCTTCTCCTTGAGCAGTTTCAGAAACTCGCCGGCTGAAAGTTCAGGCAATCCCTGAGCCTTGCGTCTGGCTCCCACGGCAGCCTTCATAAAGTTGGTGATGGACACTCCGGGGATTTCCACAGGATACTGGAAACTCAGGAAGATACCTGCCCAGGACCTTTCCTCGGGAGTCATCTCCAGAAGATTGCGTCCCCTGTATATTATTTCTCCCCCGAGCACCTTGTATTCCGGTTTTCCGGCCAGGACTGCGCTGAGAGTTGATTTTCCGGCTCCGTTGGGTCCCAGAACGGCGTGCACTTCCCCGCTTCTCACGGTAAGATTCACTCCCTTGAGGATTTCCCTTCCTTCGATACCTGCATGCAGGTCATTGATTTGCAGAAGAATATCAGACATTTTCTTGGTATTTTTTCAGCCACCCTCCAAGTGACCATACTCCGTTTACAAAATACAAAGCGTAAGTCGCAGCCATCAGGTAGCGCCCCGCTACGCTGTACAAGGCTATGTTCGCGGCATTGACAACCAGCCAAACTATCCAGCACTCCCAATGCTTCCCGGCACTGAGATACTGCGCCAGAAAAGTCACCATCATTATATATGAACCAAGCCAGGGCGACACGTCGGAAGTCCTGTCCTGCAGCAGCAGAGCCCACAAGGCTCCCGCGACGAGTACGCCCGCTCCGAGGAAGATCCAGCGACCGGGCCTGACCGCACTGACTTTCAGCTGGTTCGGGTCCTTGCTGCTGCGCTCCCCCTCGCGAGGGTGCGTCCAGCGGTAGTGGCCGCCGACGTTGATGGCAAGGCTGACGATGCAGAGCACGAGGGCGCTGAAGAGATTGCTCTCGAGACAGAGGACGAACAGGAAGATGTTGTAAACGTAACCGACGTAGAAATTGTATTTCGAGCCGCGACCGGCAAGAAACACGCACAAAAGTCCGAGAACGGACGATATGATTTCCACCCAACTCATCCTATGCTTCCCTCCAATGATACCGACAACAGCTTCTGGGCCTCCACTGCAAATTCCATTGGCAGCCTCTGAAGCACTTCCTTTGCATATCCGTTAACTATCAGGCCTACCGCATCCTCCTCGGGGATGCCTCTCTGACGGCAATAGAACAGTTGCTCCTCGGATATCTTCGAAGTCGTCGC
>JAKSJY010000029.1 GCA_024402025.1 Bacteroidales bacterium
CAACGGTAATGTCTATCCGCTTTCCAGAAAACTCAACTTTGGTGTAAAGCTTAACTTCTAAACATCATTGGATATGAAAAAATATATAATCATCCTTTTCTCCCTCTTCGCATTGTCCGCTTGCGATTACCTTGACAAGATGCCGGACGATATGAAGACCGATGAGATGGTCTGGACCAACAAGAACGAGGTCATCAAGTACCTCAACAACTGCTATGCGGCACTCCCTGAAGACAATCTGCACCAGGATGATCCCTGGCTCGGATGTGCTGACGAGTTGGATATTCTCTGGACCGCATACAAGACATACAACATCAACAACGGCAACTGGAACCCTTCCACAGAGTTCTATGTAAAGTGGGGTCCCTACTATAAGGCAATACGTGCCACTCTCACTTTCGAGGCCAATATCGACAGGTGCTCCGAGCTTTCACCCGACCTGCACAAGAGGTATATCGGCGAGGCCAAGTTCCTTCGCGGATTCTATTATTTCCTCCTTTGCCGTCAGTACGGACCTGTTGTCCTCATAAAGGAAACAATGTCGCCCAGTACGGATTTCGGTGCAATGCAGCGTAACAATTTCGACGATTGTATCAATTACATCTGCGAACTTATGGACGAAGCTGAGAAGTATCTCCCTTACGGATATCAGTCCGACAAGGCGAACCTCGGCCGCGCTACCATTCCCGCCTGCCGTGCGGTGAAGGAAATGGCTCTTCTGCTTTGTGCTTCCCCTCAGTGGAACGGCAACCAGATGTACGCCAACTTCAAGAACAAGGACGGCAGTCCTCTTGCAAACACCGTCTACAGTGAAGAGAAGTGGAAGAAGGCTGCAGCTGCCGCAAAGAAGGTCATCGAAATCGCAGAGACCAAGGCTGAAGAGGCAAATCTCGGTCTTTACTGTGCGACCAAGGACCCTGCATCAGGCAAGGACCAGGCTACAATGTACTACGAAGGCATCAGCGCCGACCCTACTTTCAACCCTTACAAATCCTGCTACGACCTGTTCAATAACGGTTGGAACTCCGAAATCATCTTCGGTACCATCGATCAGGGCGCAGCTACCTGGAACAACAAGGGCGTTCGTTCTGCCTGGATGGTACACACCACTCCTATCAATGACAAGCAGGGTATGTGCGGTCTGGGTGTAACCCTCCGCCTTATCGACGCCTTCTATATGGAGAACGGTCGTGACATCCACGATCCCGCTTCCGGATACGTTGAGAACAAGTATGCCGAAGAGGACGGTCCTCACTACAATCCCCACGGATATGTCGGCAACGAGGACGATCAGAAAGACTGGCTCAACGACCTTATCAACCTTGATGCGTGGGGACACGCAAAGGATGACTGGGGTATCAACGTGAACCGCGAGGCCCGCTACTATGCATCCGTCAACTATAACCACAGGGTTGTCCTCTGCCGCAACAACGACACCGAGCACCGCAACGGATTCAGCTCCAAGACTCCTGTCAACCAGCAGGACGGTTGGGGAAGGGTAGAGTTCTACTATGGTGGAGCATCACACGCCAACACCACTGCGGGACACTATTCATATCCTATTACGGGATTCGCTCCTCAGAAGAGGGTTGTAAATGCCGACTTCTACGAGTCATACCTTCCCGGAAACTATCTTTCCATCTATATCCGCTACGCGCAGGTTCTTCTCGACTACATCGAGGCTCTCAACGAGTATGATCCCACCAATCCTGACATCAAAAAATACTGGGACCAGATCCACGAGCGTGCGGGTATCCCCAGCATCTTCTCCGTTTATCCTCAGATTCTTGGAGACCAGGGCCAGCAGCGTGAATACATCATCCGCGAGCGTCAGATCGAACTCTGTCTCGAGGGTGACCGCTACTATACCACACGCCGTCGTCTGCTCAGCGGAACCCCTGACCTTGGGAACGAAGTGGATGACCGCAAGTATGGTGACGGAGGTCGTATGTGGGGTTATGCGGCTGATGCCGGAGATCCGACAAAGCAGTCCTTCAAGAAATGCGAGGCATTCCACAAGAGAGTTGCCTTCGAATCCCGTGCCTGGGATGACAAGTTCTATCTCTTCCCTATTCCTCAGGGACAGATGGATATCTCCAAGGGACTTGTCCAGAACCCCGGTTGGGATACGTCTGTTTCAGAGTAGATTATTAAACAGGAACAATTATGAAAAAGATATTTTATTTGATTTCATGTCTTGCGCTTGCGGCAGGTTTTGCCGTAGGTTGCGCAGACCTCCCGGCACCCTTCGAGACCGAGATTCCTGAGCGTCCTATAACGGCTCCCATCAAGCGGGTTTACGCCAAGGTCAATCAGGAAATATTCGAAGGAGTCATCGACAATTCCACCAGGACCGTTTCCATTCAATTGACGGATCCGAAGATGGACTTGTCGGCAATCGAGGTTCATATGGAACTTATTTCCAGGGCAGTCCCTGCAGAGGGATGTTTCGAGGAGGCGATTCTCAATCTTACCGAGCCTTATTCCTTCTATGTGAACAACCTTGAAACTGACCTTCTCTACACCATTTCGGTAGCGCTTCCTACGTTTGCCAAGATTGACAGGACCAAGTGTGCCCTCATAAACTGCACGGGTGACGGCGCCTGGTATTCAAATTCGGCTTCGAACCACGGAGCAGAACTCTTCGACGGCGAACTTTGCCAGGGCTTCAAGATGTACTCTTATCCTTCAGGAAACTACAAGTATTTCGGCTGGCCAGGCAACAGCGATACTCCTTGGTTCACTTTTGATGTAGGTGAGTCTTGCCAGCTTTATCAGATTTTCATCTCTCCTTACTATGGATGGATAGCGTATGACCCTGCAGTCTTCGAAATCTGGGCATACACCAAGGCCGGAGAGGTTCCTTCCACCACTCCTTCCAACTGGAGGGAAAGCGGAGACTGGACCAAGATTCTCGAAGGTGACGTCACTGAAAGGCTGCAGGAAGCCTGGAAGGTAGAGAGCAAAGAGACAGGCTATGAGGTAGGTGGCGAAAAGGACCCTTGCAAGCAGGGTGCAACAGTTGTCATTTCCGAGCATATGCCCGAAGGATTGAACAGCGTACCTTCCGCCCGTTATTACAGATGGGTTGTCGTCAAGTCCCAGGCAGGATACTGGGGCCCCGATGCCCTCAAGTTTTCGGGAAATGGTGTCGGCACGGATACTTCACTTCGTATGACCTCTCTATGTATGTCCGAGCTTGAACTCTACAAATACCAGTTCTAACAGGACTTCTCTCAATGAAGAATCCAACTCCCTTGACAGGAGTTGGATTTTTTTGTAAATTAGTGGCTGTGAAAAATGTTGTAAGAATATTCGCTGCTTTTGCAGTGCTTGGTTTCATTGCGGGCTGTGCCGGGGAAAAGGATCCGGTTCCGAAGAAGGAAGATGCTCCGGACATCCAGGTCATCGAGGAAAACGGCCGGAGTGTAACCCGGGTCAACTGCAATGGGGATATCAACAAGTTGGATTTCAGGGTGCGCACCAGCGACTACTGGAAGGCCTCCGTCACTGAAAGCTGGATAACCCTTTCCAGAAGTTCCGGAGAGGACAGGACAAAGATAACGGTCCGTATAGACTCGAATACCGGTTCCGGGGCGCGTTCCGGGAAAGTCATTTTTACCAATGCCATTACCCGCAACTCGGCTGAACTTACAATAAATCAGGATGCTTCCGAGAGGGTATTCCCCAAAGTCCCCCGGGATATGATGCTCTTCTATTGCGGTACTCCCAGCCTCAGGGGGGATTACTGCACGGAAAACTTCTTTATGAATTATCTGGTTTCCGACGAGTCGACTCCGCGTTATCTTTTCGACGGAGTGCTGCTTCTGGAAATCTGGACGGACGGAGACAAGTCCGGAAGTTTTATGGGCCGCGGATATGCGAATCTGTACAGCACGAAGAACCAGATCGACGCCCTCGTCGCCAATTGGATGAACAAGGTGCTCAAGAATCTGGACTCCGCCGTTGCAAAGGCAAAGGCTAAGGCTCCTACCAATATGCGGAAGGAGAAGGTGGTGCTGATGATACCCTGGCTGCCGTATACCTCCAACTGCGATTATTGGGGTACTGTCCCGGGATACAAGATCGATTGGAGCAGTTGGTCGGCGTCCCTGGACCTGTACAAGTGGCTGATTCGGAAAATGATGGATGATTTTGCCTCGGCGGGGTTCGAGAACCTGGAACTTGCGGGTTTCTACTGGCCGATGGAGGATGCGGAACTGTCCGCCGCCCACCTTTCGGAGATGGCCGGTTTCATCCACGGGCTCAATATGCAGTTGTATTTCATTCCCTATTATTCGGAGTCATTCGTCAAACCGATCTATTCCTGTTGGCAAAGTTTCGGCTTCGACTACTGCTACCTCCAGCCCAACTATTATTTCTACGACGTTCCGAGGGAACAGGTTTCCACGGCCTGCGGCTATGCCAACAGGTATGGAATGGATATGGAGATGGAATTCGACCCTCAGGCTTACGGTCCGGAGAAGCTCGACGCCTACATCACCATTTTCGAGGAGAACGGCGTGTTCAAGAGCAAGAATCTTGCCTACTATCAGTCGGGCCAGGGCTTTGTATGGCTCAAGAATAACAGCCACGCCCAATACAAACGGCTTGCCGACCACATAGCGGAACGTCACATAGAAGTTTACGACAAATAAAACAATTGATACAGATATGAAAGTCCATTCTTTTTTCACCATCGCGGCATCATTTCTTGTAATGGTGTCCTGCTCCGGAAAAGTCGACCCTGACACGCCGGGAAAGAAACCTGTCTCCGACACCAAACTTGAGGCCCCGTCCGCCGTTACGGCCGCCCAGGTGAATTCCAATTCCGTTATGGTGTCCTGGACAGACAACAGCGCTGATGAAACGTCCTTCAGCGTTGTATACAAGAAAGACGGCTCGGCAATTCCGACAAATGCCGGAATGGTCAAGGCCGATTCGACCAGCATCGTCGTCAGCGGACTGAAACTTGGCAACAAGTATTATTTCGGTGTGAAAGCCAACAGCAAAATCAAGGAGTCCCTCAGTTCCGATTTTGCATATACTGCCGAGGCTGTCGAGATTCAGGATATGGACCCCGCCAATATAGAATTTACGGAAAATCCTTCTGCCACTTACGCCTCCATTTCAGTAAGGTATGAGGCAAAGGATTTTGAAAATGAGATAAAGGAAAAGGGAATCTGTTGGGGCGAGGCTGAAAACCCTACCGTAGAGGGCGCGCATATCGCGGCTTCCAAGTACGTTGACGGCGCGCAGCTCCAGGCAATCCCCAACGCCGTGCTTGAGGAAGGGAAGACCTATCACATCCGCGCTTACGCCAAGACTGAGGGCAAGACCTATTACTCTTCCGACAAGACGGCCGCTCTCGCTCCCCAGCCTGAGGCCATCACCTTCACCTGGACGGACATCACGCCCTCCGGCTACCCTGCGGAAGTCAAGGTCTACAAGACCACTTCCACCATCGAAGGAAGCCCCATCAATGCCTGGTATGCCATAGCCGACCTCTCGACGGGCAAAGTGGCACTCAAGGCAAACAGCCCCGGAACCACCAAGACCCTGGATGCGCAATGGACTTCCGATTGTCTGGTAATGATCAACGGTGCGTATTTCTACAACACCAGCGCAGTGGGCCTTTCAGTAATCAACAGTTCTCTGAAGACCTCGCTCTACACCGTCCGCGGTTCGCTCCGTACCAACAAGGAATACAACATCGCCAACGAGTACAACACCATGTATCCTGTTACGAGAGGCTGCTTCGGAATCGATGCGCAGGGCAATGCAAAAACTCTCTGGTGCTACGACAGGTACTATTACGACGCGCCGCTCCCTCACGTCATAGGCGACCAGTGCTATGATGTCCCCACCCAGAGCTGGAATGCGCACAAGGTCTCCTGGAATCCGGTTTATGCACTCGGAGCCGGTCCTGTCCTTCTTTATGACAACAAGGTACAGTGCGACTATGCAGTTTCCGGACGCGGTCTCGAGTATTACATCAACAACTGGGAGGTCATTCCCTATGACATCTACAATGACGGCGAGAGTCCTGACCGCACTGCCATCGGACGCACGGCCGACGGAAAGGTCATCTTCTTTATCTGCGACGGCCGTATCAAGGCCAGCGCCGGTGCGGAACTCGACGAGATGGGCCGCATAATGAAGGGCCTCGGATGCGTCGATGCCTGCAATATGGACGGCGGCGGTTCAACCAATATGTTCGTGAACGGTTCGCGCGTCAATTACGCTGACGAAAACCGCCCGGTTGCGACGACCTGGGGATTCTATAAAGTCAGGTAATCTGTCGTATGATGAAACTGTCGGCCCGGCTGTTGATAGTCTCCTTCGCGGTATTTGCGACTTCCTGCACCAAGACAGTGTTGCAGGAGGTTGAAAAATACATCTCCCGTCCGAACGTCGATATGGTCGAGAAGGAAATACCTTTCGAGCAGTGTTCCATTCTCAATCTCGAGGGTGACGCCGTCCTTTCCACGGACAACGGTCCCAGCGTGAAATTCACGATGAGGGAACTGTTCGACGGTCGGTGGATGAGCGGTTACCAGAGATGGTCGGAAGTTGCCTGGAAGTTCTTCGGATGGGACGGCGGCGAGACCCATCCCTGGTTCACTTTCGATGTTTCCCGCAGCGTAAAGCTCTACAAACTGGCCGTTATGCCGTATCGTGGGCTTCAGGGCATCGATCCGGCGCAGTTCGAGTTGTGGGCGTACGTCGCTGACGGCCAGGTTCCGGCAAAGACTCGGGAGGACTGGTATCTTTCCGACACCAACTGGGTGCGTATTCTCGATGCCGATTTCTCATACTTGCGGGACAAGGCCATATCTTTGAGCGCGTCCGACATAGGGAAATCCGGAACGGATCCCTGCGTCGAGGGAGAGGTTGCATTCGTCGGGAACTGCTGCGATACGATACCCCGCGCGAGATACTACAGGTTCAGGCTTCTGAACAATTTCAACGGAGCCTTCAGGGATGAAAACAACGGGGTGTACTGGACTTCTTCGGCTTCCGCCTGCAATATGTCGGAATTGCGTCTCTGGGAGTCGGTTCCGGTCTGTCACGCAGTGGATACGCTGCCGCAGGTAGCGACGGAATGCAGGGACCTGGTACTGTACTATTGCGGAGGTCCGCTCAAGAAGGATGCCGCTTCAGTGCCTGATTTCAATGACTATATTATGACGGACGAGCAGTCTCCGCGATGGATGTTTGACGGAGCCCTTCTTCTTGAGCAGCACTACAACACCTACTATACCTATATGGGTCTGGGATATGACCGCAAGTGCTGCACAAAGGATATGATAGAGGGACTTTTCTCCAATTGGTTCGACGTGATCCTCCCAAGACTCGATGCGAACCTGGAATCGGCGAAATCCATTGTCTCCGCTCCTTTCCACAAGCACAAGATTGTTCTTATGATACCGGTTCTCCCTTATTTTTCCCAGGGGGACGGGTATAAGTGGGGAGACATCGAAGGCCTCGACACCTCCGACTGGAGCAAGTGGACAAATACCCTGGAAGTGTACAAGTGGGAGATCGACAGGATGGTGCAGGGCTTTGCCGGAAAAGGATACCGCAATCTTGAACTGATCGGCTTCTACTGGCCGGTTGAGAATGCGGGACTCAGTACTTTCCACCTGAGCGAAATCAGCGGATATGTCCATTCCCTGGGCTATATCGTGAACTTTATCCCTTATTTCAGTGAAAAATTCGTCCTCCCGGTTTATTCGAACTGGAAGGATAACGGGTTCGATTTCTGTTACCTGCAGCCCAATTATTTCTTCAACATCGACGTGCCGTATTCCAGACTTGCACGGACCGTCGAACTGGCCCGCAAGTACGGAATGGACCTCGAATTCGAATTCAGCCCGTCCTGGCATCAGGATTGCGCCGGCAGGATGGACCAGTATATGGACGTCTTCGATTCCCTCGGTGTTTTCGCAAACAACAACATTGCATATTACCAGGGTACGACGGAGTTTTCCTATCTCAAGAACAAGAAGGGTACGGATGACTATCTGTATTCGATGTATAAAAGATTGTCAAATTATGTGGCAAAGCGCCACGAGGAATTTTACGAAGAGTAGATTATGAAGAAGATTCTTTCCACGCTTGCGTGTGTCGTGGTCTCCTGTGTTTTTTCCCTTGCCCAGAGCATCACATCCCCGTCCGGAAAGCTGACGATGGATTTCAAGCTCGCAGACGACGGGGCTCCCCGCTACAGTTTACGGTGCGGTGACATCCCGGTGATTCTGGAAAGCGGGCTCGGATTGAAACTCAGGAGCGGGAATCACGTCAGCAAGGTGGTCATCGGACAGGACGGTTCCATCTCGAAGGTCTTTGCGAGTCCGGATTTCGACCTTACGCGTGGCTTTGTACTGGAGGATAGCGGGACTGAGAGTTTCGATGAGACCTGGCAGACGGTGTGGGGCGAAGAATCCGAGATACGCAATTGCTACAACGAACTGCACGTCACTCTGTCGCACAAGGCTTCGGGACGCGTGATGGGAATACGATTCCGCGTGTATGATGACGGAATGGCGCTCAGGTACGAATTCCCCAAGGTGAAGGGCTTGAGCGACTATATGATCGTCTCTGACGAGTGCACTGAGTTTGCTCTCGCATCGGATCATACCGCGTGGTGGATTCCCGGGGATTATGATTCCCAGGAGTATGAATATACCTGTTCCAGAATCAGCGAGATCCCGGAGAAGGTACCCGGTGCCCTGCGCGCCAATCCGGAGCACTCCCCATTCTCCGTCTATGCCGTCCAGACTTCTCTCCAGATGCGCGCGGATGACGGGATGTATATCAATATCCACGAGGCTGCCCTCACGGATTATTCCTGTATGCATCTCCAGCTGATTCCCGGCACTCTTACCTTCAAGTCGGCCCTGACTCCGAATCCGGAGGGGGATATGGCGGTCCTTCAGGCCCCTTGCCATACGCCCTGGCGTACCGTGCAGGTGGCGCAGAACGGTGCGCAGCAGCTGTCGTCCAGGATGATTCTTAATCTCAACGAGCCCTGTGCTCTGGAAGATGTCTCCTGGATTCATCCTACCAAATACATCGGAGTATGGTGGGAGATGATTTCCAACCGCGGCACCTGGGCGGGAATAGTCCCTGACGGAAGCACCCGCATCGCCCTGACCGACTATGCCGCCGCGCAGAAGCAGCCTCTTCACAGCGCGAACACGGCCAACGTAAAGAAGTATATAGACTATGCGGCTGACAACGGCTTCGACGAGGTGCTCGTCGAGGGCTGGAACATAGGCTGGGAGGACTGGGAAAGTTTCCTCAAGGAGGACGTTTTCGATTTCGTGACGCCCTCTCCCGATTTCGACATCGAGGCTCTCAACGAATATGCCGCATCCAAGGGTGTGAAGTTGATTATGCATCACGAGACGTCCTCCTCTATGCGCAATTACGAGCGCCGGATGGAAGCCGCCTACTCGCTGATGAACAAGTACGGCTACGACGCGGTCAAGAGCGGCTATGTCGGCGACATCTACCCCCGCGGCGAGTACCGCTTCGGCCAGGCCGCCATCAACCACTATCAGTACGCTATCCGTGAGGCCGCCAGGCACCATATAATGGTCAACGCGCACGAGGCCGTGCGTCCTACCGGGTTGTGCCGCACCTATCCCAATATGGTCGGCAACGAGTCTGCGATGGGGACGGAATACCAGGCTTTCGGCGGCATTTCCGCGGGCCACGTCACCATCCTGCCTTTCACCCGCCTGAACGGAGGCCCTATGGACTACACTCCGGGCATTTTCGAGATGGATATGAATGTAACCTCCCAGGGGCGCAACAGCTCTCACGTGAACGCGACGATATGCAACCAGTTGGGGCTCTATCTCACGATGCCTTCGCCTCTGCAGATGGCGGCCGACCTGCCTGAAAACTACGACCGCTTCCCGGATGCATTCCAGTTCATCAAGGACGTTCCTTGCGACTGGTCCGAAAGCAGATACCTTGATGCCGAAATCGGCGACTATATCGTTGTGGCCAGAAAGGGCCGCAAGGATGGTTGCTGGTATGTTGGAGGCGTTACGGACGAGCAGGCACGCACCGTCTCCGTGGACTTCTCCTTCCTTCCGGAAGGCAAGCGCTTCGAGGCCACCGTCTATCGCGATGCGCCAGATGCGGATTACCGCACAGCGCCTCAGAAATACGTTGTCGAGAAAACCTACGTCACCCGCTCGGCGAAGCTCGATTTCACAATGGCTCCGGGCGGAGGATTCGCAATCAGCCTGAAGGAAATTTCCGGTGTTTGCATAGTGCCCCAACCCGTCAGCTTCATCCAGAATGAAGGCGGCGTGAAAATCACCGACGGCAGTACCATATGGATTGGGAATGCGGGTATCGCCCCCGTGGCATATACCTTCCTGGAATTCATCAGGCAGGATCCGGTGCCTTCGCTCAAGATTGCAAAGACGCCCCGCAAGGCCTCGATATTCCTGTCGCTCGACCCGTCTCTCCAGGAGGAGGAATATACCCTCGAGGCTGACCCGGAGAACAGGATACACATTGCGGGCGGAAGCCCGAAGGGCGTATGGTGGGGACTCCAGACCCTGCTTCAGGTGATGGTGCAGACTACTTCTCAGGGAGTGTGCCTGTATCCTTCGATGAAGATAAGCGATGCGCCAAAGTTCTCATACCGTGGAGCGCACCTGGATTGCTGCCGGCATTTCTTCGGCGTCGACCAGGTCAAGAGGTATATCGATATGATGGCGATTCATAAACTCAACACCCTCCACTGGCATCTCACCGACAACGAGGGCTGGAGAATCGAAATCAAACGTTTCCCTCGTCTGACAGAGGTGGGCTCTGTCCGCAAGGAAACCGTAGTGGGGCATTATTACGTTTCCCACGTGTTCGACGGGACTCCCTACGGAGGATTCTTCACCCAGGAGGAAGCGAAGGAAATAGTCGCCTACGCGGCGGCGCGGCAGATCGAGGTCATCCCCGAGATTGAAAGCCCGGGACACTGCCTTGCTGCACTGGCAAGTTATCCTTTCCTCGGATGCAGGGGAGAAGGATATGAGGTCGGCAGGGGACTTGGAGCTTCAAAGGACGTGTTCTGTCCCGGCAAGGAAAGCACTTACGAATTCCTTTTCGGAGTCATCGACGAATTGTGTGAGATCTTCCCTTCGGAGTATATCCATATAGGCGGAGACGAGGTCAAGAAGGATATGTGGAAGGAGTGTCCCGAGTGCCAGGCTCTGATGAAAAGAGAGGGGATGACGGATGTTTCGCAACTCCAGAACTATTTTGTCAGGAGGATGGAGGATTATATCCTTTCGAAGGGGCGCAAGATGATAGGCTGGGATGAAATTCTGGACGGAGGCGTGAGCCGGAGCGCTGTGGTTATGTCGTGGCGCGGAGCCAAAGGCGGAATTGCCGCCGCAAAACTCGGCAACGACGTGATAATGTGCCCTTCGACCCATTTCTATTTCGACCATCCGCAGTACAGGGACAAGTCTGATGCTCTGGACATTTGCGGCGGGGATTACAGGATTCTCTGCTCGATACGTCAGGGATATTCCTTCGATCCTTTCGACCAGTTGACTCCGGAGGAGAGCAGCCACATACTTGGAATGCAGTGCTGCCTGTGGACGGAACTGATTCCGGACGATGCACAGCTGCAGAAGATGGCCCTCCCGAGGATGGCGGCTCTTTGCGAGTGCGCCTGGGGAACGAAGACCGACACCGAGGATTTCATAACCCGTACGGATATCGCGTTCATTCCCTGGTATCTTGCACGCGGCTACAACCCCGCTGAACTTTACAAATAAAAGGTTTCGAGAAGCATATGTACTGGATTTTCATAATAAACGGACGCAGCGACAAGCGTTTCATCGATGATGACCTGATGCCTCAGTTGAAGGGAACCGGAATAGACTATGAGGTGTATCATACTCAAGGTGAAGGTGATGCGACCCGGTTCGTAAGGATATATTGCGATTTCCATCCGGATGACGAGGTCTGCTTCGTGGCTTGCGGAGGAAACGGTACGATGAGCGAGGTCGCCGCCGGAGTGGTGGGCGCAAAGAACAAAAGTGTGGCGATGCTCTCGTATGGAGCGACATCCTCTTTCTCCTGCTATTTCCCCGGCAGGAATTTCCGCAGTGTGAAGGATCTGGTGGAAGGGGAGACTATGAAGTCCGACATCATAAAGTGCAACAACGACTATTCCATAAACGTCGCAAATTTCGGTTTCGACTCGATGTGCGGTTTCTTCGGCGATATGTATATCCGTGAAGGCAAGAGCCAGCCCTACCTCAGGGGAACGCTCCGCGCCCTGCTTTTCAACAGGGTCAACAATTTCCGTATCGTAGTGGACGGAAAAAGAATGTCGAGGGGCCTGACGATGATGTGCATTGTCGCCAATTCGAAATACTACGGAGAGTTCTACAAGTGCGCTCCGAACGCGGAGATCGACGACGGCTGGTTCGACGTGGTCATCGCAAGATTCTGCCCCCTGCTTGTATTCCTTATCCTGTTCGGCAAATTCAAGACGGGGGAATACGTCAACAGCAAGTTCGCGAGGCTTGTGTTCAAGTTCTGCAAGGGACGCCATATCGAAGCGTCATCGAAAGACCTCATCTATCTCCTGGTGGATGGGGAAACGGTTGCGTCAACGCATTTCACCATTGACCTTCTCGAAAAGGCCGTAACACTCCGCATCCCTAAACTCACCCGGAACTGACGGCCGCAACGCCTGCCGGACAATCTCTAGAGATTGGCTTGCAGAAAGTCGTATGCCTGATCCAGCGCTTCGGCAGTGGGGCGGTGGCCGGTGGCGTGGTTGATGAAAAGGAATTTCTGATGGTGCCGGCTGAAGTACCTGCGCCAGGCTTCCGATTCCTTGAATGCGTCCAGACTCCCGGCGCTGTCGTCGTGGCCCGCAATCCAGCAGAAGGATTTCACCTGCCCTTCGGTCACTCCGTAGTCGATCAGGCTGCCATGACCGGCTTGCGCGGAAGGCTCCGACCCTCTGATAGTCCGGAGCTTGTCTCCCCAATACCACTCGGCATCCCAGTTCGTGCTGTCCCACAGATAGCCCCAGTCGCTCGCGATTATGATCTTTATCCTGGGGTCAAGGCAACCTGTGTAGAACGCTGTTTTTCCTCCAAGCGAGTGGCCTGCTATCCCTATGCGCTTGCCGTCGATGCGAGGATCCGCTTCCAGTATATCTACAAGCAGCCTCGTGTCGGCGACTATCTTGCCGGCTCCGCACCACTGCGGATAGTCGGCGTTGAATGCCTCCGCGGCGCCTTTCCAGCGCTTGAAGTCGTCGCGTCCCAGATCCTGGGGAATATATGTGAGGTGGTATGACTCTGCGCTGATGCAGGCGAACCCCCGCCTTGCGAGCTGGGCCATCATCTCGATGCCTTTGTATCCTTCGAGGCCGCCGATGTCCGAAAGGCTGCGCACGGAGCCGTCCCTGATGGATTCCACGCTGCATCCGAGCATCGCTTCCGGAAAGTAATACGGCACCACCACGGCCGGAAGCGGCTCCCGCGCGGCGGCGGGGATGACCTCGATGACCTGCTGGACCGTTGCAGGGCCGTTGCGCTGGTACATCACTTCGATGCTGCAGTCTTCGAGCCTGAATGTCTCCCGGCTGAGGATTTCCGGTTCGAAAACGTATGCCGCCGGCGCTTCGAGGAACTGCAGCCAGAGGGCGATGGCAAGAATGCTCGTCATACGAAGAGTATCTCGCGCACCTGGAAGAGGAAGTTGCCGCCTATGAGGTATTCCATAGCGGTCGGGGAGAAGCGGTCCTCGAGGGTGATGTGCTCGTGGCCGGCGAGGATGGCCTTGAGAAGCGGCTCCGTCTTGAGGTATGCGATGAAGTCCCTGGTGGTTGCGTCCTCCTGCTGTATGCGGTAGTCCCCGGTCGGTTTGGGAACGTCGGGAACGGTGAACTTCCTGTTGGCGGCATTCCAGAACCTGACGGTGGCCCTCCAGATGTTGTCCGTGAAGAAGGGCACGTGCATGCAGAGCACGATGGGAAGACCTTTCTTCACTTCCTCCTTGAACCTTTCCACCTGCTCGGGAACAACATAGCCGTAGACGTTGTCCAGTGTGATGAAATTCACTCCGTCCACCACTTGCGCACAGAAGCGGATGTCATACGGGTAGACGGCCTGCACCTTGTCCCTGGTGAGATCCTTGTAGGCCTCGTCCCTGCCCTGCTTGCCGAGCCACATATTGATGGAGAATTCGTGGTTTCCCATCGAGCCCGTCATATTTTCCCCGAAATACTTGCGGACCAGGTCGAAGTTGGCTTCGCTCTGGAAATCGATGAGGTCTCCGGTATGGATGACGTAGTCGGTGTTCTTCTTCGCCCAGTCGAGGGAGTCTCTGAGTGCTTCTTCCTGCCTGCCTCCGAAAGTCTTTGTGCGGACCTGGCTTACGGTTAGTTTGTCCTCGCCTTCGTGCGGGTAGGCTGCAGTAAGATGGGTGTCGGAGAGGTGCATTACGGAAAACGGTTTCTCGAGACCTATGTTGACGGTTGCATAGCTGACAGCGAGTCTTTCCCAATCGCCTCTCTCGGGAAATGCTTCAGGTTTGTCCTCCGCGAACGAGGGAAGCCGTGAAGTGGCGATAAGGGCTCCGGTCCCTGCCATGCATTTGATAAAATGTCTTCTTTCCATATATGTGTTATGTTTTATAGTGTCAAAGACTCAGCCTGCTGCAGTTTCCGGGGGTTATCAGCAGCCCGAACCTGAGGCAGGCCGGCGGTATCCTTCCATAGATGCAGTCGCACATACTTTCGTCGTAGCCCCTGTGGGCCTGGATGAAAAGCTTGTACATCGAATCCTCTCCGCCCAGCCGCATTGCGATTTCCGCCGTCAGGTTCATCACCGCCGGGCCTCCGAATACGGGGGTGGCGCTGAGCAGCGCCGAAAACCTGCCCGCCTCGTACATCGCGCCGAGGGTGAGGTAGCCGTGGAACCGGCTGAACATCTTTTCCGTGATATCGTCGTCATACCAGCCGAACCCGGCTCTTGCGTTGGCCTGGACAGTCAACCCGAAGGGGAAGCGGTGCGTATATTCTCCGAAAACGTAGTTTACGGACCTTGAAAAGCTGTCGTCGCGTCCGTTGGAGCGGTGCTCTATTCCGCACATCAGGGAGTCCCCGTTTTTCAGGGGGATGTCGAGATATCCCCCCGGGATGTATATGTTGTCCTTGAAAGGGGAGGATTTCGCATACAGGAACCATACGGAACGCTGGGTATAACCTATCTTGAAATCAAGACCCTCGACTCCGGCGATGTCGGAGGCTATCGGAAGTGCGAAGCTTACCTGGAACTTTACGTCCGAAGTCGTTCTGTCCACAGTGGTCCCGTCAATGGGGATGCCGGTGGCGATGTAAATCGGCCTCAGAGCCCCGATTGTACGGGAGCTGTTGCCGCCGGCGAGGGCCGGCAGTGCGAGGAGCAGCACCGCAGAAGCGGTCAGTATCGTTTTCTTCATTCGCTCGGGACGAGTTAATCAACTCAAAGTTAATCACAATGCTTCTCATATGCAAATCGTCTGTGGCCGGAAGTGTTCGGAAATCATAAAAAATATTTTAAAAATTTTGCAAAAAGATTTGCAGAGTAAGAAAAAATGTCTATCTTTGCAGTCCTTTTCGCGGTAAGCGAATCGGAAAAGTTCTTTGAATTATTGAGAGAGATAACGAGGTAAAGAAGAAAAATTGATCAGA
>JAKSJY010000003.1 GCA_024402025.1 Bacteroidales bacterium
AGGTCCTCAAGCTGATGGGAGTGAAGGAGATCAAGGCAGGACAGAACCTGTAATCCCTACTCGAAACTGATATCGTCCGCGTAGCGGATATCGAAATTGGCGTCGGCTGTCGACGTCAATTTTTTGTCTCCGACCTTGCAGTTGATGAACTTGATTCCGTATATGTGCCGGTCAGCCTGTCCTGCGAGCACCAGAGGCTTGAGAGTGTTGGTCCATTGAATGTCCTTGAGCGTGATGTCGTGCAGGTATCCGATGCGCCCGTCTCCGTAAAGGGTGGCGTCGGTAAGGATGATTTCCAGGTTCTTGTACTCGATATCATCCTCGACCCTGATGTCCTCGAACAGGATGTCGTGCACGTTGGAGTTGCCGTCGCACACAATACTGAAGGCAGAATGGCCCTGCGTCCTTCCCGAACCGTGCGAGCAGATGATGTCAAGGTCTCTGAGGACTATGTCCTTCACCTCGTCTCCGTTGAGTTCGTAGCCGAGCGTAACTCCGTCCGAATTTGACCAGCCGATGAGCACGCACTTTTCGACGGTGATGTTGTTGGTATTGTAGTTCCCGTCGGTCGGGATCTTGGCCTTGATTGAAATGCAGTCGTCCTTCGTCCGGATGAAACAGCCCGTGATACGCATCCCCCGGCAGCACATCGGATTGATTCCGTCGTTGCCCCACCTTTCGGTGTGCGAGAACGCCTTGACGTTGTCATAGACCACGTCCGTGCTTGAAACTACAAGGTTGGACGAGCCTCCCGTGGGATTGCTGACTGTGATTCCCTCGACAGTGAGACGGTCACAGTTCTGCAGGCGGATGGTGCCTTTCAGGATTCCGCGGCCATAGATTCTGATGTCCCTGCCGGAGCCGGTGATAGTCCCGACAACGTTCGCACCCGGGGCGAGATAGACCTTGCTGCCGCTCCTGACCGGAATTTCGCCGGCCATATGGTCGCCGGGGCCGAAATAAAGGACGGAAGCATCCTCAGGGTCGGGAACGTCGCTTTCAAGAGGGTTGGCGATGCAGGCAATGGGAGGAAGGGAGTTGACGCAGATGTAGTATTTCGCCGGACCGGCGATGTCGAAACTGAGGGTGTTGCCGGTAATCCTGGGCTGGACGTTGCGGCTGAGAGGGTGGATGCTGCAGGTGCGAATCGGCTCGCTGGCGGTGATGGAAAGAATCTGCCTGCCGCTGCAGGAAAAATTCAGCAGCTCGAGCTTCTCATCCGGTGTGGGGCCGCCGATTTCCTGCAGAAGGGCAGGGCGGCCGTTGATGGTGGAAGTGTAGCAGGGGGAAGGGGTGGAGCCGGGACTCAGGACGGGAAATACCGTCTCGACGGCAGCCGTATACTCCCTTGCATCGAAGTCAGAGGAAAGTTCATTGTAGACGTAGATGGTCCCGTCCTTGAACTCCGTTCCCTTCAAGTCCGCCACATACGCTCCTTTAGAAGTGAACCAGACAAGGCTGTCGGGCTTCCCGAGCAGGAATGCATATTTGTAGGAGTCCGTCCTGTAGAGAGTGGACGAGTGCCCGTCCTTCCAGAGTTCGGCTTCCTCCACGTCACTTTGCGAGAGCAGGAGCAGGGGGGACTTGAGTCTTGCGCTGAGGGTAATCGAAGGACTCTGACCCGTGACCTTTATGGTCCCGTCCACTGAAAGCTGGGCCTTGTCGCTGATTGAACCGGGGAGAGGAGCGGAGCCTCCGCTGACATTGTAGGAGCCGGTGGGGATTGCAAATGACCGCGTGTCCTTCCAGTCGGAATTGAAAGTCCTCTTCATATTGTTGTCGACCCCTTCGAGAGTCAACTCGTATGAAGGGTTCACAAGAGCGGATTGGATTTCTTTCGTCATCTTGTCCGCAATCCTCCGAGCCTGTGCTGAGAAGTCCGCATCAGGGCAGTAAAATTCGGGAGTTGCGGCGAACTTGTAGATGAAGCGGGTGCTTGTCATCTCGTGTTTCTCCTGCTTCGCCATGCAGGAAGCGAGGGAAAACAGCAGGAGCGCCGCTGTGTACAAACTTTTTGTCATCGTTTTTCCTTTCTTGCAGCATCCAAAATGTTGCCGTGCCTGTCAAGAAGCGTCAGGGTAATCGAGGTGCCGTCCACAGCCATATGTATTGCCCCGACCATATGACGTCCCTCGCTCCAGCGATTGGCGATCTTGTCCCGGTTGTCGAATCTGTCCTCCGATATCAGGCGTCCGCGCTCGTTGTCCGAAGACGGGGTCTGGATATACAGGGTCCCCTTCTCGTCGACAACGCCTCCCCGCAGAGGGTGCGAGCGGAGATAGACGTGGTTGTTGCCGGCAATTGCAACGTCAACCCCGAGTTCATCGAATATCGGAGCCCACATCCCGTACATCGATGTCTTTCCGTTGGTGCCGAGGAACCACTCGTAGTGCTCGACGACAATGACGAAATCAGGCGGGTTCGAGCCGCTGCGCGCATCGTTGACCACCTTGCGCATCCAGTCGGACATAGCCTTGAACTCCCCTTTGCCATAAATGTCTTCGGTGTTGAGCATTATGACAAGAGCGTTTCCGTAGCGGAAATGGTAGCAGACTCCCATCTCGTTCTCATACCCGTTGCGCGGGAAATACGAGGTGTTGTAGAAAAAGTGATTGGGCAGGTCGTAGAGTTTCTTCGGCTGGGTCTCCTTTGTCCAGTTGTCGTGGTTGCCGTTCACTCTGGCCCACATCGACTTCTCGAATTCCGGCTCGTCGAAGAGTCTCTTCCAGAACGAATAGCTTCCGCCCCAGACCACAACATCTCCGGGAGACAATATGAAATCCAGCGACGGGTCGAACCTGCGCATCGTATCCATCATATCCATCGCCGACGACAGACGCCTTGGATTCGGCATATAAGTGTGGATGTCGGAGATGAGACAGGCGGACCACTGCTCCGCTCCCGCCGTGCGGAAATTGTGCACGCTGCTGCGCTGCCCTCCGGGAGCTTCTATCATATACTGGTAGTCCGTGTCGGGCTCCAGACCCTCGAGCATCGTGCCGCACTTGGTAAATATCGCATCCTCATAGAATCCCCGGTCGTCGGCGTCATTGGAATCTATCCCGTTGAACACGTCGCAACGCTCCTGCTGCTGCGGCAGGACCTTGGTTGCCGTCAACTCCCCTTTTTTCCAGAGCAGGACATACGATCCGGCAAGGGTGGTGTCAGTAGCCCAGCTGATGCCCACCTGCCGCGACGCATCCTCGCCGGGGCCGGTGGAGACGCTGAAAATGGAGGGGCTCTTCACGGGACAGAGCCTCAGGGTATGAAGCACGACCTCGTCCTTCGTGATGCTCATATTCGCATTGACGGACTCGTAGCGGAGTTCGACGCGGTGCTTTCCGGCGGAAAGACGGACCTTGAGCGGGCAGCTCAGTCCCCTGAGCTCCCAGGAATCGCCCCTCTGCGGGAAAACGCAGGTCCCGACGCGGACTCCGTCCACATAGAGGCTCCTGTTCGCGCAGGAACTGTGCGTCGATATGTCTCCGTTGCCATTGGAATATTCCCACTCGATGAAATACTCCCCATCACCTGCAACGTCCAGGAATTTCTTCAACTGCACGCCCGACTTCCTCGAGAGTTTCACGCCTCCGAGTTCCACACACCGGACGGGCTCCCTCACGCCGGGCTTTGCACCGGTATTCGAAGTTACAAGGTCCGCCGCCGCGAACTCGACTTCCCGCACGGGCACGCCGTACTGCACGGGTACGCAGGACCCGTCGCCGTTGCCGACGCCTGAGTCAAACATCCTTTCTACGGCAGTGCGCACCCCTTCAATATCCTCGTCGAGCATATCGATCCATATTTCGTGATGTCCGGACAGCACCGCAGGAATGAAAGGCTCAGCTTCCTTGCCGTCCAGGAGACACTTGCGTATCTTCTTCCCGCTGCCGGTCACCGTTATGTCCAGCACCGCGTCGCGGTAGCGGAAATCACGCAGGCAGCGAGCACCCTTTTTCGAAAGAGGCACGAGTGGAGCGAAACGGATTCCGTCCTGCGAGAACGACATCCCGACAAGTCCCTTCTGATATACTCCCAGCATTCCGGCAACACTCCAGAGCTGGCGGGGGGAATTCAGACAGGTCTTCAGCGAGCCGTCATCGGCGACCATATTCTCCATATTGGATCCGGCCTTGTCGTAGGCCGAAAACATCGAATCCAGCGCGAAGTCAAATGCCCCGGGGAGTCCGCAATGCACTGCAGCCAGAGCATAGAAAGCCGTCACGAAAGGCCAGACGGCATTGTTGTGGTAGCTGCTTATCCCCGATATCTGCGGCCAGAAGATTGTAGGACCGTACTGCGAAACAGGCATATTCTCAAAAATCGAGCGGGCCTGCTCCGGGCTTGCTATATCCCAGAGTATGCACAGCGCCTCGCCGAGAGTCTCGCTTCGCGGCGAGAGAGCCCTTTCGTAGCGGCCGTATATGTACTGACCGTAATATCCTTTCTTTTCCATCCAGAAAGCGTCGTTTATCGCCTGCTTGAGTTCTGCCGCCTGACGGGCATATTCCCCGGCCCTGGCGGGAGCGACAATCTCCGCAGCCTCGGCCATCACGCTCAGCGTCCTCTGGAACACAGCGTTCGTCCCGAGGCACTCGCTCTGCGCGATGTCTCCGGGCTCCATCCAGGCGGGATAACTCTGCTCCCTCCAGTCGATGAACGAACTCTCTCCGCGGTACAGGCCGCTTTCAGGGTTGTAGGCAATCTGCCTGTCGGCATCAAGCGATCGCTCCGATATCGGATAGAACTCCCTGAGCCACTTCTCATCCCCGGTCTGCAGATACACTTCCCACGCGGCGATTGTCCACACGGCGCGGTCCGTACTGCAAGGGTAGCTTCCTCCCGTCCCGGTGTCCTGGATGATGCGTCCCAGTTTGTCCACCTTGCGGCGCAGGCAGTTGATCACGGTCTGCGGGTCGGTGTGCGCGAGGGAAAGTATCGTGCTGTAGCTGATATCACGCGTCCACACCCCGCCCCAGTATTCTCCGGTGCGGAAGGTGCCGTCATTCTCGCGGTTCATTTCAAGTTCTGCAAGAGCCTTCTCATAATACTGTCCGTCCTGTGGAGTCGTCCAGGAATAAACCTTCCCGAAACGGTCGGTAACCCTGACCTCGACCCTGGCGTCCGGCCTCGAGGGCTTTGCACAGAAAAGATGTTCCGTAGGACCGGCGCCTACGTATTTCCATTTGAACTCCCTTTCCCTGCGGGCAAGGACATCATTCTCTATGTTCCTGTCCCATCCGCGGTATTGCGTCATCGGCCCCTGGAGAACGCCGTCCTCCAGCCATTCCACCTTCCACCCGTCGTCGTAGTTCCACACGTTGGCGACGACGCAGTCCCTCTTCATAGGATCCGTCCCCACCGGGAATGCGCTGAACTGGCTTTCGCGCGAATGGCCGACAGCCTTGTAGTACCAGCTGATGTCTTCTCCGTCCACCTCATAGACATAGTATCCCCAGGGGATGCCGTCCCAGCTCAGAAGGCTCTGCCAGAACACTCCGCTCAGGGGTGCGTGGACGTGTTCGAGAAGTCCGGGGCGCGGCTGGTAATGCTCGGCGTAATGCTCGTGCGCCGAGCATATCTGGGCCTTGTAGGGGGCAAGGGCGTCATAGAGCCTGCCGCGGTTCACTATGATCTTGTTGTACTCCTCCTTGTTCCACTCTCCCTTGCGGGCCGCCTGGCTGTAGGAGGGGATATGCATGAAGACAACCACCGGAGAACCTTCGGGGACATAGGACAGATCCTTTTCCAGCCACTCGAGCTGGCTCTCGGTAAGGTAGCCCATATAATGCCTTCCGTACTGGAACACGTCGTTGAGGACTACGTAATGTACTTTTCCGAAATCGAAGGAATAATATGTCGGGCCGAAGAAGCTCTCGTGGACCGACATCGACTTTTCATTTGTCTCGCAGTTCTGGACAACGTCGTGGTTGCCTATTACGGTGAAGAAGGGGAACCCTGCGGTCGCACAGGCCTGATGGACCGGTACGTTAAGGCCGCTGTCCCAGGCGCCGACGATATCTCCGCAGGATACTCCGAACGCGGGCACGCCTGACTCCTTCCAGACCATCGCGGCATCCGCAGCGGCCTCGAGACAGTAGTCCTGCACCTCGTGGGGCTCATAGACCTGGACATCCGCCCAGACGAAGAACCGGTGACGGGCAGCATCGAGTCCGGTGCTCCCGAGGCAGAAATCCGCCTTCGCCGCGGCAGGGTGCTGCTCCTTGGGACCGCGCTCCAGTTCCTTATAGAAAAGGGGCGCGCCGTTCCGAGTCGGGACGCTGCACCCGTCGGGGATGGAGATATACACAAAGCGGGCATCATCGTGCGCCCAGAGGGAATAGTTTCCCTTCTTGTCGGTAAGGACGATGTCGTGGCCGTCGGTGACCTTTATGCCGGCAATCCCCTTGCCGTCAAGGACTACGCGTCCGGAGACTTCAAGGGGATTGGCGAATGCTCCCTGCGCACACAGTACGCAGAACAATACAAAAAGTACTTTTCTCATTTGCGGGTGAATATTGCTGCCCATCCGCCGCCGCAAGCCATATGCACGGGCACAGTGTCGCCGGCGGTGATGGTAAGAGTCTCGATTTTATAGTCTTCCGCCCAGGAGTTCGCGTTGAGTCCGTCGCGGTGGATCAGGACTTCCCACTCGCCCTCGGCGAGGAAAGAGGTGTCCAGGGTGAAATCCCTTTCGGTCCAGTCCGTAAGTCCGGCGGAGAACCAGCGTCCGTCGGCAGCGCGGCGGCTCAGAAGGAGATAGTCTCCGCTACGGGCCTCCTGCGCCACGGTCTCTTCCCATACGGTAGGAACCTGGGCCAGGAAATGAGTGAAGTCAGGGGCGCCGTAGTACTTGGACGGGGAGTCGCAAAGCATCATCAGAGGCCCTTCATATACAATGAAAAGGGCAGCCTGGTGCGAACGGGTGCCCTGGCTCATAGGATGCGACCAGAGGGCGGCGAAATCGGCCTTGGTAGCATTGTTTACCGCACCGGGAGTATAGTCCATAGGACCGGCGACCATACGCGTGAAAGGAAGGTCGAGGTCGTGGTCGGGTGTGACCCAATCCGAGCACTTGTCCATCTCCATTCCCAGCACACCCTCGAAGTTCATCGCATTGGGATACTTGCGCTGGAGTCCGGCGGGCTTGAAAGCGCCGTGGTAATCCACCAGGAGATGCCTCTTGGCGCACTCGGCGGCTATTTTTTCATAGAAATTGACCATATTCTGGTCGAGCATCTGCATAAAGTCTATCTTTATGCCCCCGACGCCCCACTGCTGATAGACGTCGAGAATATGCTCCATATCGGCCATCATAGGGGTCCACAAGGTCCAGAGGACTACTCCGACTCCCTTTGATTTGCCGTAATCGATAAGTTCCTGCAAGTCAAGGTCCGGCTTGCACTCCACGATGTTCAGGGTACTTGCAGACCAGCCTTCGTCCAGCAGTATGTATTCCAGGCCGTAAGCGGCCGCGAAGTCCATATAGTATTTGTAAGTCTCGGTATTCACTCCGGCCTTGAAATCCACGCCGAAGAGATTGAGTCCGTTCCACCATTCCCAGCTTATCTTTCCGGGACGCAGCCAGCTCCAGTCACAGGGAACCTCGCGGCTTGACAGCTGCCAGGGCAGGGTGTTCTCCAGAAGGGAGCGGTCGTCCCCGAGGGTCATCACCCTCCAGGGGAAAGTGCGGGTGCCCTCGGTGCGCGCGATGCAGGGCGCAAGCGAGGTAATCGTAACGTCGCGGTCGGTGCGCATATCGTACGCATCGATTACGTGGGGGTGGAAAGCTTCGATGCGGCCGTTCCCGCTGCGAAGAAGCATATTGGGATAGTCGAAGAGGTCGGCTTCCGTAACGACGGCCCTGGTCCCCGACGGAGTGAGAAGACTCATAGGCAGGAAGCAGTATGTGCCGTCCCGGCCTGCATCGCCCAGGGGCTCGCGGACGAAATTGGCCTCGCAATGGGAAGTCAGGGCCTGATTTTTCTCGTCAGCCCAGTAAACCTCGCACTCGGGGGCGAAGGCCCACTGCGAATTCTCCGCATTAACCTCGATCTTCCCGGGAAGCGCGGTCTCGAAGCGGTAGGCGACTCCGTTGTCGTATGCCCTGAACGCTACGCTCCAGCCCTTGAACTCGAGGGTGAGCTGGTTGCAGCGGTCCCGTACGGTACGGAACTTCACCGGCACCACCGCGGTGCTCGTCTCGTCGATACTTCTTCGAACCGCCTTTCGGGCCGAGGCATTGATGCCCATCACCTCGCGTCCGGCAACCTCCATCGAGATGGCGCTGGGGCTGAGAATAGTCTCACCCCCGCGCTCTACGCTCCAGGAAAGCTGCTTCCCGTCAGCAACGGTAATCACAATGTTCTTGTCGGGGCTCTTGAGAGTATAGGTCTTCGCCTGGAGACCCAGAGCCGCCGTTACCAGAAAGGCGATTGAAAGAAGTCGTTTCATTTAATTGTTTTCAAATTCGTTACGGTATTTCATAATACCTTTCTTTATTTCAGACCACCAGTTCATCCCGACCACGTGGCTCAGGTCGAACACCATAAGGCCGTCCGTTTCCTTCAGGCACATATAGCAGGCATCAGCCATCTTGAACTTGCCGTCGGTGGCGGCAGAGATGGTGCCGTACATCGGGCAGTTCTTGCGGATAAGGCTCTTACCTTGGATGATGAGGCCCTGGATGCTTTCCGTACCTGTGCCCTCAAGGGTGCTGGTATATGCTCCAAGCTGGAAGATGTCAAGATACTTGGCAAATCCTGTCTTGTAGTAATCGGGAGTACCCCACCACATAGTGCTTGTGCGGTCCTTGTCGGGACTCGCCCAGTTCTGGCCGGTACCGGGAAGAGGCCACCAGGCTGAAGCCCAGTATTCGATGTCGATTTTGGGGTTGACCTTCTTGACGGTGTCGCGGATTTCTTTGATGAGATTGGTAATTGTGGCGGCCTTGAACTCGCAGTACTTGTTGTAGTACTTTCCGGCGGCAAAACTTGTCCTTCCGGTTGCACCTGCCGGCCAGGTGTAAACGCAGTCAGGCCAGCCTTCTATCTTCTCGCCGTAGTATTCCTCCATCGCCTTGTGCGTATATTCCGTAAAGTCGGAATTGTGGTCCATGTAGCGGCAGTAGTCCAAAGCGTAACCATCCACATCATATTTCGAGACGATTTCAGCGGCCATCCTCTTGGCATAGGCAGTGACCTCCGGACGGCAGGGATTGAGGAAAGCGGCGATTCCGCTTTCGTGGTCCTGACGTATGTCTTTCAGTCCTCCGGGAAGGTATTCGATTGCGAAAAGGTCCTTCCAGGGTTCGAGAGTGTGGTAACGCGGATCATCAAAGGGCATTACGCAGGTGCTGAGCGTTATGCGCATATTCCTTCTATGGCACTCATCCACAAAGTACTGGACATAGTCATAGTCCATCGAGGAAATCTGCACGCCTCTGAGGTTCTCAGCCTTCAGAAGGAACTCCGAATCGTACATAACAGATCCGGCAACGCCCTTGATGTCAAGCACGATGCCGTTGAACCCCACCTTCTGGGCAAGGTCGAGATACTTCTTCACACCTGACTTGTTGGAAAGCTTCTGGATATTGGCCGTCAGGTCAATCCAGAGGGTCGCAATCTTGTACCCGTCCTTGGGAATAGGAAGCTCGAGTTCGGGCTTTGCAGGGGGGTCGACGTGGGTGGTGTCTCCCCCGGGGCCCGGACCCGGTACGTCAATATCGGCTTTGGGGCCGCATGCGCAGAGCGCAAGCAACCCCGAAGCGAATAGAATTATGAATTTCTTCATTAGAGAATTTCTCCGGAAATCTTGTAGAGATACATATGTACGCCGGTCCAGGTAATGATGTAACCGCACTCGTCCGTTTCATCATATACATAGGATGAGGAAGGAGTTACCTGCGAACCTTCGAGAATCTGGGTGCGCATCAGGTAGTGTGAAGGCTCCATATACTTGTAAGTCTCGCCGAGATCATCCTCACCCTCAAGCCATACGGGAACCATTCCCTGAACGGTAATGTATGTGCAAGGCCATCCGGTGGTTGTAGCGACTACATAGTCGATGCCCTGGAACTGGAATCCGCGAACGTGTCCTGTAGAGTAGTTGCCGTACCAGTGGTTGTCGGGATCGCCGCCCATCATATCGAGTTTGTCGGGAACGGTGGTTCCGAAGAGTTGGTTGTCCTCGAAGTTGTCTTCCCAGCCCTCACGGGTGTAAAGCCACTGGCCGTGGTTGTCTCCGTTGGAGTCACCGATAATGTACCATCCGTTGACGTTTCCGGAAGTAGGACTTACCATCTGGCCCCAGTTTCCGTCATTGGATGCATACTCTGTAGTGAATGCATGCCAGGAAGGATTTGCAAAGTCTCCGTTGTGGAACTCGAAGAGGTGGTGAGTGGTGGTTGCTCCGCGACCGCCGGTAATTGCAGTGAGAAGGAAATCGCCATTTACGTCACCTCCGCAGCTTGCATAGCGGCAAGGAGTGCCGGGAGCCTGGTTCTCATCCCCGGGAGCGGGTTTGTTGGAATAGATTACGGTAGGAGCCTTGTCTGTTCCGTCAATCCACGCATAGAATTCGCCATAAGCCTGCTCGGGGGCTTCGGAAGCGGCGATTACAACTCCGTTGACATCGTTCGAGATGTTGATGAAGGTCTCTCCGCAAACGCCTTCCCTGTTGAGTGTACCTGCGGGTGTTCCGTCGAGATTGAAGATCTGTCCGGATACGGATACGAACCTGTCTGTGCCGGCGAAAGCTACGCCTCCGCTGACAGCGTCGTTCCCTCCGATGGTGATTCCGAGTTCACCTGCCGTCCAGTCATCGACAGGGGTGCAGTCGAATGCGAGTTCGGGAACGCGGACAACGAAAGTGTAGTCCTGAAATTTTGTAGTGTCCTCTGCGGTCACGCGGACAACGAGAGGTTTCTGGGGATCCGAGCAGTCGTAGGTCTGCGAAGCGTCGAAGTCGGTAGTTGCCTTTTCGGAAATGGTAATGTCGAACTTGAGGGCGGAAAGGTCGTAACCGGCGATGTCAAGTACATCTACGGTCTTCTCCTTTTCGTAAACGTTGCATTCGCGACTTGACGAGCCGCTTGTAACTACCACCTTCGTGATACGGCAGGCCGTACTCTTGACATCCTGAGGATCCTGGGGGCCTTTGTCATTGTTGCAGGCTGCAAACGCAAAGATTGCGAGGGCTGCAGCCAAATAAATTCTTGCTTTCATTTTTTTGAATTGAATAATGTTTGGGTTGGTTATTTTGTCTTATATGCTGAAACAGTATATTTCTTCGTCTTTCCGGTCATATTGGCGGTCACAGTGAACTCCCTGTCCTCGTTGAGGTCCCAGACCCTGGATGAGAAGGACGGGGTGACCGTCGCGTCATATCCTATGTTGGCTCTGATCTTGAGGGAATCCAGTTTGTAGTATTTCTGGTATTTGTCGCGGGGAATGGCGAATTCGATGGTCCCGGCCTCGTTGTCGATGATTCCGGAAATCTGCGTACTTACCGGCGCCGAAACGGGCGTACAGTAAATGGAATGGATGGTGCAGTCGTCGTGCAGGAAGTCATACTCCCCCACCTTGACGCAGGATGCCGCTACGGCCGCGCCGAGAACTGCAACTAGTATGTATTTGAATACTTTCATATGTCTTGTGTTTTAAACCGTTACCAGCCGGGGTTGTTTTCTCCAAGGGCGAGGTTGTTGTTACGCTCCGATTCGGGAATCGAGAACGCGTAGTAGCGCGAAGGGAAGATTCTCGTGCGATCCGCATCTACACTTACGGTTGTGTAAGTGAACGAACCGTCCTCTTCCTTCTTTATCTGGACTCCGTGGACTACCTGTCCGTTGATTGCATCCTCTGCCAGTTTCCACCTGCGTAGATCCCAGAACCTGCGGCCTTCGCCGGCAAGTTCGACCATCCTCTCGCTGCGCAGATGCGCCATGAACGCATCCTTGTCCGTATCCGTGCGACCCGGGAGGTTGACTCTGGTGCGCACAAGGTTGAGAGTGGCGCAGGCGTCCTCGACGTGTCCGAGCTCGGCCTGGGCTTCGGCCTTGTTGAGAAGAACCTCGGCATAGCGGAGGAAGAAGGCGAAATGCGAGCTTCCGTTGGTCTCCCAGTTGCTCTCACCCTCGGTGATGAACTTGCGGAAATAATATCCGGTAGGGGTGCTCTTCGTAGTGTTGGAGCAAGTGAAGGTGTCATAGGCATCCTCGCCGCCCTCGTAAAGCTCGATCGTGCGGTCCTCCCACTTGCATCCGTTGTAGATGATGGAGGCGTAGAAACGGGGTTCGCGACCGGTGTAGGGGTCGTCTCCGAAGGTCGTCCAGTCGAAAGGAGTGCCGTCAGCCATCTCGTAACTGTCGACAAGCTCGCTTGTAGGTCCGATAACGCCGTAGATGTCCTTGTTGCCGTGGCGCGAACGGTCTCCGATGGGACGGAAGAAGGTATCGGCCCTGTGGTTCATCTTGCCGTCCGAAGTGAAGGAAACGGCGATGAGGTTCTCGGGGCAGGATGCCGTCGAGATGACCGTCTTGTAGTCTGCGGCAAGTTCACCTCCGTACAGAGCACAGCTGTCAGCCGCGGAAACGACTCTTTCCCAGCGCTTTGCATAAAGGGCCGCACGGGAGATCATTCCATAGGCGGCAGCCTTCTTCAGGCGTCCGGATGCGGGAGCATCCTTAGGAAGATAGGTGGCGGCGAACTGGAGGTCATTGAGGACAACGTCCCAGCCTTCGTCCCAGGTGCAGCGGGGCATATCGTTCTTGTCCGGACCCTGGACCTCGAGACGGATGGGAACACCGCCCTTGGCGAATGAAGGATCGTCATTGCCATAGACCATCATCAGCCTCATATAGCAGAGGGCCCTGATGAAGCGCACTTCGGCAGTCCAGGCGTTGATTTTCTCCTCACCGTATTTCGAAACGTAAGTGGGAGCGTCCCTGAAGAACTCGTTGCAGCGGCGGATGTAGGTGTACTGGTCGTCCCAGCACTCGAACGCGCCCGCGCCTACGGCGCTGAACGAGGATTCCTGCATCATGGTGGTGTTGTAACCGTGGTTGTACTGGTTCCAGGAACCGCTCTTGAGAACGTCGGCGTAAGCGTCCGAATAGGAGCTCTGGTTGGAGCTGGACACTTCGCAGTAATTCTTCATATATGCGTAGAAGCCGTAAACGTAATGGTCGACGGCATCCGAATCGCCCCAAACCACCTCGGGGGAGAAATCCGACGTGGGCTGTATGTCGAGGACATTGCAGGAGCAGAGCGCGGCTGCAAATGCGAAGGATACTAATATATTCTTTGTTTTCATTTTCTTGCCCTCCTAGAATGTGATGTTAAGACCGAGGCTGACCGTCTTCTGCTGAGGATAGTAGCCGTTGTTGATACCCGGGTTCTCCGGGTCGAGGTAAGGGAATTCACAGAGAGTGAAAAGGTTCGTACCTGCGACAAACACCTTTACCTGGTCGATGTTGGCCGCCTTTACAATCTTCTTGGGAAGAGAGTAGGTAAGCTGCGCATTCTTGAGACGGAGGTACGTTCCGTCCACTATCCACATATCGGAAGCCCAGGCGTTGTTGGCGTTGGTGACCGATGTCAGGCGGGGATACTTCGCATCCGTGTTCTCGGGTGTCCAGGCATCCTCGACCAGATAGAGCACGGAGTTTCCGTTGCCGTAGAAGGCGCGGGTGAACATTGTGTTGTCGGTGGTGTTGTTGTATGCACCGGACAGGCTGTAGTTGAACAGGGTCGCTCCCTGGAAGAGGAGTGAGAGATGCCAGTTCTTCCAGCCCACTTCGGCATTCAGGCCGAAGGTCATTTCAGGTATTGTGCTGCGGCCTATCTTGACATAGTCGTAAGTGGAGGATATGATACCGTCTCCGTTCACGTCCTCATATTTGATTGCGCCAAGCTCCGTGTATCCGGTAGGAGCCGTAGGATATGCATCCAGTTCCTCCTGGGTCTGGAAGAGACCCACTGCGTGGAAGCCGTAGATGGAGCCCATAGGCTGTCCGAGCTGGCGGCGGTAGGAAGGATAACTGTCCGTAAGACGCCTTGTGATAAGTCTGTTGCGCGACCACGAAAGGGTTCCGGTGATGCTGTAGGTAAGTCCGTTGGAGAACCAGTTGTCGTGGCGCACGCTGAGTTCGAATCCGCGGTTGTCCGTCTGGCCGGTATTCATCCAGGTAGGGAAATATCCGCCGAGCGAAGGAGCGTAAGTGCCGGTGCCGTCATACTCGAGAATCTTGTCCGTGAACTTGTAGAAGAGGTCGAGTTCGGCCGAGAGTTTGTTGTTGAACATACGGGCCTCGAAACCTGCGTTCCAAGTGTTGATGTGCGACCAGGTGAGGTCCTCGTGCACATATCCCCTTGAATAGAATGCCGTCTGGGGCGTACCGCCGATGTTGTATGCGTTGGCGGTAGCGCCGAAAAGGGTCATATACAGGAACTCGCTGGTATCATCGGCTCCGAGGATACCGTAGGACGCCTTGACTTTCAGGAAGTCGAGCCAGGAGGCGGTGTCCGCCATAAAGTCTTCCTTGGTCATAACCCATCCGAGGGCTATCGAAGGGAAGAAACCCCAGCGGTTCTTGGGAGCGAACTTGTAGGTGCCGTCCACGCGGAACGTGCCCTCGACGAGGTATTTCTCATCATACCCGTAGTGCAGACGACCGGCGTAACTTTCATAGGCGGCGTAGTACTTGTAGGAGCCCGAAGGGTTGTTGTACGTACGGTTCATACCATTTGAGATGTCGATGTTCTCATCGGTATAGAATCCTTTGGCATAAGCCGTCATCGTATCGGAATATGCGGTGTGCGCCTCATAGAAGAACAATGCGGAAACATCGTTCCTGCCGAAGCTGCGGGAGTACTCGATCTGGGGACGGATTGTAACGTTCCACCCGAAGGAAGCGGACTTGTTGAAACCGCGCTCGGAAATACCCATCGAAACTGCATCGGTAAGCTTGACGGTCTCTCCGTTGAACAGGTCTGCGGGCTCGAAGAAGCGACAGTCGTAAGGAGACATATATGCACGGTCCTGGGTGAACGAATAGTTGTATGCGCCGAAGACGCTTGCCTTGAGTCCCTTGAGAGCGGAGAAGATGTTGCCGAACTCATACTGGAGCTTGGTGGAGCCTTCGAAATTCCAACGCTTCTGGTTCTGGTATCCGGAATCCTCGAGGCCGGCTACGGGCTCGCGGTGGTAGGTTCCGTTCTTGAAGGAGATGGGAACTCCGTCGGGAGTCGTGGGCTTGAGGAGAGGAATCGCGAAATACGCCGCCGTGATGGGGCTGAACTCCGAAACGGCATTGATGTTGTAGCCGGGCTTGTTCCTTTCCGAATTGTTGCCTGCGATATTGAGATTGAAGGTCAGGCCCTTTGCGAGCGTCGCGTCGATGTTCGCGCGTACGTTGAAGCGCCGGAAGTCGGTTCCCTTGAGGATACCGTCCTGGTCCATCAGACCGATGCTGGCAAAGTAGCGCACCTTGTCGTTGCCGCCGGATGCGGAAACGTTGTGCTGCTGGGTGAGGCCGAAAGGCTTGTAGATTTCGGCGAGATAGTCCACGTCGCCGAGGACTCCGAGAGCGTCGAGTTTCGCGAGGTTCTCTTCTGTCCAAAGCGGCTGCAGGCCATCCATCTCACGTGCCTTGTTGTGGTAGTAGATGTACTGTTCGGCATTGCAGAACTTGGGGACTGCCGTGTTCGAATCGAAAGCGACGGACCCGTTGTAGGAAATCTGGGAGGAACCCTTGGATCCGCTCTTTGTCGTCACGACGATGACTCCGTTACCGCCGCGCACACCATAGATGGCTGCGGAAGCGGCATCCTTAAGTACTGAAATAGATGCGATGTCGTTAGGGTTGAGGTAGCTCATAGGCCTCTCCACGCCGTCCACAATCATAAGCGGGCTGGACGAGTTGAAGGTGGAAAGACCGCGGACATAGAGAGCCGCCTGGTCATCTCCCGGGACACCCGTCGCCTGGATGGTGGTAAGACCGCTGAGGCGGCCGGCAAGCATGCTGGACACGTTGGTCACAGGAGCCTTCATGATATCCTTGGCCGTAACCTGGGACACCGAGCCGACAACCTTGTCCCTCTGCTGTGCACCGTAGCCGATTACCACGACTTCCTCGAGGAGCTCGGCATCCTCCTCAAGTTCGACATCGATCTGCTTGCGGCCTTTCACGGCCACAACGGCTTCCTTGAAACCCACCAGGGACACGGTAATCGAAGAGTTCGGACCGGACAGGACGATGGAATACTTTCCGTCGATGTCGGTAAGGGTTCCGTTGTTCTGGTTTCCGGTTTCAAAGACAACGACTCCCGGCTCGGGTCCTGCGTTGCTGCTTACCTTTCCGGTAACAGTGAACGACTGGGCGGAAGCCTGGAATGCCATCGCCAGCACGGCAACCAAGGCCGCAACGCCGCGAAGGCATCGGTTATTCTTTGCAATCATTTTAATAAATAGTTATTAGTTTGCTTTTTTGTGTCTGCAAATATAAGAAATTAATCGCGCTTTTCCGAAATCACGATGCAGGAGACCACAGGCCTCTCTCCGGAAGCGTCGCTCGGATGGTTGATGACCTGGACCTGGTTCGTACGGCCGCCGGTAACGGTGTCCGTCTTGTACTTGACCATCGTGGTGGAGCCGCCGCCGTCAAAGTTCATCGCGCTGGTGCAGCCCCACTCGATGAATTTGTCCGCGAGCTGGTCGAGCTTGACGCCGGCGCTGCCGTTGGCCCCGCGTCCGTCGCATACGACGAGGATCAGCTTCCCGTCAGCAGTGATTCCCGCCGCAGTACGGTTGACATAGTACTGGCCCGAGGTGCCGCCGGAATTCAGGCACTCCTTCCAGTAGCTGTCCATCGCAATGTTCTTCCCGTCCCGCACAAGGTACGGACCTGCACCCACACCCTCCACGGGCTTCCAGCTGAAACATCCCGGAAAATCCGTCTGCGAATCCGTAGGCGGAGTCGGGCGGAAAGTCTCGGTCTTTTCGTTGTTGCCTATCATATCGAGGTTGGGATATGCGGTATGGGTCTGCTTGTACTTGTCCGTGCAGTAGATCCACTGCATTTCGAAGTGTCCGTCCGTCATCTGCCCCAGGCAGGCGCGCACGGCATAGAGCGGAATTGCAGCCGCGCCGGCCTCGTCGTTGGGCCAGTTGAAAGTGCCCCAGGCAACCTGAAGGACCTTGCCTGCCGAGAACACGGGACTTACGGAAGTGGTCCCGCCGAAATATCCCGCGTTGACTGCGAGAGCGGGGGTTCCGCGCTTCTTGTCGAGATGCTCGAACTGGTAGGAGGTGGTGCGCTTGGGACCGGAGGTCTTCACGCAGTTGAACTTCAGGTAAGGATTCGCCTTGAAATCGACGGTAGCCTTGTAGCCCTTGCAGACGTTGCCCCCCTCGAAAGTCCATTGGAAAGACTCGACGGTAACGCCCTTGGGAAGGCCTTTCTTCCAGTCATACTGGGGGTCGTGGACCGTAATGTCATAAGTGGTGCTTACGGTAGCCCCGCCTTCGGAATAAATGACGGTTATGGTCTGGAGGCCGTCACCCTGCATATCATACCCGTGGTATTCCGCACCGTTGGTCACATCGGCCGTACTGCCGTCGGCATAGGTTGCGGTAACGGTCTCCCCGATAAAGTCTTCCCCCTTCTCGAAGGCTCTGTGGTCCTCCGAAACTGAAATGGAATCGAGCGCAGGCATATCCTGTACGCAGGAAGCGAGAAGGAGCATTGCTCCCAGGACAAAAAACAATTTCTTCATTTCTTTTTCTTTTGGCATTCCCTGCAATCCCCCGTGCACCCCCAGCACACGCTTTTCTTCCCGCTCCTCAGAGCGACGGCAAGCGCGAGCGCGGCGAGCAGAAGGACCGCTGCGAGAATTATTATTGATATTGTATTCAAACCACTATGAGATAAGCCGCCCAGGCGCATACCCAGGCCAGCGCACATTGAAAGACAACTATTCCGAGCGTCCTCGGAAGCCCGAGTTCACGACGCATTGAAGTGACCGTAGCGATACAGGGGGTATAAAGCAGGCAGAAAACCAGCATAGGCACCGCCGTCGCTGCCGTGAACACGGATGCGGCACCGAGCACCTCGATTGTAGCCACTATCCCCTCCTTCGCGAGGAATCCCGTAATCAGCGCGGTGACTATCCTCCAGTCCCCAAGTCCCAACGGGGCCATCACCGGAGCGATCCATCCTGCGATGGCTGCAAGCATACTGTCCTGCGCCCTTACAAACTCCATCCTGAGGTTGAAGCTCCTCAGAAACCATATGACTATGGAAGCCAGAAGAATCACCGTGAAGGCCATCTGCAGGAAGTCCTTGGTCTTGTCCCAGAGAAGGTGCCCCACGTTGCGCGCCTTGGGCAGCCTGTAAACCGGAAGCTCCATTACGAAAGGCGTAACCTTCTCGCTCCCCTTCAGGATGCATCTGCCCAGGGCATAAAGGATTCCCAGCACGATTCCCAGGAAGTAGAGCCCTGCGATGATGAGTCCCGCCTTGCCGGGGAAGAACGCCGAAGTCAGGAATCCGTACACTGCAATCTTCGCGCTGCAGGACATGAACGGGACCATTTGGATCGTGAGCCGCCTGTCGCGGCTGGACGGAAGCGTGCGCGTAGCCATCACCGCAGGCACCGAGCACCCGAAACCTATCAGCATAGGCACGATACTCCGCCCCGAAAGACCAATCTTGCGAAGCAGTTTGTCCGACACGAAAGCCACCCTCGACATATACCCGCTGTCCTCGAGAATCGAAAGGAAAAAGAACAGCACAAGGATTATCGGCACGAAACTCAATACTGTCCCGACTCCTCCGAACAGCGCATCCGTCACCAGCGAACTCACGGCCGGAGCCACCTCCCACCTTGCAAAAGCCGCCTGGACGGCAAGCGACAGGGAGCCTATCCCCGCCGAAAGCAGATTCTGGAGTCCGAGCCCAAGTACGTCGAAGGTAAGCCAGAACACCAGTCCCATCACCAGTATGAACGACGGGACGGCCGTCCACTTTCCGGTTACAACGGAATCTATCCTGCGGCTGCGCACCTGCTCGCGGCTCTCGCCTGAGCGGTGCACAAGCCTGTCGCAAAGGTCCCTTATGAATTCATAGCGTCTGCGGGCTTTCTGCTCATAATCCTCCTCGTCGCCCCTGGCCTTCTCCGCTCCGGTGAAACCGTTCTCCGCAGGCGTTTCCTGATATTTTGCAACGTGGAGCGCATGTTCCAGAAGTTCCTGGACCCCGTCATTGCCCGAGGCCGTGATCGGGACTATAGGCAGTCCGAGCTCCCTTTCCATCTCGTTGATGCGTATCGAAGCCCCGCTGGAACGGAATTCGTCCATCATATTCAGGGCTATCACCATAGGGATTCCGAGCTGCATCAGCTGCAAGGAAAGATACAGGTTCCTCTCTATGTTGCCGGCATCGACTATATTGATTATCGCGTGCGGCTTTTCATTGCGCAGGAAATCCAGCGTGATTTTCTCGACATCCGTGTACGGGTCCAGGGAGTACATTCCGGGGAGGTCGTACAGAACGGCATCCGGATGCCCCTTTACGGGAGCGGACGCCATTTCGACCGTCACTCCGGGAAAATTGCCCACGTGCGCGCTTTCGCCCGTCAGCTGGTTGAAAAGCGTGGTCTTGCCACTGTTGTGCTGGCCCACCACGGCAAGGCGGAGCACCGTGCCTCTGGGCAGCGGAGTCTCGTCGGAGCCGTTGTGATACTTTCCACCCTCGCCGTAACCGGGGTGGGCGTTGTGCTCGTGCAGGGTGAGGTTGTACCCGAAATCCGCGTCCTCCGGGGAAACTTTCCTCTCGGAAAGCGCTTCGATGACCTCAACCTCTATCTTTCCCGCCTCGTCGCTGCGCAGCGAAAGGCTGTATCCGTTCAACGTGATCTCGACCGGGTCGCCCATCGGAGCCCTCTTCACGAAACGGAATTCGGCTTCCGGAATCAGCCCGATGTCGAAGAAATGGCGGCGAAGTCCGCCCTTCCCCCCGACTGAGACTATCCTTGCGCCCTGCCCGGCCTTGAGATCGTTGATTGTCATTTACTTGCGGATGAATCTGATTGCCGTCCCGCCTGAAGTGGCAAGTTCGAGATGAAGCACATCGCCGCGGCGAACAATCCTTTCGGTGTAATCCACCGCAGTAGGGTTGTCCTCATAGGATGCATCCGGAGCGTCCGAATATATCTGGGCGAGGTATTTGCCGGGAAGAAGGAAGTCAAGCGGAACGTCCAGGCTGCGGGCATTCTCGTCGGTAATGGCGCCCAGATACCAGTCGAGGGAATTCCTGTCGCGGCGCGCGGTGACGACATAGTCTCCGATGACCGCATCGAGCACTTTTGTCTTCGCCCAGTCGGTCGGAACGTCGCTTATGAAATCGAACGCCTTCACTCCTTCGTATGCGGCGGGATCATCGTTGGCCATCTGCAGAGGACTGTAGATGACGACGTACTGCGCAAGCTGCTTGGCGATGGTGGTGCGCACGCGGCTGTATGGAGTCATCGGATTCGAGAAATCGAACGTGCCGAAGGTGTAGTCCATAGGACCGGCCAGTCCGCGTATGAACGGAACTACGGTCTGATGCTCCGGGCGGTTGCCGCCATCCGTCTCCCAGGCGTCGTGCTCCTGGCCGCGGATAGCCTCGCCCGTCATAAGGTTGGGCCAGGTGCGGCAGAGTCCGGTAGGGATGCAGGGTTCGTGCTCGTCGATGTTTATCTGATACTGCGCGGCGACCTCGACTATGTGGTGCAGGCTGTTCACGCCGTACTGGCTGTCGTGCAGTTCCTTCCCGTCCATCAGACGGCCGCAGTTGCCGGTCTTCACGTAATGCATTCCGGCGGCTTGGTACATTGCGTAGGCATCGTCTATCTGCGCGAAATAGTTCTCGTTGTTGGAGCCTGTCTCGTTGTGGATAATCATCTGCACACCCTTGTCGCGGGCATACTGCATTATGCCGTCGAAATCATAGTCGGGATAGGGCTCGGTGAAACTGATCGAATCCGTATTCTGGAGCCACTGTCCGTTCCAGCCCTTGTTCCATCCTTCGACAAGCACGCCCTGGATATTGTGCGCCGCGGCGAAGTCTATGTACTGCTTCGTACGCTCCGTAGTGGCTGCGTGGGTCTCGGGAGTGGCGGGGTCGTAGTACCAGGTATAGAGGTACTTGTGCATAAGCCACCATATTCCGACATACTTGGCCGGCTTGCACCACGAAGGATCCTCTATCTTGCAGGGCTCGTTGAGATTGAGCATCACGTTGCTCTCGATGAGGTCTCCGGCCTTGTCGCATACGAGAAGAGTCCTCCAGGGGCTGTGGCGGGTCGCACCCACGTGCACCGCCGTCCCGTCCGAAAGGGGTGTGAGGGTGACTTTGAGTTTGGTTGCGGTCTTTCCCTGAAGCTTCGTCTTCGCGAAGTCCAGCAGTGCCGCTTCGTGGATCGAATAAAAACGTCCGTCGGAGCCGGTAATGGTAACGGGGGTGTAGGCGGTGGTTATTTCATCAAGAGGGGTATGTTCGCCGTAGGCTTCGTAGAACACCTCGTCGGCATCCATCCACCAGGCCGTGTGCGGCTGTGCGAAATTGAATTCGGTAGTCTCGTCGATTATTTCAAAGTCTCCAAGACTCTCCGGGAAGAGGAAACGGAAACCGAGGCCGTCATTGAAAAGGCGGAACTCCACTCCGAAAGAATCGCTGCCGTCGGTAAGGGTGGCAATGAAACCGCGGTGGTTGTCGCGAACCCATCTGCTCTGCCCCCATACTGTCTCCCAACGGGTGTCTGCGCTGGTGCGCTCATAGCTTTCGATGCTCCAGCCGCCTTCTCCGAGGATGCGGCCGTCGGAGAGGGTGAATCCGAGAGGGGAACGCGTGATGATGCTCTCGCCGTCCTTGGAAATGCTGTAATAGACCTTGCCGGCCCGGGTGAAGAGTTCGGCAGTAAGGCTGCCGTCGGGGGAGGTGGCGCTGACGCTCTTTTCCGTGCGGGGAATCATCGCCCAGTCGCAGGCGAAGTCCCAGAGGTCCAGGTCAAGCTGCACCGCCGCCCCCTTTACGGAAGGGTCGGTGCCGGCTGCACTGACTCCGACGTAGCCCGTGCTGTGCGAGTTCTCGAAGGGAATGCCCTGGTCGAAAGCATCGCGCACAGCGTCGAAGAACATCTGCCAGCGCACTTTGTAGTATGTATCCACCAGACCGTCGAAATCGCGGTTGGCGTAGTCCCAGAGGTGGAAGGAGTCGCCCCAGACGCTTATCAGCGTACGGGCGTTCATCTCGTAGTAGTCCTTCTCGAAAGGAGTATAGCCCCAGGCGCGCGCGTCGGCGATCCAGTCTTCGAGGGAGAACTCGCGGCGAGTCGAAAGCACGGCAGTAAGGGAGTCGCAGTTGTCGAGGAAGGCGCGGGCCGTCCTGTCCATAGCCTCGCGGTCGCCTCTGCGGTAGGCGGCGGTGAACGCGTCGCGAAGGGCCGTGGAGCGGTTGGCTATGCTCTGGCGGGTGAGATTGGCCTTGTCGTATTCGAAATAGTTGGAAGTTCCCTGTACCTTGTTTACGAGGGCGAGGGCGCTGTCGAGAGCGGCGATGTCGTAGCCCTTCTTCACGTCAGCGGTCCAGTGCCAGGTGCGTTCGAGGCTGGGGTGGGCGTTGATATGGGTGGAGCTGCCGTTGTCGATATGGGTGACGCGCACGTGGTCGGCCATATAGTGGGAAGCGGCCCTGAAGTTCTCGTCGGGGCGGCCGAGGTGGCGGTCGGCGACGTTGGTGATATAGTCGTAGTCGCTGATGCCGGTGTTCCAGGCCTTGGAGAGGATGAATTCATAGATGGGCTCGTTGACGCCGAAGCCCTCGAGGGTGGAGCCGATGCCGACGAATCCGGGGCCGGCATTGTTGAAGGCGTCGGCGATGTGCTCGCTGTTGCGGTAGTAGTCGCCGTCGATGCCGGTCATACCGCCGAAGTTGCCGAGCAGGCACCAGATGAAGGGCTGTCCGTAGAAGGACTTGGTCCTCTGCCATATCTGCGTCGCGTCGCAGTAGTAGTCGAGGATCATCATCCTGCCCTGGGGCACGGCCGTGAGGTAGGCCTCGATATTCTCATCCGTCCAGTGAGCGGGGTCGGCATAGAAAAGCCATCCCATCTGCAGCCAGAGGGCGTCCTCGTCCACTGCGGTCATCGAGTCGTAGATGCCTTTCGATATTTTCGCGAGGGTTTCGGGATCCCAGAAGGGAGCGTCCACCTCGTTGAAAGGATCCACGCCGTAGATGTGGTCCGTGCCGTAGAGGCGTTTCTGAATCTTGAGATAGTCTTTCTGGATCTGCGCGAAGAGAGGGTCCATCGGACTGAGGAAAGTACATCTGTACTCATCCGCAAACCCACCCCAATAGCTTACGCGATAGGTCTCGCAGCCCTTTTGGGTCTGTTCGAGCTCCTGAGGCACGTGGCCCGCGAAAGCGGGGAGGACAGGCGTCATCCCGAGAGCGCGCTCGCGACGCAGTATCCTGCGGCCGAGTTTCTTCTGACCGTCTATCCAGTCCTGCGGAAGAGGTCCCTGCCACCTGTCGAGGTTGCACATCCTCTGCCACGGCAGATGCGCCGGTCCGACGAAGAATTCGCGTATCTGCTCATCGGTAAGGCCGTACTTGCGCCAGACTTTCTGCCAGACGGCTTCCTGTCCGGTAATGGCGAGAGGCATATTCACTCCGTTGAGCGCCATCCAGTCGATGAACCTTTCCCACTTGTCCCACTTCCAGAACGGCATCGTATAGCCGAAGGTGCAGTAGTTGAGGAAGAACCTCACGGGGAGGGCCGCTTCGACGCGAACCTTCTGCGGCACCGTCGGCATCACCTCGGGCAGTTCCACTCCGTTGTAAACGTACCACGACACGTTGGCGAGGCAGTAGTTCTGCAGGTAGTGGTTGAGTCCCGTCGCCATCGAGTTGCTGCTGTTTCCGCGGATGACGACCTTCCCGTCCACGGTCTCGAGTTCGAAGACGTCCAGGGTGTCGGAAATCAGCTCGAAGCTCACCGCCTCCGCCTTCGGACCGAGAACGCGCTTTGCAAGGGCGTTGGCGGTGCGGATTTCAGGAGATACGCAGGAAGATGCAAGCGCCAGGACTGACAGCGTTGCAAGAATCGGAAGAATATGTCTTTTCATTTTCTTTGGGATTTCAATCTCCCAAAGTTAAGAAAAATTTCCCAAAGGGCTCATAGGCCATCCAGTCAATTTCAAGTTCGTATGGATACCTGGGAGCCTCGACGGATTCGGGGTTGGTCTCCACCGGCCAGTTGCTGGTGTGCCAGAAGTTGAGACGGTACCTGCTCTTCAGGCAGGGAACACCCGTTTTGGAAGGCTGGTCCGGAAAGATATCCTTGCCCTTGTAATCCCAAAGGGCCAGTTTCTTTCCGGTCTGAGGGTTGATTATCCACCACACAAGCCTGTCCGGATACCAGTCCCAGCCGTAGGTATAGAAGTCCGCGGAAGCATCGAAACCCTCGATCGCCTCTATCTTTGCGGGCTTGTTCTGACGGCCTGCGAACGGAGTGTTAGGGATTTTCGTCACCGCTCCGTCCGGATGGCGGACTTCGCTGCGCCAGATAGTCTCGAGAATCTCCCCGGTAGCGAGGTTGACAATGCGGCCTATGCGGTTGTGGGCGCCTCTCTTGCCTGTCCAGGTACCTACGTAGATGATGCGGGGATCGGCGAGAAGGACTTCGATGTCTATCTCGCTCTGCCCGAACTCGCGGTCGATGTTGTATGTGAAATAACCGACGACAAGACCGGCATCCGGCTGCGCCTTACGCACGTCGGGCACTTTGAAGCGTGCAGAGTAACTTCCGTAGAAGGTATAGTCCTTCGAGATGATTTCGGGCCCGCGTCCCGCTCCGGCAGGATCATCCGGATCTATGCGGTACAGCATTATGTCCGTCCCGTTTTCGGAAAGGGAAGGTATTCCGGAACAATAACGGAAATCTTCCCCGGAAGGGCGGTAGTTGTAGTTGAAATACTCCGAGGACGCTGCGGAGAAATCCTCCTTGAAAGCTCCGTGGAACTTCGGCGACCCGGACTGGGCCGATGCGGCGAGCGGGACCGAAAGCAACGCCCAGACCGCAATGATTCTATCGATTCTCATTTCTCTCCAAAATATTTGTCTCTCCAAGCCTGGATATGGTCCTGATATGGCTCGTACGAGATTCTGTCGATTTCCGTTTCGAACGGGTATTCGGGCGCGTCCGAGGTGTGGTACACCCTTATGCTGAGCCTTCCGGGAAGTTCCGGGACTTCCCCGCCGGCGGTAATTTCCAGAAGGACTTTCCTTTCTTTTGTCCCGGGGTCCTGCACCCACCATCTTACATACTCCGGAGCCCAGTCCCATCCGCAGACCAGGAATTTTGCGGAAGGGCTGCAACCTGAGGGCGCCTGGGCCGCGACAGAATTGCCGGACTGGGAAGCGGGGCTTCCGCAAAGCGTTGTCAACGTCATCTTCATCGGGTTGGAAAGACTCCATTTCATCCCGATGCCACTGACTCCGGCCTCGGTGTCATCCCCGGTGAGACTGAATTCGAACTGCGCATCGGTAGTCTGCTTCACGAGTGAAAGGTCCGGCGTCTTCACCCTTATGCTGTAGCTGCCGTAGAAGGTGTAGCCCGAGGCCGTAAGACAGGGGCACCCGGAGGGTTTGTCGGCAGGGTCGAGTCTCAGCAGCAGAATGTCCGTGTCGTTCTCTGAAAGAGAAGGGAAACCGGAGAAATAGCGGAAATCCGGAGAGGACTGACGAACGCTCAACTCCATCGGGGCAGTGTCGGCAGTCTTGAAATCCTGGGTGAAGGCTTGGAGGATTTCCACATCCTTCGGGTCGGTCCCTGAAGGCGGTTCCGGATCCGTATGAGGCTTGGGTTCGGTATAGGGGTCCGTCTCTCCTGGGTCTCCGGTACCCCAGATGATGTTCCACGAGGGATCCTTGTCGATACAGGAAACGGCGGCAAAGAGAAGAAGCGTTATTGTCAGAAGTCTTGATTTCATTTCCAGTTGTTCTTCTCTATCCAAGCGTCGCTTTCCTCTTCAAAGGGTTCGAAGGACATCCAGTCCGCCTCCAGCATATAGGGATAAGCGGGGGCTTCGAGAGAATTGCGGTTGGTCTCCACGGACCAGTCGTTGGTGTGCCAGAAATTAAGCAGGTATGTTGTAGGGGGCTGGGGGATTCCCGAAAAATTCGGGGTGGTCCCCTGGTAGTCCCAGAGAATTATCTTTTCGTTGGTCTGGGGGTGGAGCATCCACCAGGTCAGACGGTCGGCGTGCCAGTCGAAGCCGTAGGTGTAGAACTGCTTCGAGGCATCGAAGCCCTCGATCGGCGCGATGGTCGAAGGAGAGGTTGCCTTCGGGTCGGTAAACGCGTGGTTGCGGTTGCCGTCGTGGAATGAGCGATAGCTCGTGTCGAGAATGCGGCCGGTAGCGAGATTGATGATGCGGCCGACTCTCTGGAGCTGACCGATATTGCCCGGCGTGCTGGTCCACGTGCCTATGTAGATGATGCGCGGGTCCGCTATGAGGAACTCGATGTCGATTTCGCTGAGACCGAATTTCCCGTCCTCACGGTATGTGAAGTATCCGACCACGGAACCTACGTTAGGCTGGACAGCCTTGACGTCGGGGACCCTGAGACGCGCCGAATAGCTTCCGAAATGCGTCGGTTTCTTCGAACTGATTTCGGGACCGCGGCCTGCTCCTGCAGGGGTTTTAGGATCTATTCGCAGAAGCAGCACTCCGGTTCCTTTCTCCGAGAGGGAAGGCACTCCGCAGAAATGTTTGAAATTGCGGGTGTTGATATTGAAGAATTCCGAGTTGGAATTTTCGAAGTTCTCGGTGAATGCTTCGGACATCCTGCTCTGCGCATTCGCACAGAGAGGAAGTGCCAGAGACAGCGCCGCTGCTGCGAGTATGGTGGTCAGTTTCATTGTTTTCTTGAAAATGAAAAAGGGAGGCGAGGCACTCCCGCCTCCCTGGAAATAGTAATCTGAAAAGGATTAGAGGATAGCCTTGACACTTACGTTGTCGATTGCAAGGCGCATCGGAAGCTCCGGAGTGCCCCAATTACCCCAGACATTACGCACGTCAATATAGAAATATGCTGTGCCGGACTGAGGACAGGTATATGTCACAGGGCCTTCCGGAACATGGAGTTCATTGCCGTTATCGCTGCTCCAGGAGATATACTCATCTGAAGGATGAAGGTTTCCATCATAGTCCATTACACGGAGTTGGTCGTATCCTGCCCAGTAATTGACCATATCCATAACGGCACAAGCATCGGGAATATATCCATTCTCATCCCTTTCGGTAGTATTGAAAGTAATACCGAAACGTACAAGGCCGGAGTTAAGGAAGTTCGACCATCTCAGATCAGCATTAATTTCCAACACATCACCTTCGACAACCTCGAAAGGCTGATACATAAGGAATAAGCCGGACTGGTCGTGCACCTGTGTGTTCTCGATAAGGATTGCGCCACCTTTACCCGCAGCAGGAGTGAAATCGGTATAACCGAATGTGTGAGTCCAAGACTTGCAGAGAGGGTCTGAATCAGTAGCATCGTTGCACTCCACTGTCCAGAACTCTGCATCATCCTCCTCCATTGAGCCACCCTTGAGAAGCTCGTTCTTTGCCGTGAGGGTAATGTCCTGAGTGTATGTGTCGGTAGCGCCGGCTGCATCTGAAACGGTAGCCTTTACGGTGTAGGTGGTGTACTCGGGGAAGATGTGATCAACTGTGAACTCGGTAGCTGATGAGCCGTCGCCGAAATCCCAGACGATGGAAGTGGCGTTTGCAGAAGAGGTGGCGTCAAAATGAATACCCTTTCCGAATGCGCCTGCGCGACCTTCGATATCAGTATAATCGAAGTAAGCTTGAATCTTGCCGGTAAGGGTAATCTTCACTTCCTTCTTGTTCGATTCGCCCTTGGCGTTGGCTGCGGTGAGAGTAACCGTGTACTCGCCTGCGGCTGCGTATTCGTGGACGGGAGAAACTTCCTTCGAAGTCTCCTCGTCGCCGAAGGACCACTTGTAAGCGGTAGCGTCAGTGGACTTGTTGGTGAAAGTGACCTTGAGTCCGTCCACAACATACTCGAAGTCTGCCTTGGGAGCATTTCCTGAAGGGGTGGGGCCCACCGGATCTTCAGTGCCGGGCTTTGTGCAGGCAAAGACTGCTGCTGCAGCAATAGCAAGGATTGCTGACCATTTGAATGTTTTTTTCATAATTGGATTGTTTAAAAGTGTAATAACTATTGTTGTTGGTTGATATGTCAGATAATGGGAGTCTCTCCCCAATATTCGCTGGCGGGGTCGATCACCATCACAACGCTGGTGTTTTTCTCTGCCAGACTGTACTGCGTGGGATTCGAAATCTCAAGACCCAATACAAGAAGCCTGAACCCTTCTCCCTGTGCAATTTCATTCTTGTGGGCGGCCAGGGCAGCCAGGTCGATGCTTATGTAACAAGTGGCCCCGTTCTCTCCGGCGGGAACGTCTATCTTCGAAGGAATGCTGTATGTCCCTGCAGGCAGGGCCATCGCCGGAGTCCCGGCATCGGCATATCCGTCAAGTTTGCTTTGCGTCTCGGACGGGCACTCGCCGAGATTGACCGAATAGGCTTTTCTTTCGGCAACAAATCCGGAACGCAGCACGCCGATTATGACATTGAGTTTTCCGTCCTCCACCTTGCAGTTGCTGGTGGTGTACTGGTTCAGCGGTCCGGCCGGAACGGGATAGGTGTTGTCAAGTCCCGTATAGGTTGCCTGAGGAATGTATATCACAGGGAATCCCAGGTCCTTCTGCGAATCCCCTTTCTCACAGCCAATCAGGGAAAAAGCGGCGAAAACCACCAGAATGTCGATAAATATCTTTCTCATTTCAATGCGTTTTTCTAATTGTATTCAGGGTTCTGTACGAGCGTCCCTCTCGAATTTGCCATTTCCTTGCGGGTGAACGGCATATAGTAGTGGCGATGTTCGAACGTGCGGTATGCCACGGTCGGGTTCGAATACTGATAACCTCCGAGGGTGTTCCTCGTAACGCGGACGCCCTTGATGGGTTTGTTCAGGACTGACTCGGCGTCAAGCCATCTGATGAGGTCCCAGTAGCGGTGGTCCTCGAAAGCCAGTTCCACACGGCGCTCATTCTTGACCGCACTGCGGAAATCCTTCTTGGATGCAGCTGTCACTGCCGGAAGGGATGTGCTTGCAGAGTTGCGGACTTCGGTGAGAGCCTCGCGTGCGGTCATTCCGTAGTTTTCGGGGTCGGCATCCGGTCCGTAAGCCTCATTCATCGCCTCGGCATAATTGAGAAGCACCTCAGCATAACGGTACAACGGCCATACGTGGTCCGTGTTGCCTCCTTCAACAAGGTTGAGGTTGGGGGCGAGGAACTTCTTGAGGTAGTAGCCGGTCTTGGTGGCTCCGTCCTTTTTCTGGTCATACGCTCCCTTGGGGGACTGGTCGATTTCCTTGCCGTTCCAGATACTGCCGTTGGTGACGATAGTGGCGGCAAGACGCGGATCCCTGTTCGCATAAGGGTTCACCGTCTTCTGGCCGATGTATTCGTAGGCATCGACAAGATTCTGCGTAGGGCAGACGCCGCTGTGGCCGCCTCTGGTGCCGACGGGGTAGTTCAACTCCTCAGGGGTGCTGCTTGCGGCCCTGCGGATAAGGAAAATGGATTCGACGTTCTCTGTGGAATTGTTTTTCAGAAAGTAATCTCCGTAATTCCTGTTTACTGGCATCTTGTAGGAGGGATGCTCGCTGCCCGCGCTCGAACCGAAACCGAAGCCCTTCTCAAAGATGGCCTTGCGCGTCTGGATGACTTCGTTTGCGGCAGCTGCAGCCCTCTTCCACTTTTCAATATCATTGTCAGGATTATTGCGGGGGCTTGCTGCATACAGAAGCACGCGCGCCTTGATTGCGAGGGCAGAGGTCTTGTCGAAACGGCCCATCTCATCCCTGGTGTTCCAGTTCCTGACATCGGCGACGGCATTCTCGGGAGTCTCGTCGAGGGCCACTCTCCAGTCCAGACGGACCTTGTCCTTGTTTTCGTCGATAAGGGCCACGATATGCTCGACGACCTCATCGTAGGTCGCCTGCCTTGCGTAACCGTCCGGATCGTTTTCATCGACGAGGGGAACCCCGCCGTACATCTTTATCAGTTCACCGTAATAGTAGGCTTCCGCGATGCGTGCTTCGGCCCTCTGCCATTGGAGATTGAGCACGTCCCTCCTGTATGCACGCGGCTTGTCGGTGGCATAGATGCTTCCATCCGGATTGTAAACCGTCGAAGTGTCCCTGTTGAGGGCAAGGAAGTCCTCGCCGTCCTTTGCGTAATCAAGGAAGAAATGCGCGGCGCGGATGCCTTCGTAATAATTGTCGTAGAGATATGAGATAGGGTTCAGGTCGGCCGATATCAGGCCTCTGTTGAAGGCTGAAACGTCCGATTTCGCCGCTGTCTGCTCGGCCTCGTCCGATGCGGCGGCAAAGAGGTTGCCGTCAACCACGGAGAAGCCGTACTGCATAGGCGTATAATATGCAATCGCGAAACTTGTAAGGGTGCTTGACCTCGTTTCCAGACGCTCCATAGTATCGAACACGTCCATACGGGTATCGAGGAAACCTTCGCAGCCGCAGAGGGCGAGAGCGAAAACAGAAACAAGCGCTATGTTGATTGTTGTCCTTTTCATGATACTGTCTCTTTAGAAAGTGAGCTGGACACCCAGATTGAACGATTTGACATTGGGATAACCGTAGTTTACAGTAGCGGGGTCCATCTTGCATTCGGCAAGCAGGGAGCTGATTGTAAGCAGGTTGTATGCATTTACATATACACGGCATTTTGTGATGCCTGCATTGCGGAAAGCGCTGAGAGTGGAAAGCTCGTACCCGAGTTCGATATTCTGGAGCCTGAGATAGCTGTTGTCCCTGATCCAGAATGAGCTGTTGCGATAGTTGTTGTCGTTGCTCTGGAGGGAGAGACGGGGGTAGCTTGCAGTGTTGCGGGTATCTATGCCGGCCTCGGGATAGTATCCCCAGGCTCCCTTCGCCCACTCGAAAGCGTTTCCGTAATCCTCGAACGTGCGCCAGGCGCGATAGTCCAGAAGATTCACGGACGACCCTGCATTTCCTGCAAGAAGCAGGGAGAGATCGAAGCCCTTGTACTCGAAGGCCGCACCGAGACTGAAGGTGAAGCAGGGATAGGAAGGTGCGCCTACGGCGACAACGTCAGTCTCATCGATGTAACCATCCCCGTCCTGGTCCTTGTACTTGAGGTCTCCGGGCTGCACGGCGCCGAACAGAGGAACGGGAAGCCCCATATTGAGTTCTCCGTCGAGGTCGAAATCAGTGACCTTGTAGAATCCCTCGCATTCGAGCCCCATACGTGTCCCGTAAGGGTGTCCGGTCTGCCGGTTGTAGGCATACTTCGCACCGACCTCGCCCATCTCGAGAACCTTGTTTTTCGCAAAAAGCACCCCCCCGACAACCGAGTATCTGAAATCTCCGGCACTGTCGGGATAATCGAAGCTCGCGTCAATCCCCTGGTAGAGCATCCTTCCGAGATTAGAGTAGCAGGCGTCAATGCCCCTGTACTCCATAATGGTCTGGTCGAGAGTAAGTATGCCTGTCCGGTTGTCTATGAAATAGTCTGCAGTGACGTCCAACTTGCCGAAGAGCTTGAGGTCGATTCCGAGGTTGGCCTTGAGACTCTTCTCGGCGGTGATGTCGGGATTTGCTTTGAAAAGGGGTCTGATGCCGCTTTCCCCTCCGCCGAATCCGGGGCCAACGCCCTTGACGTAGCTGCCCGTCCAGCCATAATACTGCTGGTAGAGATATCGGCCGTCGGTAAGGAATCCGTCAATCCCCACATACGCTTCCGAGGCGCCGCTCATTCCTGCGGAGGTCCTGACCTTCAGGTAGTCCACCGTCCCTTTGCCATCGAAGAAGTCCTCGTTGGATGCAACCCAGGCGAATGATACGGTAGGATAGAATACGAACCTGCGGTCCTTTGCATAGGCGTCGCTTCCGAAATAGGAGAATCCGAGACCGGCGATGTAACGGTTATTGTAACTGTAGTTCACCCGCCCGCTGTAATTGATGTAATGGTATTTCCAGTTGTAGAATTCGGAACCCGAGCCGTTGTAGTCCGAGATATGGGCCGAAAGGGCGGCGTCGAAAGCGTGAAGGTCAAAGACATTTGCCCAACCGAGGGTAACGTCGCCCTGCATCCAACGCTCTTTTCCGGAAGACCAGTATCCTTCCGAACGCAGGTATGAAGACTTGTCGGAAGTCTGGGCTTCCCCATCGAAGTACCTTGCGTAGTTGTTGGTCTTCGCCGTGTTTCCTATCGTCTTGGAATAGAAGGAGAACCCCTCCTGCAGATAAAGACCCCGGGCGATGAAATCAAGTTCCTCCTTGAACTTGAAATTGGCCAGCATCAGTTTGGTGCGGCTGGTTGTCCAGCCAATGCCTTTGAGGGATGCCACCGGGTTGTTGGGGTAGATGGCGGTTCCCGAATAGTTGGAGATGGGGTCCGTAGCCAGAGGGTCCGTGATGGGATAGATATTAGAAGGGTAGTTCATAATATCATCCATAAGGGAGTAAAGGCTGTAATCGGGACGCGTCCTGTCTTCGAGGCGGCCTCCTACGTCAACACTGACGGTAAGAACCTTGTTGAGCCGGATGTCGAGGTTGGTACGCAGACCGAACTGCTCGTAGGAAGCGTTGTGGGTCTTGGGGGTGTTCCTGACATTGAGAAGGCCCTGCTGGTTGCCGTAGTCGAGAACGACGCTGTATTTCGTAAGGGCGGAACCTCCGCGGAAGGAAAGCACCGCGTCGGAGTACATGCCGTTGTTCTTCATCACCTCATCATACCATCTTACATCGACTCCCGTACCATTCTTCCAGGCACCCACCGCCTCGAAATCGTAGTACGGATCCCACTCGCGGCCGTGGTCGTTGCTGTACGCCTGGTTGTAGAGCTGGGCGAAATCGTATGAGCCGAGAGGCTTTGCGACATTGACAGGAGCCTGCAGACCGGTACGGGCCTGGAAGCTGATTATGGGTTTGCCTGTCACTTCTCCCCTCTTTGTCTTGATGAAGATGACGCCGTTGGCACCGTTCATTCCATAAGTGGCGAGGGCGGCGGCATCCTTGAGGATGCTCACGGACTCTATCTCTTCGGGGATGAGGTAGTTTATAAAGTCGCTCTTGACCTCGAAACCGTCAACATAGATTTTCAGGGTATTGTTTTCCGTGCCCTCGGCATAGGATCCCAGGCCTCGGATAAGCATCCTTGCGCTTCCTGCACCGGGGGTCGCATCACGGGTGATGACGGTCAGACCCGGCACTTTCCCGGAAAGGGCCTCCGTAAAGTTCGGGGTGGGGCTTGTGTAGATTTCCTCACCTGTTGCAGTGGCAATCGCAGCCGTATTCAAATCCTGAGAAAAGGCATTGAATGAAAAAGCTGTGAGCGCTCCTGCAAGCAGAAAGATGTTTTTTGCTGATTTCATATCGTTTTCTTGTGGATTTGTCTGTTAATATCCGGGATTCTGGGCGATGATGCCTTTGTTCACCTCGCTCTGGTTGAATGGCTCCAGGAACATCTTGGGGTGCCAGTACTGATTGAATGCGAATGCATCCCAGTAGGAAACGAGGGCGTCCATCGTATTGTTGGAACCGATTCTGAGTATCGAAATCTCCGTCTTGGGCCCTCCGAGAATCTCGGTTCCTATTTCATCGAGCATCCAGTGCTTGACATCGAAATAGCGGTGGTTCTCCTCGAAGAATTCGAGAGCGTTCTCACGCACGATGAGTTCGCGGAGCTCAGCCTTGTCCGAAGTCTGGACTGCGGGCAGTCCGGCCCTGCCCCGGATGATGTTGAGGTACTTGCGGGCATTGGCGGGATCGCCCGTTTCGTTATAGGCCTCGGCGAGGTGGAGATAGTTTTCCGCCACGCGGAAAATCGGGAACTCGAACCACTGCCTTGCGCCGGCCTTGTAGAAGAACTTGGTCGGCACGCCGATGCCGCGTCCCTCGATGGAACGTATCATATTGGCGGCGTTGGCCTCGTCGGTCTCGAAACTGCCCATATAGCTGATGTTCTCGTTCCAGTTCGGGTCGCCGTCGTTCGAGCGGCCGAACTTGCCCGGAACGCAGACATCCACGCGGAAGCGGGCTTCAATCTTGTCGATGTTGGCACCGAAATCGGAAATGTCGCGCGGAGCGCTCTCGCCGACGACGGGCCAGTCGATGTCATTTCCGTCGCGGTCGCGATACAGACGCAGGAAGTTGGTCAGAATACCGCGCTGCGAAAGCTCTTCGGTATATCCGTATGCAGACCAGTTGTAGCCCATGTTCATATTGTTCTGGGTGGACTGGGTGCTGGCTACCTTGAAGGAAAGGATGCGCTCCGCGCCGTACATGTCGGAAACTCCGCGTCCGTAGTCGTCAATAGCCTGCTCGAAACTGTTGACGTTGCCTTCGCCGGCGGTGAAGATCAGGCCTTTGCCGTTATTCTTACACCATTCGAGGACTGCAAGGTTGGCATCGATGGCATCCTTGTAGCGCTGGGGGTCGTAGTTGCCGAAACTGATGAAACTCTTGTCGAAGTTGTCGGCTCCGGACATGTTGAACTTCTCCGCGTAGGATTTTTCCGAATTGAAGAGAGGGCGCGCGGCGAAAGTGAGGGCCTTGGCCTTGATAGCGAGGATGACTCCCTTCGTAAGTCGGCCGTCCCACTTGTCGGCGCTGCCCGGCTCGATGTCGTACCAGCTGTCCGGAAGCAGGTCGTATGCCTTCTGGCAGAGTTCGAGGATGTAGGCGAGGGTCTCTTCCACGCTTTTGCGGGGGAGATTGATGTCATCGTCCATCGCATATGCCTTGACGGCCTTGGGAACGCCGCCCCAGCGCTGGAACATCGTCATATAACGGTAGGCGATAAGGCCGTAGGCCTCTCCCTTCATATATGACTTCATCGCGTCGCTGAGTTCGTCGGCAGGCACGCTGTCAATGTTCTGGATTACCAGGAACGCACTTCTGATAACCTCCCAGTTCTCGTCGAAATTGCAGGCAGTGATGATGTTGCCGTCGGAATTTGGTATGATGGCAGGGCCGCTGACGGTGTAAGGGTATGTTCCGTGCCAGGTGAAGCCTCTTGAAAGCTCGCCGGAAATGCTGGCGAGAGTGCCGTGGTTGATTCCCCACCCCTCCGGGAGACCTTCGCGGAGAGCCTTGTGGTATGTGCGCCAAAGCATTCCCTCGGCATCCTTGCGGTTTGAGAAGACGGTCTCGAGATAGACGCTTCCCGTCACTTCGGGCAATTCGAGGAAACTGTTGCAGGCACTCAATCCTGCGAGAGCGGCAAGAACCGTTATTGAAAATATGATTTTCTTCATGTCAGTACCTCCTTAGAATTGAATGTTCACACCAATGTTCGTCGTCCTGGTAAGAGGGAACACGTACGAGATGTTGCCTTCGCTCCCTCCCATATTGTCCTTCGTCTCAGGGTCGATGCCATAACGGCTCATCTGGTCGAAGAGGGTTACGAGGTTGTTCGCGTTGGCATAAATTCTCATTCCGGCAATGCCCATTTTCCTGAGGAAGGGTGAATTCTCGCGGAACGAGTATCCTATCTCGACGTTCTTGATTCTCAGGTGATCCGAGGAAAGCGCCCAAAAATCGGAAACCGCGCCGAAATCGTAGTGGTTCTGGTCCGCGTCATACACGGCACGGGGATAGGTGATGGTCTGTCCCGCCGCAACTTTCTCCGCCGTCCACCTTCCTTCATACTGCCAGAGGAAGGCATTTCCGGCCCTCTTGAAGAACGGGCTGGTGATACGGGAAATGTAATAGGTGCCCATCGCAGTTCCGGAAAGGACTACATTCATATCGAAACCCTTCCAGGAGAATCCGATCTTGCCTCCGAAATTCATGAGAGGACGGTTCGGGTAGCCGACGGGGGCCATATCCTTGTCATTGACGATACCGTCGCCGTTGAGGTCGACGTACTTGATGTCTCCCAGCGTCGCGGCATTGGCGGAAGGCTGGATGAAAGGACGGTTGGCAAGCTCCTCGACAGTGTCGTAGAAGCCGTCCGTCTTGTAACCGTATCTCTGTCCGATCGAATGGCCGGTCTGGTTCATCCACTCATAGGGATTGGGAGCCTCGGCCATATTCACTATCGTGTTCTTTGCATAGGTGAGGTTGCCTTCGATGTAGTACGAGAAATCACCCTTCTTGTCCTTCCACCCGAGCACCAGCTCATATCCCCTGTTAGTAACCTCGCCGACATTGACAGCCGCGGTGTCCCACGAAGGAACTCCGAAAGTCGCAGGGATTACGCCGAGAGTGGTGAGGATGTCCTTCCTGTCTTCATAGAACCAGTCTCCGGTGAAGTAGAGTCTGTCGCGCAGGAACTTGAGTTCGATTCCGGCACTGGCCTTCGCCGACTTTTCCCAGGTAACGTTGGGGTTGCCCAGGGCGCCTTCCGAGGAACCGTTGTAGAAAGTGTTGGGAGTGTCCTCGCTGCGGCCGAACTGGTAGTAGTTGCCGGTGATGGAGCCGGAATACGAATTGGGCAAGGAAGTGAAATCTCCGTGGGCCAGGTTGGTCATGAACGTGCCGGGGAGATACAGATAACGCTTGCCGCCGATCTGGTCGTTTCCGACAATACCGTAGCTTCCCCTGATTTTGAAGAAGGTCAGGAAGTTGTTCTGTTTGAACCAGGGCTCGTTGCTTATCACGTAGCCCACTGATGCCGCAGGGAAGAAGCCGAAACGGTGGCCTGCCGCGAAGTTCTCCGTTCCGTTGTAGGCGAAGTTGAGTTCGACCATATAGCGGGTGTCGTAGTCATAGGTGATTCGCGCCGACGTTCCGACAAGGCCGCTGGGGGTGTTGAAATCATCCCAGGGCATCGTGTATTTGGTAGCTCTCGCAAGCAGGAGTCCTCCGATGTTGTGCTTGCCGAAATTGCCCTGATAGTTCAACGTGGCGTCCAGATAGAAGTCACGCATTCCTCCCCACGAGCCGGATGCGTAGGAGTCGGCCCCGACCGTGCCGCCGAAGAACTCCAAATTGTTGGGGTCAGTGAGCGAACGCCTGACGGTGTACTGGGGAATTGCAAATGACTGGATTGCCACCTTGCTGTAATTCTCCTGATATCTCATGCTCGCCTGAAAGTCCAAGCCCTTGAGCAGATAGGACATATCGTGGCGCAGGCGAGCCGTCACGTCGATGCGGGTGTTAGTGGTTGTGCCGACCGAGCGTCCGAGCAGGGCGGGAAGCCAGCCTCCGGTCATTTCATTGTCGGTACGCCTGTGCAGACCCTCCTGCACCGAGTTCTGGGGATAATCGAAATCGGTGATGAGATGGTCGTCGATTATCATACTGCGGTTGGTGAAGGGGTTGCCTTCGTAGATGATCTGCATTATCCCGCTGTAGCGGCTGTACAGCGAACCCGTGCCGGGACCTGAAGTGGAACCGAACTGGCCGCTGGTGTTCACGCTGAGAGTCGTGTTCTTGAATAGGTCGATATCGACGTTCGCGCGTACGTTGTATCTCTGATATCTGGATCCCGTCTGAACCCCGAAATAGTTTGCGTTCTGCATAATCGACTGCTGGTCGAAATAGTTCAGGGAAACATAATACCTGACTCTTTCCGCTCCGCCGGAAACGCTGACGTTCATCTGCCACTGGGGAGCGGTACGGCTGTAGAGTTCGGCATAGGCATCCGAAGTGCCGTAATAGAGGGCGGGGCTGTTGAGAAGCCGGGCCTTCTGGGAGGAAGTGAGGTTCATCGCCTCGACCTCGGCGGGTGTGAAGTCGCGGTTGTTCCGGAACTTCCAGAGGTCGTCGTCGGTGAACAGGTAGTTCATCAGCGCGGTCTTTCCGAAGCCGTCGGCCTCATTCATAATGGCCTCGTTGCGGAAAAGCGCGTATTCGTACGACGAAAGGCCTCTCTGCACGTTCGTCGCGTTGGTGAGTCCGAAGTTGCCGGAGAAGGACACCTTCGGGGCGCCGGCCTGGCCGCGGCGGGTGGTGATGATGATCACACCGTTGGCGGCACGTATGCCGTAAACTGCCGTGGAGGAGGCATCCTTGAGGACGCTGATGCCGAGGATGTCGTTGGGGTTAAGGCTGTTGAGCACGCTCAGGGCCTGGCTGGCCGGCTGCTCGATGCCGTCGATGACGATAAGCGGGGCGGTGTTGCCGGAATAGGACGAGATACCGCGGATGGCGATGTCGGCCGCATCCTGTCCGGGCTCACCGCTGACCGTAACGGCGCTCAAGCCCGGGGTGATACCCACGAGGGCGGACGAGACGTTGGCGACTGGGGCCTTGATCACATCGGCGCCGGAGACGGTGGTAATCGCACCGGTAACGTTGACTTTCTTCTGGGTCGCGAATGCCGTGACGACGATTTCGTCCAGCTGCTGGTTGTCTTCTTTCAGGACAATTCTGAAAGTGGTTCGGGTGCCTGGCTGGAAGCTCTGGTCCACATAGCCACGACAGGTGCCGAGAACGGTCGCACCCTGCTTGACGGACAGGGTGAAATTACCGTCCATATCCGTTGCCATACCGTTGGAGCTGTTCTGTTCCATCACCGTCGCCCCTATGACCGGAGCCCCGGATTCGTCCAGAACCGTTCCCGTAATGGTGATGTCCGCGGCCTCCTTTGCATATGAAGCGGCACCCGCTCCAAGCATCAGGAAGGGCAGAACAGCCACAAGACAGAAAAACAGTTTTTTCATATCAAATGCCTTCTCTGGGAGAAATTGGTTACTAAAATGTGGTTTTACTAATGCAAATATGAAAAATTACTTTGTGCAAGCATTTCTCATTATGTCCAAAAAAACTCTAATTTTGTCTTGATTTTGAATATATATATGAGAAAATATCTTCTTTCATTACTTCTCGCTCTACAAATCTGGAACCTTCAGGCGGGAAACTACTACTGCAAGACTATAGGTATCGAGAACGGGCTGACCCAGTCCAGCATAACGAGCATCGCTTACGGCGACGGTGCGCTGTGGATAGGAACGAGATTCGGACTGAACGTCTTCACCAACGGCAAGCTCAGGACCTATATCGATGACGGTTCGGGAAAATTGAACGGAAACTACGTGGACTGCCTGTTCTGCGACTCGGCGGACAACGTGTGGGTAGGGACGGACAAGGGCACCTTCAGGTACGATGCGCACAGCGACAGCTTCCGCAAGTTCCTGGACTTCCCCACGCGCTGCATCGCGGAAATCGACGGCACGGTCTATTTCGGAGGCTACTACAGCATCAGCAGCTATTCCTATGCGCAAGACAAGGTCGCTCCGGCCGAAGACGGGGTATATACGGACATCGTCTCGCTCTACAACTACCGCGGCTCTCTGCTTTCCGTAAACAGCAAGGACTGCATCGGCATAGGGGATGAATCCGTGGAGATTCCGGAATACGGAGGCAATATCGTGATGGCCTCGGAACTTGACGGGGAGAAACTTTACCTGGCGGTGATGAATGTCGGCATTATAGTGTTCGACCTGCCCTCCCGCAGGACGGAAAAGATATACTCTCCCTCGAAAGGGTCTCTGACTTCCGAGATTCTGCTTTCACTCAGAAAAGTCGGCGGAGACATCTGGATAGGGACCGACGGCGGCGGACTTTTCATTCTCGACACGGAAAGGGGGCGAATCTATGAGGCTCTTGACGGAAACGGCTTCCACTCCAACGGACAGATTCCCCCTTCAATCACCGTAATATTCCGCGACCCTCTGGACAACGTCTGGCTCGGAAGCGTAAGGAACGGAGTGGTCGGGCTCAAGTCCTCCCCCGTCAAGTCGATGTCCCTTTCCGGGTCCGGAATCGGGAACATGAGCGAGAATGCCGTGATATGGCTGCTGGATTCAAGGGACGGGAACACGTATATAGGCACTGACGGAAACGGAGTGCACAGGTATACGGCCGAAAGCGGAAAAATCGTATCCTTCCCGGGACAGGCGCACCTCAAGGTGGTGTCGATTGCCGATTTCGACTATCAGAGGCTTGTCATCTCGATATACAACAAGGGCTTCTTCCTGATGGACCGCATCACCGGGGCGCTTGAGCCGTTCCTGCTGGTCGACGCTCAGACCACCAACGAGGAGTGCTTCCGCAGCAACGCGCCCACCATATACAACATCGACCGCGACCGCATTCTTTTCCTTGCCGTCAACACCTACTGCTACGATACCCGCAACGGCCTCTTCACCCGATATTGCGGCGAGGAGGACATCAACAGCCAGGAACTCATAGTCGCAGGAGGGGAAAACGGGGCGTCCTCGCTGGTTGCCTACTCCAATTTCGGCCTTTTCAGAATCGACACGCTCAACGGAACAATCAAACGCATCTACCAGGCCACATCCGAAACCGGCAGCATCAATACGGCGGCCTACTGGAACGGAAAGGTGTTTTTCGGAACAAACTACGGCCTCTTCGTGTTCGCAATCCCGGACGGGGAGACAGAAAAAATCCCCACCAAACTTTTCAACAGGGTCAGCCGCCTCCACTACGGCACGGGCGGCAACCTCTGGATCGCGGCGGACAACACCCTGTTCCTTTACCGGAACGGGACAATGGAAATCGTAGGAGAGAACAGGGGCGTGAAATCCAACGAGATTCTCGCCTGCACCGGGACAGGGAGCGGCAGCGTGCTTTTCGGTGGAAATTCGGGGGTGATAGAAATAGGGACGAACTTCTCTTATGACACTCCTGAAAACAAAAAAATAGAACTGCACGACGTGTCCGTCGCAGGCAGCAGGGTCCCATCCTTGCAGAAAAAAATGGACCTGAGGCACAACTACTCATCCCTGGTGCTGACGGTAAACCTCACCGGGGCCGACCCGTTCGAAAACGTCCTTTTTCGGTACAGGGTATCCGGCGGGCAGGAGTTCGTCTCGGAAACCTATGAAAACCAACTGTATCTCCCCACCCTGAAACCCGGCCGCTACCGGGTCGGTGCCTCATATATGATGTCCAACGGCAACTGGAGCGACGAGTGGAGCGTTCTGGATTTCAGAGTGCGCTCCCCGTGGTACAGGTCGGTTGCAATGATGGTGCTGTACGCACTGATAATCATCGGGGCCATCGCCCTCGCGGCATTCAGGATCAGCCGCGAACAGGTCAAGAGAATGGAGGCTGATTTCAAGGCCAGGAATCACGCGTTCGAAAGCGGCATCACAGCCTACATCGACGCCCATATCTCCGAGCCGGGGCTGAATGTCAATGAGATTGCGATGAATATGGCGATGAGCCGTGCGGCCCTCTACAACAAGGTCAATGCGGCATTCGGGAAAGGGGTTGCCGAACTGATAGAAGAACGCAGGATGAGGATGGCCGAGGAACTCCTGCGGACGACCGCCCTGTCCGTGCTCGACGTCTCCGAGAAGGCGGGCTATTCCACGCCGCGTTATTTCAGCACACGCTTCAAACAGCTGCACAACGGGATGACCCCGCTGAAATACCGCCAGCTCAACAGATAAAGTCGCGCAAAATTCATATATTTGTCATATTCTTATGACAGGCAAGGTAGAACTTAAAGGTATGCGTTTCAAGGCTTATCACGGATGCCTTGACGAAGAAAGGCGGCTCGGAAACGAGTTTGTGGTGGACCTGTGCGGCGAATACGATATGGATGCGGCCGCGCACTCGGATGACGTTGGGGATGCCGTTGACTATTCGGAAATGTACAGGGTCGTGCGCGAGGAGATGGAAACACCCTCGAAGCTGCTGGAAAACGTGGCATTCCGGATAAAAAGCCGCCTGCAGAAGGAATTTCCGGCGCTGACTTCGATCTGCGTGAGTGTCGCCAAGAAGAACCCGCCGGTGGAAGGAACCGTTGACTGGTCAAAAATAACATTGTGAATAATATGAATCCTAAAAAATTGGCAGGAACAGTGTTCGGACTGTTCGCATTCATCATCGTGATGTGCACCTGCGTCGTAAGGTGCACCGTAGTGGACAACTCTGAAGTCGGCATCAAGTTCAAGAGATTCTCCCTTACAGAGCAGGGAACGCTGAAAGCGACTTCCGTAACGGGCTTCGTGTTCTACAACCCTATCACCACGGCCGTGTTCAAGTATCCCGTATTTATCCAGAGGGTCGATTACGCGCCTTTCACCGTAACTACCAAGGACGCCGCAGTGTTCTCGATGGATCCGGTTCTCGCATACCAGCTCAACCGGGACAGGGCGACCGACGTGTTCACCAAGTACAGAAGGTCGCTCAATGACATCGAATCCGGATATATGCGTACCTGCATCTATGATGCATACCGCATTACCGCCAACAACTACACGTCGGACGAGCTGATGGCTTCCCGCGCGAAGTTCGAGGCGGAGGTCAGGGTGATGCTTGACAATTCTCTGGGCAACGAAGGTTTCGTCGTGACCGAATTCACCTCCCAGATTACTCCTCCCGAATCGCTTTCCGCCGCAATCGAGGCGAAGAACCAGGCTATCCAGGAGTCCCTCAAGGCGGAGAACCTCATCAAGCAGGCCGAAGCCAACGCAAAAATCGAAATAGCCAAGGCTGAAGGAATGGCCAAGGCCCTCAAGATCCAGGCCGACGGAGAGGCGTACTACAACCGCACCGTAGCCGCATCCCTCAACGAACTCCTAGTCCGCCAGGACGCAATTGACAAATGGGACGGAAAACTCCCCACCTACAACGGACAGGGAGCCCTGCCGTTCATTAAAGTACAGTAATTGAAATGAAGAAAATTCTTGCAATGTGCGCCATCGCGATGTGCGTGGCGCTCTCATCCGGCACCGGATCATATGCCGCCGAACCTCAGGCCGCGGCCCAGCAGCAGAGTCTCGAAGTCACTGTCCTCGAGGACAAGACCCTTCCCGACGGGGCGCGAGAGATTGTAGTCAAACCTACAAACGTCTGCTCGAGAAAGATTGACGTCGTTGTCAGCAAAGGCGTTGTCAGGAGCGTCAAGTTTACCGGAGGATGCTCGGGAAACACCCAGGGCGTCGAAAAACTCGTTGCCGGAATGAAAGTCGAAGAGGCCATCGGCCGTCTCGAGGGCATACGTTGCGGCAGCAACCCCACCAGCTGCCCGGACCAGCTTTCCAGGACACTCAAACTCTTCCTGAAATAAGGACACCCTACCGGTTCGTCTGCCGGTAGCGCAGAGGCGTCATCCCCGAATGTTTCATCTTGAAACGGGTGCTGAAATAGCCGGAGGTCGAGAAACCGACCGCTTCGGATATCTCCAGCATCGAGAGGGATGTCGTCTTCAGCAGTTCCTCGGCCTTCGACATTCTCCTGTCCTCGATAAGGTCGGCGACACCCTTGCCGAAGGATGATTTCACCTTGTTGTAAAGGGTCGCCCTGCTCATCGCCATCTGCACTGAAATCACCTCCACGTTCAGCGTCGGCTCACTCAGGTGCGCATCTATGTAGTTGAGGATATTCTCTCTGAACGTCCTGTCGGCGGCGCCCATTTCCGCCTCCATCCTGCGTACCTGCCTGCGGCTGATCACCGATGAAACCAGGACGATGAGCAGCACCAGTACGATGAAGTAAACCGCCATACTTACCGTTGAAATGTACCAGGGCCTCAACACACGGATTTCCAGAATGTTGGAAGGCGTACTCCAGCTGCAGTCCGACATCAGGTACGACACTTCCACGCTGTGCCTTCCCGACTGCAGGGCCGACAACGCTATCCCGTCCGAGGAGGTCTCTTCCGTAAACCCACCTCGCCCGGATACGGTAAACCTGTACATCACGTTCTCGAACGGGTCCGCTCCGGCAAGGTTCACCCCCACTTCCAGCATTGTCTGGTTGTGACGCAGCGTGATTTTCCCGGACGGGGTGTCTATCTTCCCTCCATTCACGGATACGCTGTGCAACTCGACCGTCTTGTTCTCCGTATTGTCATACGGGAAGTTGTTTTCTATTTCCACCAGCCCCGCCGTGCCTCCCAGAAGCAGACTGCCGTTCGGCAAGTAGCTGTCCGCCAGGATTTCGTTCTTCTGCATTCCGCGGTTCTCTCCCACCATCTCCACCATCCCCTTTCTGCAGAGGAACACCGTGTTGTCGGCAGCGACCCACAGATTGCCGCCGACAGCATAATGTATGTGGCTGACCCTCTTGAACATGTTGTAACCCTGTTTTTCGCAGGAGAAGTCGGAAGTGTTGAACTTGTAGAGCCCGTAATTGGTGCCGAACAGGATGTTCCCGTTGCAGAGTTGCGCCGTGTTGATGATACCTGTCTGGGGATTGGTCCTGAAAATCCAGTCCGTCTTCTTGCTGCGGAGATCTATCACCGCAATGCTGTAGATGGAATAGGCGTAGATTCTTCCGTTGCCGGCCGACCCCAGCACTTTCAGGTCGTCATACCTCCCGAAAGTCTTTTTCACGCACTTCTCGAACCCTCCGGTACGTTTGTCATATATATAGGTGTTCAATGCTGTGATGAGAATGCGTCCGTCTTCAAGATTATATATTCCGGGGACATTGCTCTGCAGGCATTCGTTGGTGGTGGTCGTCTCGTCCACAAGAAGGAAAGGGGTCATCTCCCCGCTGTGTCTGTCCATCAGGAAGAATCCCTTGCCATAACTGAAGAGAATAATCCTCGTATCATCGAAGTCCCCTATCGAGACAATCTTTTCCTTGGCCTGACCGGGGTATGCCGAAACTTTTCCGCTCTCGGGTTCGAGCCTGAACACCCCGTTCCCGTCCGTCCCCACGTACACTTTTCCATCCGTAGAATGAAAAAGCGAGATGACCACACTCTCGGATCCGTCCCGCAGGAGCGGAATCGTCTTGATGGAGGTCGGCTTGAGTCCGAACGCGCCGTTGCGCACGCTTCCCACCCAGATGTTCCCCATCGGATCCTTGTACAGGCTGGTTATGGAAAGCGGCGCCTCTCCGGCCGTGCGGAAATATCCCAGGCTTGCAACGTCGGCAAAGCTGTTGTCCGAAGGGGAGAATATCTTTATCCCGTCTCCATCCGTACCGAGCCAGACTTCGTGGTCCACAATAATCATCGACAATATGAACTCCGTCGGCATCCCACCTTTTCCGGAAAGGAAAACCTCCGTCGCGCCGCTACCGGAAAGATCATAGACGACAAGGCCCAGCTTCATCACCGAGAGGTAAAGGATGTTTCCGTCGATGGCGGCTACCTTCACGTTTTTCCCCGCAATCTCCGGAATGGACAACTGCTCGGTGTCATCTCCCCGGATGAAATACACCTCGCCGTTGGCGTCCACTTCCAGCAGACCGTCCCTGTAGTTGAAAATATCCACGACCTCCGCCGTTGCCCCCTTGTTCAATTCGGCCTCGATGCGTTCTTCCGAAAGGTTGTAAACGGTAATTCCGCCGACGCCGCCGAAATACAGGGAGTCCCCGCGTTGCGTCGCACAGAGCACAAGACGACTGCTTATCTGTTCGAAACTGTCCGAAGAAAGGTCGTATCTGAACAGGCCCTTGTCGGTCGATGTCCAAAGGTCCCCGCGGGAATCGCAGAAAAGGGAATTGGTATAGGATCCCCTGATACGCATCGAATTGTCCTCGGAGAAGGTCCGGAGTCTTCCGTTCTTATATTGGTTAAGCCCGAAACGCGTGCCTATCCAGAGCGAACCGCTGCGGTCATAAACGAGACATGTGACCGAAGACTGGGAAAGTCCGTCCTCGATACCAATCTTTTTACAAAAGAAGTTGTCTGCCGACAATTTCAATGTTTGTAAAAGAAATATGAATAAAATCAGAAATCTTTTCATTCAGTAAATCAAAATTCATACAAAAATAAAAATATTTTAAACGAAAAGAAATCGAATTGTTTCTCCATAATACCCATTTTTGCATACGAAAAATTTATATCTTCAGAATATAAATATTGGTTGTGTTTCGGAGCTCCGCCCGTGAGGGTAGAGCTCCTTTCCTTTATTTGCCCGGGGTCCCGGGGCTCAGGGGAAAACCCTGTGTTTAGGCTCTGAGAATTATTTACTTTGGTCGTCCTTCGGGTCAATCCTGTTACATAGAGGCCAGGGCCTGGAAGGGGCCGGAGGGACGAGAGAGCCGAAGGTTCCCGGCGGAGCGCAGAACCGGATGGCATACCTGCGGGCAGTGCGGTTTTGAAATTGGGTCGGAGACTTGCTCCGGGGACCCGGTTCTCAAAACCGCACTGCCCGCAGAGAATGCCGGAAACAGAATGAGGTCACACTGCCGTCCGGCCCCTTCCAGGTCCGAACCGTCTTCGACATTGATCCCGTCGAGCAGGATTCGCCGGGAATTCTGTCTGATGGAGGGGGTTGAAGGGGTCGTCGAGCAGGATTCGCCGGGTTTTCTGTCTGATGAAGGGTTTTGGAGGGCTCGTCGAGCAGGATATGGCCCGAATCCTGTCTGATGGAGGGGTTT
>JAKSJY010000030.1 GCA_024402025.1 Bacteroidales bacterium
TTCCGCCTTCGTAGCACTCGATTGCGCGTCCTTTCCAGACGGCGCCGTTGTAGAGCACGCTCTGCGCAAGCCTCGGGTCGCGGGAGGCAACGTTTTCCGACGTAATGTACCTCTCATTCCCCGAAGCGGAGAAAGGCGTGCCGTCGGCATTGTCGTACATATCCACGAACTCCTGCGTCGGCCCTGCATATCCGCCTCCCTTGCCCCCGGAAGTGCAGTAATCCCCCGGCATCGAATACTTCGAGTCGAAGGAATGGGTCTGGACTCCGGAAGTGAAGGCGCTGCCCCAGATCACTTCCCTGTTGTCCACGGTCTTGAACACATCGGCATAATTGTCGAGGTACCCGTAAAGTTTGCTGTCACGAACCGCCTCGGCAGCCTTCCGGGCAGGCTCATAGCGTCCTGCGTACAGCATTGCACGGGCCATCAGCGCCTGGGCGGCGTACTTGTGCAGGCGTCCGCGAGCCTCCGCGGGCTCGGGAAGGAACTCTACGGCCCATCTCAGATCTTCGGCGATTGCATCCCAGCATTCACTGACGCTGCTGCGGGCAGTGTTCTTGGTCTCGACCGCCATCTTGTCGATGGAATGGTAGAGTATGATGCCAAGGTCATCCTTCGCGGAAGCGTGGCTGCGCATCATATAGAATTCCACTTCGGCGCGCAGGAACTGCGCCTCGGCCTTGAGGCGGGCACCGTCGTGCTTGGAGAAATTGCCGTAGTCGTCCACTCCGGCGATGAACTCGTTGAGGCGGCGCACCCAGCCGTAGCCGGTGGTCCAACAGTCGAAGTAGTTCTGCTGCACACTCTGCTGGCCGTCAACGGTCATGATCAGGTTGCAGTCCCCGACACCGGCGACAATGCCGCCGTACTTGAGCGTTTCGGTAAGTCCGTCGGAGAGATTCGCGTTCGAGCCGCCGAGGGCACAGGAGCCGAAGGGGCTGAAAATGCGGTCCACCTGATAGAGATGGTTGAGATAAAGCTCCGCATTCCCGACGGACTTGAATGCGAAGGAAATGTCATACTGGTTGGTAGGTTCCAGGTCCACCGAAGAGCAGGCACTCAGCCCTGCTGCCATTGAGATAAAAAGAACAAGTTTTTTCATAGGGCACTAGAACGTTATGCTTACACCAATATTGAACACCCTCTGCTGGGGGTAGTAGCCGTTGTTGACGCTCGGGGCCTCGGGATCGATGCCAAGTGCGCTGAGAGCGGACAGGGTGAAGAGGTTGGACCCGCTTGCATACACCCTGAGATTCTCGACATAGAACTTGCGTGTCACCTTCTTCGGAAGCGTGTACCCTATCTGGGCATTCTTGAGCCTGAGATAGCTTGCATCCCTCCTCCAGAAATCCGAAGGCACCACGTTGTTCGAGCTCGACTGCGTGCTGAGTCTGGGATACTGCGCATCCGTGTGGTCCGGAGTCCAGCTGCCTTCGACGAGATACCTCGGAGGATTGGAGCCCCACTTGAACGTCTGCGTATAATACGTGCCGTCCGAGAAGCCCAGTGCGGAATAGGTCCCGCAGAGCATGATGTCGGAATTTGCGGCTCCCTGGAAGAAGAGGGCTATATCAAACCCCCTCCAGGACGCATCGAAATTCAAACCGAACATTATTTCGGGAATCTGCGCCCCCGCTATCCAGGTGCGGTCTTCGCTGCTGATTTTCCCGTCGCCGTTGAGGTCCTTGTACTTGATGTCACCGACGCGCACTCCGCTGCTGGTCTTGGGGCTGGAGGCGATGTCCTCCTCGCTCCGGTAAAGGCCGTCGGAAACATATCCGAGGACCTCGCCTATGCTGCGGCCGAGCTTGCTCTGGTAGGCCGGGATGTTGTCGGAATCGTTGATGCTCAGGTATTTGTTTTTCGCATACGACATATTTCCCGCTACGGAATAGCTGAAATCGCCAATCCGGTTGGCGTGGCCTATCTGGAGCTCGAAACCGCGCACGTCGACCCGGCCGGAGTTGACGATGGCGGCGAAATTGGAGCCGATGCTCGGGGGATTCTGGCCCGCCTGGCTCTGGAGGATGCCGGAGGTAAGCTTGTAGAAGGCGTCGGCCTCAATGGAAAGAAGTCCCTCCCAGAGGGTCGCGTCAATACCGGCGTTCCAGGTGGTGGTGGTCTCCCAGGTTATGCCGGCATTGGGAATCGAAGTCGTGGAGATTCCCTGCACGGGTTTGCCGTTGAGGGTAGCAACGGGCGTCGTCGAGAGGGAGACTCCCTGGATATAGAGGAAATCCGAAATGGAGTCGTTGCCGAGCACGCCCCAGGACGCACGGAGTTTCAAATCTGAAATCACGTCCCTTGCGGGGGCCATGAAGTCTTCTCCCGATATGCGCCATCCCAGCGACACGGCCGGGAATATTCCAAGCCTCCTGGCGGGAGCGAATTTCGCGGACCAGTCCATTCGCACGGACGCGCTGACTATGTACTTGTTGTCATAAGTGTAGTTTCCTCTTGCCAGCAGGCCCTGGCGGCCGGTGTTCGCGTGGTTGCCTGCCACGGAGTTCGGCGCGACCTCGGTCGAGAAGTTCAAGTCGGGAATCTCCGTGATTGCGAAGTTCTGCTTTCCGGCGGCAAAATATCTGCTTGTCGTGCCGCTCTGCTCCCAGACAAGGTCGGCCCCGTAGTCGTGGAGTCCCCTGGAGCCGGAATAGTTCGCCTGCGCAGTGAATGTGTAACGGGTGAACAGCTGGTGCGATTCCGTAAGATTGTTCACTCCCGAAGGAAGATGCGGGCTGTTGCCGGGCGTCAGGGTCAGCATGCTCGAAAGGCTGGAATACTGGGGAGTCACCTGATCGCAGGGGAGCATCATCTTCTTGATGAGCGTGTTCTGGAAATCATAGCTTCCCATAGCCTTGAGCGTCAGTCCCTTTACGAAAGGCACCCTGTACTCGAGAGTGAGCGAGGTCTGTACGTACGAATTGTCCTTCTGCTGGAATCCCGAGCAGTCGCGTGCCACCAGAGGGTTCTGGTAGCCTATGTACTGCCCTTCGGGAGTCATAGGGCGAGTCGTCGGGCGGGCGGTGATGGCATAGAAGACAACGTTCTTGTATCCGTACTCGGCGCCGCCGTTGTCCAGCGAGGCCGTCGGGTCGGACGCGCCGGCGCTTACTCCGCTCTGGTGCCTGTCCTCCAGACGTCCGGAGACGTCAAGTTTGACGGTAAGGTTGTCGGTAAGGTTCACGTCGATATTGGAACGGAGGTTGTAGCGCTTGAACCATACGTTGTCGATGATACCGTCCTGGTTGAGGACGCTGCCGCCGATGAAGTAGCGTACGTTCTTCGAGCCGCCGGTGAGGGTGACGTTGTGGTTGTGGCCTATAGCGGCCTTCTTGAAAATGAGTCCGAGATAATCCGTGCTGCCCAGGATTCCCTGAGGGTCGTCGTTGGCGGCGATATGCCCTATCTGCTCGTCGGAGTAGTCGGGCACGAGGCCGTCGAGAGTCTTGGCAAGATTGTGCCAGCGTGCGTATTCGACACCGTCCAGGAGCTGCAGCATGTCTGCGTTGGTGCTGATGGAGAGTGCACCGTTGTAGGTCACGCTGGTACGGGCGACGTCGCCGCGACGGGTGGTGACGAGAATGACGCCGTTCGCGCCCTTGACACCGTACACCGCTGCGGATGCAGCATCCTTGAGGATGGTGATGTCAGCGATTTCGGAAGGGTCGAGGTTGGAGAAGTCGCGCTCGACGCCGTCCACGAGCACAAGCGGCGTGCTGCTGCCGGTGGTGCTGATACCGCGGATATAGATTTGGGAATCGTTCTCGCCCGGAAGGCCCGAAGTCTGACGGCTCACCAATCCGGGCAGTTTTCCACCCAGCATCGTGGAGACGTTGTCCGTCGGGGCGGCGGCGAGTTTTTCAGTATTGATGCTCGCAATCGATGCGGTCAGCGAACCTTTTTTCTGCACTCCGTAGCCGACAACGACCACTTCGTCGAGCAGCGTCGTGTCGTCCTTGAGCGTCACGTTGAAGGTCCTGCGTGCCCCGACGGGCTCCCTGAGTTCGAGATAGCCCATCATCGAAAAGATGAGTTCGGCATCCTGCGAGGATACCTCTATCGAGAAATTTCCGTTCTCGTCCGTCAGAGAGCCGTTCGAGGGCACCGACTCTTCGAGAACCACCACGGCAGGCAGCGGGTCCCCGTTGGAATCCACAACCCTGCCCTTGAGGGGAATGGCCGCATAGGCTCCGGCAAGGGAGGCCAGGGCCATTGCAACTGAAAGTCCGATTTTTTTCAGCATGTCCTAATACCATATTTGGGGATAAGGTCCCATCTCTATGACAAGGTCTCCGCCTTCCATTATCTGGTCGTGATAGATGGAACGTTCGCGGAGCTCCTCTCCGTTGAGGGTTATCCTCTGGATGTAAATGTTGTCTTTGCTGTTGTTGCGCACGTGAATCAGGAAATCCTTCCCGGCAGAAGTGTGGATGACGGCATCGTGGCAGAGCGGCGAGCCGAAGACGAATTCGCCGGAAACGGGATTCACGGGATAGAATCCAAGGGCTGAGAATACATACCACGCCGACATCTGACCGCAATCCTCGTTGCCTGCGAGACCATAAGCGGACGTGGAGTAGAATTCGCCGCACAGCCTTCTGACCATCCGGGCGGTCTTGTGCGGCTTGCCCAGCAAGGTGTAGAGGTAGGCGATGTGGTGGCTAGGCTCGTTGCCGTGCGCGTACTGCCCCACCATCCCCGTGATGTCGGCGGATGCCCCCTCGTTGAGGGCTGACGATGCGCTGAAAAGGTCGTCCAGTTTGGATTCGAGAGCCTGGGGGCCGCCGAAAAGTTCCGCCAGGGCATCCACGTCCTGCGGAACAAGGAAAGTGTACTGCCAGGCATTGCCCTCGACATAGTCCGCCTCGTCGTGGAGGCTGAACGAGGGGTCGAACGGTACGCGGAAACTTCCGTCCGAAAGAACGGCGCGCATGAAACCGGTCTCCGGATCGAAATGCCTTGCATATCTTGAGGCACGCCGGGTGTAGTCGTAAGCCGCATCCCAGTCTCCCAGTTCGAAGGCCAGCGAAGCTATTGCCTGGGCGTTGATGCAATATTCAAGCTCCACGCTCACGGAATAGTTGACCTTGTCTGCGGGAAGGTATCCGTAACTGTCCCAAAGGCCCATTCCGTAAACCGGCTGCTCCGTCATCTTCTTGCAGGCATCCAGCACCCGCTGCGGATCCACGCCTTCTATCCCCTTCAGGGCCGCGTCCACCATTACGGTAATGCTGTGGACTCCGACCATACAATATGTATCCTCTCCTGCAAGAGGCCATACGGGCAGCAACCCCGTACGGTCGTAGATGTCCAGCAGGGAATTGACATACGCCCCCGCCCTCCAGTCTGTGATATTGAACAGAGGATGGACGGCCCTGTAAGTATCCCAAAGCGAAAACACCGTGTATTCATCAGGTTGGGACGCGTCGGAGTACAACTGCGGAGAGACCATAGTGTGGTATAGGGCAGTCTGGAATATCGTGTCCACCTCGGGGGAAATTCCATTGAAGACTATCGATGAAAGTTCTTCCGCCCACCAGGATTCCGCGGACTTGAGGGTCTGTTTGAAATTTCCGGCCTCTGCGAGATTCCCCTCGAGGCCTCCGGCGCCCTGCTGCGATATTGCAAACGAGAGGTCGAGTTTCCTGATTTTCCCGAAGCCGAGAACGGCGTAAGTCTCCCCGTCCGTCTCGACGGACAGCACCGGACGGGAGAACTTCATAAGTCCCCATATCTCCCTGTTGAAAGTCCAGAGGTCAGTCTTGCGGTAAAGCCTGAAACTCATTTCCGACAACTGCTCGAAACTCCCCTGCTTGAATCCTTTGCGGAACATCAGGGATTTCGCCCCGCGGGTCAGATCGATTTTCAGGAAGGCCTCGCTTCCCTTCGGATATTCGAAAACATACTCTGCCGTTCGTGCGGAAGCCGTGATCCGGGTACGGATGCCGCTGGGGCTCTGGACCAGCTCGCAGTATCCCGGCCTTGCCGTCATCGACCCGGCGGAAATATACTCGAGGCTGCAGGTATCCCTTGACGTCTGCGGAAGAATGACGAAGTCACCATAGTCGGCAATCCCTGTCCCACCGAGGCGCGTCTGCGCATATCCGGCCAGCGTGCTGTCCCCCGCATTGTATCCCGAGCACCAGTCCCATCCCTGCGTGGTGTTCATCGGACCGGCGTGCACCATTCCGTGCGGCACATCGGCCCCGACAAACACGTGACCGTGTCCACCGGAGCCGATGAAAGGATTGACCAGCGCAATGAGCGCTGCCACTAATATGATTTTCATTTTTCGCTTTCCTTCGCCCTCTTGATGCCTTCCTTGACCTCAGGCCAGTAATTGTACATCTTGAGGTGAATCATATCGAAGCAGAAATAACCGTCACAGGCATCCGCGCAAGCCTTTACCGAATTCGTAACGGCATTGCGGTAGTCGGTGTCGCCGTAGCGGTTTTCAGAATCCCAGTTGCCGACGTCGGGACCGCCCGCCACAACGGGGCAGGCCTTGCCGATTTTGGATTTTGCCAACTGGCAGAAACCCTGCATGGTCCATTCGCCGGTGCCGTAAACGGCACCCGGGCTTGCGTATGCTCCGATGAGCATATGGTCGCAATGGTCCGCATATCCGTATTTGTGGTACTCCGAATTGGCCCACTTGGGGAAGAAATTGTGCGATGCGTAATCAGGGGAAGCCCAGTTGACGCCTACGTCATAATACTGGGAATACCATCCGCCGACATAAACGCCGAACTTGACGTCCTTGTTGACGGAGTGCACCGCATTGGAAGCCTTCTCGATGAAATCGTGGATGACCTTGGCCCTCCACTCCAGCCATTTCTTGTAGTATTTGGGTTCCTTCCATCCGGCCGCATTCACGGTGTTGTAGTCCGCACCCTTCTGGATAACGTCTTCCGGCCAGTTGACGATGGTGCTCAGCCCCATATACTTTGCGAACTGCGCACGGGAGTCTTCGGAAAAGTCCGAATCCAAGCCCGTATAACGGCAGCGGTCAAGGAAAATACCATCCAGGTCCTTGTATGCGGCAAGGTCCTTCAGGAGAGAAATCAGGTATTCCTGCACCTCGGCGTTCGCGGGGTTGAGGAACTTGGTGGTCTCGTTCCCCGCGTCCATCGCGTTGATGAGCCCGGAGGTCTTGTTGTGCGTCGAAGCCCAGCCCTTTTTCGACGGATCGTCGAAAAGCAGTCCGTTCTTGCCCAGGCCGGAGGTGTTGCCGCCCACCATCGTATTGACGGCGGCGTGTACCTTGAGTCCGAGTTTGTGGCCTTCGCGGATAAAGGTCTCGAGGTAGTCGAAAGTCGCACTCCGCTCCACCTTGATATAGTTGCCGCCCACCCAGGCGCCGACCCACTTGAGTTCAGTGCCGCGTTTGGACTTGAACAGGACATTACCGCTCGTAGGACGGACGTCCACTACGACATCAGTAAATCCGGCGTCAGCGGCAAGGGTGAGGTCGCGGACGATGTTCGCCTCGGAGTTCGCGAAGTCATTGAAGTTGGCCGCGGCGTCGATCCACAGGAAAAAAGACTTTTCCTTGACTTCGCCACCCTGTTCGCCGCCACCCTGTTCGCCGCCGCCATCATCGCCGCCGCCGAGGTCCCAGCCGGGAGTCTTGTATGTGCTGTCCGGTGTGCAGGACAAGGAAAGTCCCGCACACAGAACAGCGGCAATCAAATATCTTAATTTCATTATTTCTGGATACAGTCAAACTGAACGCATACTACATATCCGTCGCAGAACATGAAGTACAGATACATAAAGAATCCGTCGTCACTGACTCTCAGTGCAACGTCTCCGCCGTAGTTGGCATTCGGAGTACCGGATACCGCCATCGAACCGTAAGTGCCGTGGTCGCACTTCCATATGATGTCCGCGAGATTGTTCGCGGAAGCGTCATACAGATAGATGATGTCGTCCGAGCCCCAGGTGAACGAGTTGATCGAGTTGAATACGGCGTAAGGGTTGTTGTTGAACGTTACGTAATCAACCGCATTGGGAACCCAGTTCGGGTTTCCAGGATAATCGGAAACGCTGCGGAACTTATTGTTGGTTCCGTCGATCCACAGGTGGCAGCGGGGTTCCGCATAGCAGGAAACCAGATAGTCGCTGTTGGCGGTGAAACCGCGCATCATAACGTCACTGTTGGTGCCCCAGGTGGTGATTCCGGGATCGGCGACGCTCACAATCTCAGGGGTGGGGTTGAGAACACCGTCGACAACACTCCAGCGCAGGAACCTGTTGGTGGTCTCGCCGTAGATGGGAGCAGTGATGACGGCCCTCGAATCAAGGTTGCCGTAAACGGATATGCGGCGTCCCATAGCGATTCCGCCTCCGTCATAGGTGATGTAAGGCTCGAATGTGCCGTCGACTCCGTGCGCGCGGTAAACCTTGAGGACATTGCCGCTGTTGGGGGTGAGGTTGCACAGAAGGATGTTGTCCGCATCGTCGGAAGTGATGCAGAAGTTGTCCGTACCGCCCTTCATAGGAGGAACGATGGTCTTCACCTTCTCGCCCGTCTTGCGGTTGAGCACAAGGAGATCTTCGCCGCGGGTGTTGACAACGAGATAGTCGGAAAGGGCGGCGATACTATTGGTCATATTCTTCGTGGTGATTCCCAAGTCGGGAAGTTTCTTCTGCCACAGAACGGCTCCGCTGCCTTCCCTCATCGCAATCTGACGCTTGGTGGGAACTTCCTTCACTACGGAATATATCTTCTGCGTGGTTCCGTCCTGGGCGGTGACCGTGAGCTTCACGTTCTGGTCATAGTTCAGGGCAGTCGTTGCGGGATCGGGGGAAACCGTTGCTCCGAAAGCGAGGGCGTATTTTGCAAGCGCCGATCCGACAGCATCCTGGGTAAGGACGGCTATCTTGTTGTTCTCCACGTCGATGATGGACACGAGTCCGAGTTCGGGAATCGTGAAATCAGTGAAGGAGCAGTCCGCGCTCTTGCGGATTTCACCGGTAACGGTGTACTGTACCGTCTTGCCGAGCTGGTCGGTAAGGTTGAAGTAGTTGGGCTCCGTGAGATCCATATAGAGGAGGGGCGGATCGATGATGACATTGTCATCAAGTCCTGCCTCAACTCTCATCCTGGTGAGTTTTGCCTTTGTATTGTGGAACTCGGAATTTGCAGGATAGGTGTAAGGCACCACCACCACGATAGTGTGGTTTTCGTAATCGATCTCCCCGTAGAACGCATTTTCCTCGCGGTCATCGTCCGGGAAGCTGGCAACAAAACTGTTGATGCCGTTCTTGGCCACCGACGGCTTGATGTCGGCGGGTTTCTGGCAGCAGTCGGCTACGAGAAGCGCCGCCAGCACAGCAATTGCAGAAAATATCTTTTTCATATTACTTCCATTCATCGTATTGTTCAATAAGCTTGTTGTTCACCCTCTCTTCCACAGGGATGGGGAGACAGTAAAGCTTCTGGAGGAAACTGCGGTCAGAGAAATCGCAGGGGATATATTCGTAAACGCCCTTGTCGATCTTGAATCCGTGAACCCTGTAGTTCGAATACTCGATATGTGCGAGTTTCCAGCGGCGCATATCCCAGAAGAGATGTCCTTCGTAGGAGAGCTCGACCTTGCGCTCGCGGCGGTAGTCCTCGAACCACTGGTCGGAAGCGGAATTCTTTTCGGGGAGGTTGACCCTCGCGCGGACCTCATTCATATACTTGCGGTACTCGCCTGCCTGGAGATTGAGTCTGAATGCAGCCTCGGAGAGGTTGAGAAGAACTTCGGCGTAGCGGATCTCGATCCAGGGGGTGGTGCTCCGAACACCCTTGAGATCTACGTGATTCTCATCGACCATCTTGCGGAGGAAGTAACCTGTAGTAGTCATACCATAGGTGTAAGGCATCGAGCCGTATTCCACGAAGCTTCCGTAGGCACCATCTACGCAGTTCTCCATAACGTGGCCCTTCCAGGTGCATCCGGGATAGATGACGGTTGCCTTGAAACGGGGCTCGAGACTTTCGTAGTCAGGACGGGTCTTGATGGTCCCGTCGTGATAGCCGCTCCAGTCGAAATCCGTTCCGTCAGCCTTTTCGTATGTCTCGACCATTTCCTGGGTCGGGGTTCCGAGTCCGCCGTAATCGTAACCGTCGCAAAGGGGAACGTTGTCCTGATCGAACTGGTGGTTGGGACCGTTCACCGCGAAGCGGAACTCGAGGATGGCTTCCTTGTTGTTGCCCTTGAATGCCTCGGGATATGTAGGCATAAGACCGTATTTACCGCAATCGACAACCGCTTTTGCAGCATCGTATGCATCCTGCCAGCGCTCGGCGTAAAGCATCACGCGGGATTTGAAAGCGAGAGCCGCATATTTTGTCACACGGCCCTTGTTGGCAGTGTTCCAGTCCTCGGGAAGGTTCTCGGCAGCGTAGTCGAGATCGGAAGCGATGAGGTTCCACATATCCTCGGCGCTGCTGCGTGCCTTGTCATTGGTCATATTGAGGTCCGTGTAGAGAATGATTCCCTTGGGATGGCGCTTTGCGAGCTGGAAATACACGAATGCACGGAAGAACCTTGCCTGAGCCTCCCAGAGAGTGTTCTGCTCATCGGAGAACTTGGAATAGGTGTGGAGGGTCTGGATGAATTCGTTGATTCGGCGTACATTTTCGTAGCCTGTGCCCCAGATGCCGTAGAGTCCGCCGCCGTCAGCGGTAACGTCCTCAGGATGGCAGACATACTCGTTGGGGTGGCCCGCCTTTGCGCCGAGAGCCATCGAACCGTACTTGAAGGTGTCGGTAAGGCTCTCTGTAAGGCTGCCCTGGAACTGCGTGGTTCCGAAAGTGCCGTACTTGTAGAGGTAGGTGTAGAAACCGTTGATATAGAGATCCACGCTTCCTGCATCCTCCCATATTACCTGATCTGTCAGGTTTGAAGTTGAAACTGTTTCTCCGAGCCACTTGTCACAGGATGCCAGTGACAGGAGGGCGCCGAGTGCAAGTACAACCTTTATGATTATATTTTTCATTGCTCTTATCCGTTATAAGGTTAACTTGATACCGAACTGGAATGTCTTCTGCTGGGGATAGTATCCGTTGTTGACTCCAGGCTGCTCGGGATCGATATGATATTTCGTAAGTTCCGAGAAGGTGAGAAGGTTGGATCCCTGTACATAGATGCGGAGCATTGTGATCTTGGCTCTGGACATCCACTTCTGAGGGAAGGTGTAACCTATCTGGAGAGTCTTCAGACGGAGATAGCTTCCGTCGCGGAACCAGAATGTCGAAGAGAAACCGTTGTTGTTCGAGAGGTAGTTGATGGAAGGACGGGGGAACTCTCCGTTGGGGTTATCGGGAAGCCAGGAGTTCTCGAGAAGGAACAGAGGGGAGTTTCCTCCGTGATAGAAGGCCTTGGTGAGGAAGGTGTTGTCCATAATGCCTTCCGAACCCGTGGCCGTATAAGTTCCGGTGAGGGAAACGCTACGTCCTGCGGCACCCTGCCAGAGCATATCGATGTCGAATCCCTTCCAGGCGGCGAAGATGTTCAGCGATCCCTGGATCTTCGGATATGCATTGAGTCCTACGTATGCCATATCCTGATCGTATGTGATCTTTCCGTCTCCGTTGAGGTCCTTGTACTTGATATATCCGGGGCCAACCCTGTAGCCGGGAACGGTCGCGGAATTCTCCACGTCTTCCCAGTCCTTGAAGAGACCCATATCGACATAACCCTTCTGGACACCCACTTCCTTTCCGGTGAGTTTCAGGTAGTCGGGAGTGTTGGCGGCGTCGCCGGCATAGTAGAGCCAGCGCCTCCTCGCATAGGAGAGGACAAGTTTGGCGCCGTAGTTGAAATCACCGATGTAGTTGTTGTGGTGCAGGGTGAGATCGAATCCTGTATAGTCCTTCTTGTTCTCGTTTCCGTATGAAGGATAATAGCCTCCGCGTGAAGGAGCATAGGAGCCTGTCACGCTTGAGAGGATGTCATATTCGTACTTGTAGTAAACGTCGATTTCAGCGCCGAGAAGTCCGTTCCAGGCGTTGAAGTCGAGTCCGAGGTCATAGTTGAGAACCTTTGCCCAGGTAAGGTCGGGATTTCCGAGCGTCGAGGAGTAAACCATACTTGCAGCATTGCCTCCGAACACAACCTGGTTCTTTGAAAGCTGCATAAGGTTCATATACTGGTATGCCGCAATGTTGGAGTTTGCGGTGAGACCGATACTTCCGCGAAGCTTGAGCTCGTCGATGGCGGGAACGTTGAACCAGTCTTCCTTATGGATGCGCCAACCTGCGGATACGCCGGGAAGGGTCACCCAACGGGCACCTCTCTTGCCGCCGAATACGTATGAACCGTCATAACGTACGGAGGCCTCGAGGAGATATTTCTCGTCATAGTCATAGTTGACACGGCCAACGAAACCGGCAACCCTGGAGTTTCCGCTGTATCCGGATACTGCGGGCATCTTCTCGGAACCGTCTCCGGTCTTGTTCTGGATATAGTTGAGTTCCGCCATCTGGAGGAAATCAAGTCCGTAACCGGTGGCGCCGAACGCCTTGGACTTGTCTTCCCTGATTTCGGCAAGGAGTAGGGCCTTTACGCCGTTGTTTCCGAATCTGCGCTCATAATTGGCAGATGCCTGCCCTGTGATGGTGTAGCTGTATGCCGCACCTTCGGTGAGGGTGGTGTTCGTGCCGCGCGCGTCGTTGGTGACCACGTAGCCGAGAGACTCTGTCCCGGCGACGGGAACGTTGGCGACTGCCGTCATATAGGGAGTTGAGAGCTGTGTTCCGGTCTGATACATCATATCGAAGGCGCCCATAGCCTTGAGTTTGAGCCCCTTGATGAAAGGAACGTCATAGTTGAGGGCCATGTTGCTCTGGATATAGGTGTTGCGTACCTTATAGTAGCCGGTAAGTTCCGAGCCCGCGAAAGGATTGACGTATGAGGAGTTGGTCCTTGTGCTGACAGGATATACGACACCGTCCCTCTCGTAGGTCTTGGGAGCGAAAGGAAGTGCGCGGACCGCCTGCTGGGGGATGTTGTTCCAGTCATTGGGGTCTGCGGAGTATCCGGGGCGCTCGCGCATTTCGATACGGCCCGAGATTCCCATCTCGAAGGTGAGATTGTCGGTAATCTTCGCATCGACGTTGGAACGGAGGTTGTAACGCTGGAAGGAGAAGTTCTTCACGTTACCCACCTGGTTGTAGTAACCGATGGAGGAGAAGAATTTCACGCGGTCGCTGCCACCGGTCGCGGAGACGTTGTGGTGGACCGTGGTACCGGTGCCGAAGGTCTCGGAGTACCAGTCGGTGTTGCCCCATCCGTTCTCGCCTGCAAGCATATCCTTGACGTTCTGGGCGGTGAAGATAGGCGTGTAGCCCACTCCGTTGGCCTCGGCGTCGAGTTCGGTAGCCTTGTTGTACCAGAATGCATATTCGGGGGCGTTCATCATCCTGATGACGTCAGTGTTCTGACTCACACCGAATTCTCCGCTGTAGGAGATGCGCGTCTTCTGGGAGTCTCCTTTCTTAGTGGTGACGAGGATGACGGCATTGGCGTTGAGTCCGTAGACGGAAGCGGAGGTCGCATCCTTGAGGATGGAGATGCTTTCGATTTCGTTGGGTTCGATTTCATTGATGGAACGGGGAATACCGTCCACGATGCAGACTGCACTCTGGCCGCGGACGAGCAGCGATGCCTCATCGTAGCCCGGCTGGCCGCTCTGCTGGAGGGAAACCACGCCCGCAACGCGCGTACCCAGAAGGTTGTTCACACCCATTGCAGGCGCTTTCATAAGTTCGGCGCCCTTCATCGTGGAGACCGCGTTCGTCACGGTCATCTTCTGCTGGGTACCGAAACCTACGACTACAACCTCGTTGAGAGCCGTAACGTCATCCACGAGGGTAACATTGACAGTGGTGCGGTTGTTGACTTTCACCACTTCGGTCTTCATTCCTATAAAAGAGTACTCGAGCGCATCCGTGCCTTTCGCGGAGATGACGTAAGAGCCGTCTATCTCCGTAATGACACCTGTCTGAGTTCCCTGAATGATAACTGATGCGCCGGGAATTCCGACTCCGGTCGCATCAACTACCTTACCTTTGACAGTAAGCGTCTGCGCTCCGGCCTGGAAGGCGGTTGCAAGCATACTGATCGCCAGTAAAAGCAACGTTAGAGATTTTTTCATAAAAATTTATGGTTGATTGTTAAATATTTTAAAAATCAAGTGTACTGTAAGTCCACAAATTTAACCTTTATTTTCGGATTTTGTTTATATTTGTGCGCATTATGAAGAAAAATTTAATTGTTTTTATCCTGCTTCCCTCTCTCCTTATATCAGGATGCCAGAAAAGCAGCGGAACGGACAGCAGGTACACAAAATGGATCGAAGATCCCGAAGAGACTGCCTGGTCCGAGGTCAGCACCAAGTTCGGGGCTCTCCCTTCCTATGTGAAACTGTATTATGCCGAAGAGCTGGAAGGGCAGAAGGCCATAGCATACATAGCCGACATCGACCTTTCGAAGAAAGGCTTTTCGGTCTGGGGCCTCGATGCTCCCGACCTCAACGGATGCTCCGACCCTCTCCAGACCCCTCTCCAGATTTACAACTCCAAGGGCAATCCCTGCATCGTCATCAACGCAGGCTTCTTCTACTCGTCGGGCGGGAAGAACTATTCCTCCAGCCTCGAGGTGAGCAATTCCGTACTTCTCTCCCCGAACATCAACTACGCTTCCCAGGACTGGGTCAAGATGTACTACCCGACCAGGGGCGTCTTCCTCGAGCACGCGGACGGGAGTTATGAAGTTGCGTGGACCTTCTTCAAGGACAAGGACCACCACTATATATATGATTCCCCTGCCGCCAACTCCTGGAGCTCGGCTCCCCTTCAGGTGCCCGACGCGACCTTCCCCGTCGCAGGACGCGTTTTCGAAGCGAAGAACGGCATCGGTGGCGGTCCTGTACTTATCAAGGAAGGCAAGATCAAGAACACCTATCCGCAGGAACTCTTCGACGGGCCCAGCGGCATAATGTGCGATTCCCGCCATCCGCGTACCGCCATCGGTCTCACCGCGGGAAAGCACCTTGTGCTCTTCGTGTGCGAGGGCCGCAATATGACTCCTTCAGTGCCCGGATTCACGACGATGGAAGTTGCACGCATCCTCCAGGCCTACGGCTGCACCGATGCGCTCAACCTCGACGGCGGCGGCTCCACACTTATGCTTGTCAACGGCAAGGAGGTCCTCAAACCGTCCGACGGCAAGGAGCGTGCGGTCGGAAGTTGCGTATACATACAATAACCAAATAACACTCATTTATGAAAAAAGCAATCATTGCCGTGCTCGCAGGCGTTTTCGCAATCGCGGCCTGCACCAAACCGGCACCCGATCCGGAACTCACATATTCCGGAGAGACCGAGTTCATCGTCGGACAGGACGGTGACATCTACACCATCAACTTCACATCCAACGTAGCCTGGGAAGCCAAACTCGACTGCTCCGGCGACGTTGCCACATTCTCCGGAGCAACTTCCGGCGAGGCCGGCGAAGGCAAGGTAAAGGTTTCCGTTATGCCTTTCAACGAGAAAGACATCCGTACCTTCACTCTTACAATCTCCGCAGAAGGAGTGCAGCCCATTGTCATCAACTTCAAGCAGACCGGTCT
>JAKSJY010000031.1 GCA_024402025.1 Bacteroidales bacterium
CCCGGCTCCCGGAGGGCCGAACATGATAAAGTATTTCATTGGTTCAATACGTAAATGTCCTTAAGATTACGGCCGATTTCATCGTAATCCAGACCGAAGCCTACGATGAAACGGTTGGGAATATTAATTGCGATATAGTCCAGAGGAACGTCCTTGTGGTACATTTCCGGTTTGCAGAGCAGGGTGCATACGCGGAAATCCTTCACTTTCTGTTCGTTTTCGAGGTAGTCGCGAAGAGTGACCATTGTGTTTCCCGTGTCCACGATGTCCTCGCAGATGATCACTCTCCTGCCTTCGAGGGAGGTGGTGGGCCCCATCACCCTTTTGACTTTTCCGGTGCTTTCGGTCCCGCAGTATGATGAAAGTTTCATCGAGACCAGTTCGAGGGGGAATTCGAGACGCTTCATAAGTTCCGATGCGAACATTATGCTTCCGTTCAGAATGCAAAGAAGCACCGGCACGTCTTCAGAATCCTTGTAATCATCGCTGATGCGCTTTGCTACCGCATCGATTTTTGATGAAAGTTCATCATATCTGATGAACGGTACGAATTCTTTTCCGTGAAGGATTATTTTGTCCATAGAAGATTTCCTGTCAAGGGCACAAATATAATCATTTTATTGCTAACTTGCAGGCATAAACCTGACTAACTATGAAAGCATTTCTGTTTATGCTGTGCCTTGCCGTTTCTTCGGGCGGATGGCTGCGCGGCGCACTCTCACTTTCCGGTGCATCTTCCGAAGAGGAACTTTCGGCCGCCGAGATGGAAAGATATTCCTCCCTGGCCTCCCGTCCGCTCGATCTGAATTCGTCGTCCCGCTCCAAACTGGAATCCAGCGGGTTGCTGAGCCCCTATCAGATTGCCGTGCTGCTTGATGCAAGGTCGTCAGGCGGCGACATCTGCTCATATACTGAACTTGCATCCCTGGATGGTTTCGGTATGGAATTCGTGGAGGCGCTCAGGCCTTTCGTGACTTTGGATGGAGCATCCCTGTCCGGCCCTCCCGGCAGAAGAGGCTTTTCCGTCGACGGACTTGTCAGGGCTCAGGTGAAGGACTCCGGTTTTTCCCCTTCCTGCAAGTTGAACGCTTCATATTCCGATATTCTGGATGCGTCCTTGTCCGTTTCCGGGGCTTCTCTTTGCGGATTCTCACTGAATCTTTCACCGCGCAGGTCGCCTCTTTCCATCATTGCAGGCGACTACTATGCGAGATTCGGCCAGGGCCTTGTGCTGTGGAACGGGTTCTCCCTGTCCGGTGTCGGATCCCCCGAGTCCATCAGGCGCACCCCTTATGGAATAACCCCCTGCAATTCCTTCTCTCCCGGCTCCCATATGCGCGGCCTTGCCGTCAGCTATGCTCCCGGAAGGTTGGTGATTTCCGCATCGTATGACGTGGGCGGCTGTGCCGTGGGTGCGCTGTCATATTCTTCCAACCGTTCCACCTTCGGGCTGACCTTTCTTTCTTCGGGCACGTCTCTCTGCGCCGGAGTCGATGCCGTGTCCACCATCGGAAAGGCAACCCTTTTCGCAGAGGCGGCCCTGGATTTGCGCTCGCTGATGCCTGCCGCAGTTGCCGGAGGCTGCTGGAATGCCGGATACAGGCGTTCTTTGACGTTTGCGCTCAGATGCTACCCGTATGATTTCAGCAATGAGTTTTCATCGCCCCTGAAAACCTTTTCCTCCCCACGCGGGGAAACGGGCTTTTCCGCCGGATGGAAGCACGGTAAGCTTGAACTGACAATGGATGTTTCCGACAACAGGTACAAGGAGAAATCTTCCCTGAAATCAAGCCTTGTCTTCAATCCGGAATTCAAATTCGGAGAATTGAGCTTCTCTCCATATATCAAGGCCGTTGCCAGATACCGTCCGCAGGACAAATGCCCCTTGAGGCTCGAGTGCCGCACGGAAGTTTCCGCCGGGTATTGCGGTTTTGTATCCCATATCCGCTCCGATGTCGTGAATTGTTCCGGGATTTCCTATCACGCCTATGCGGAGTTAGGGTACAGGAATTCTTTCACGCTTTTTGTTCGCGCATCCATTTTCAAGGTGGATGACTGGAATGACAGGATATATGTCTATGAGAGGGATGTTCCGGGGGCCTTCAATGTCCCTGCAAGGTATGGCAGGGGATTTTCCCTGGCTGCGTACGCATCATATCGCGGCCTTTCCTGCAGGGTCGCGGCCGTACGGTATCCGTGGTCGGAAGGCAGGGATGACGTTACGGAATTGAGGCTGCAGTGGAATTTCGATTCTCAGAAAGTGAAGCGCAGGCCAAGACCCAGGGCGGGAGCCTGAGAACCGGAGAATGCATACTGGTTTGCGGGCGCGATGATGGCAGGGGAGATGTCCATCGTGAGGTCTTCGGTCACCTCGAAGTTGTGCATATATGCAAAGACGTTGGCGTCGATTGCCTGAAGCAGGTAAACTCCGAAAAATGCAAGAACGGCGTAATCGCGGTAGCGTCTGTAGAGGTTCTTGAAATAAAGCGCCGATTCGGCGGATATGGGTCCGTCGTAATGGACTTCGGGATTGGTCGCATCATTGTATATGCTTCTGAATCTCTCGAAGTACTGCTTGTATTCGAAGTAGTAATGGGCCGAGGCTATCATGCCTCCCCAGTACACGGGCAGTTTCCAGAGTTCGTGGTTGTATATCTGTCCCAGACCGGGTACCAGCAATGAGTATAGCGGCGGAATTCCAGGGGAGGGATAGGGCTGCGGCCTGTAGTTGATTGTTCCGTCCAGAAGGGCTCCCCAATACATCAAGCCGGCTCCGACATAGCACAGAGTGCTTGCTTTTGTATTCCCGGCCTTCCCGTAAAGTATTCCCCCGGTGACTCCGGCCGCTATTCCCGTATATATTATGGGGAGTTTCCAGTAGTCCCTGTTGTAAATCTGCATACCTCCTACTACAAGCACCGAGCCTTCGAACATGGTGGTTACGTCAGCCTCCCTCTTGTGGGTGAGCCCGCCGATGTATTTCTTCAGGTTGAAGACCTGTTGGGTGGTGTCCAACTGGTTGGGGTTGTCATCGTTGTACTGCTGCGAAAATGCCTCCCTCTTGAACTGGGCGTTGCAGGTCAGGCAGGGAGCGAGCAGTGCGGCAAGAAGCACAAGGACATATATGGCCCTACTTGAGCGCATCCAGCAGAGCGTCTATTTCCTTGTCGGAGGAAAACTTGATGTTTATCGTTCCGCTTCCGTTTGCCGAACGCTTGAAATTGACTTTTCCTTCAAAGATTGCGCCGAGGGCGCTTTGCAGCTTTTCGCAGTTTTCGGGAAGAGACGGTACGGAAGACGGTGCAGGTTTCTGGTCAGGATTCTTCAGAAGTTGCCTTATCTTGTCCTCAAGCTGGCGGACGTTCAGTCCCTGCCTGATGGTAAGGTCGCAAAGTGTCTCCTGCATTTCCGGAGAATCGAGTCCGAGAAGGGCTTTTGCGTGTCCTACGGAGATGAGTCTCACTTTGAGGTCGTGCTGCACTTTGAGAGGAAGTTTCAGAAGCCTGAGCTGGTTGGCCACTGATGCCCTCTTCTTCCCAAGCCTGTCCGCGACCGCTTCCTGTGTGAGGCGGCACTCGTCCATCAGCCTCTGGTAGCTCAGGGACACCTCTATTGGGTCCAGGTTCTCCCTCTGTATGTTTTCCACAATGGCCATTTCCAGCATCGACTGGTCATTGGCCGGAATGATGTATGCCGGAACTTCCGTCAGCCCTGCTATCCTGCAGGCCTTGTACCTTCTTTCACCACTTACTATCTGGAACTCCCTGTCCGAAATCTTCCTGACGGTAATGGGAGTGATCAGTCCCAGCGTCCTGATGGAAGTTGCAAGTTCATCCAGCTTTTCCTGATCGAACGCCTGCCTCGGTTGGAACGGGTTGGGTTGAATCAGCTCGATAGGTATTCTGAGGATATCGGAGCCGTTCTGACTTGTCTTGGGAGTGACAACTGCTTTGTTTATGTAGCTTACCGGGCGGCGGAGATCATCCGCTGATGTGAGATCTCCTCCGATAATAGCGCTCAGGCCCTTGCCGAGCCTGTCATTATTCTGCTGGGGCATACTGTGGATCGTTGTTGTGTTGAAGTACCTCGCGGGCAAGGTTGAGATAGTTGCGCGCTCCGGAACTCTGCACGTCGTACAGCAGGATGGGCTTTCCGTGTCCAGGAGCTTCCGTCAGGCGTATGTTTCTCTGGATGATGGTGTTGAACACCATTGTCTTGAAATGGTTTCTCAGTTCTTCCACCACCTGGGAATGGACTTTCGCGCGTCCGTCGAACATCGTAATCACGAACCCTTCTATTTCAAGGCCCTTGTTTACACTGCTCTGGACGATGCGTATCGTCTGAAGCAGCTTTCCGAGTCCTTCAAGTGCGAAGAATTCGGGCTGGACGGGGATGATGACGGAATCGGCCGCCGCCAGGCAGTTGATGGTGATGAGCCCGAGCTGCGGGGGACAGTCGATGATGATATAGTCATAATCGTCCCTGATGGGGGAGAGGGCGTTTCTGAGAACGGATTCCCTGTGGGCGACGTCGACCATTTCCACTTCCGCTCCCACGAGGTTGATGTGGGATGGGATCAGGTGCAACCTTTCCAGCTCCGTCTGAATAAGCGTGTCCTTCGCGCTTATCTGCCCGATCATGATCTCATAGAGTGTCCTTTTCTCGTCATTGTCCGGAGAAAAGTTCAGTCCTGAGGTCGTGTTGGCCTGAGGGTCGGCATCGATGACAAGTACTTTCTTTTCAAGTATGGACAATGATGCGGCCAGGTTTATGGCAGTCGTTGTCTTTCCGACTCCACCCTTCTGGTTGGCTATGGCGATAATCTTTCCCATACGGCAAAAATAGGAAAAAAAACGCGTTTCTTCTATATTTTTTTTATTTTTGCGGGATACTGAAATGCTATGCCTAGAATAAGAGACGAATGGTATATCATCGTCAATCCACATGCCGGTTCAGGCAAGACGATGAGCAAATGGGTCCCTGCGGAAAAGCTTCTGCACAGTTTGGGTGTACCCTTCTATACTGTATTTACAAACTACAAGCACCATGCCGTGGAACTTGCTTCCACAGCGGCCAGGCTCGGATACCGCAAGATTGCGGCCGTCGGTGGAGACGGTTCCATACACGAAGTGTTCAACGGAATCCTGACTTGGTGCTCGTACAGCGGAGTCGATCCCGAAGAGTTCTACGTTGCCGTTGTCCCGATAGGGTCCGGAAATGACTGGATCAAGGCTTTCAACGTTCCCAACGATACCGAGGACGTGGTGAAACTTCTCGCCAAGGGTGATTTCTGCAAGGAGGATGTGGTCAAGGTGACTCCCTGCGACAAGGTCGAGCATTATATGGCAAACATCGGAGGACTAGGATTCGACTCTCACGTATGTTCGAGGGTCAATGCCCAGAAAGAGCGCGGAATGCGCAGTGCCAGCATCTACTTCAAGTCTCTTGTCTATACGATTTTCCATCTCAAGCCGATCAGAGTTTCCGTATCCAGGGAAGGGGACGAGATCTACAGCGGCGAGACAATGTCCATCGCAATGGGCAACGGAAAGTATTCGGGAGGAGGAATGCGCCAATGCAATCTCGCGGTGCCTGATGACGGGCTTCTGGATATGATCGTTGTCCCGAAGATGCCCCTGTCCAGACTGCTCAAGGAGATTCCGCGCATCCTTAACGGAAGCACTTCCGAATCCGAGGTTGTGAATTACCTGCGCGGTACCAGCTTCGAGATTTCACCTCTCGACCCGTCAAGCGCCGACATAATCGAACTTGACGGAGAGATTATTGGCACGCTTCCTGCAAGGATAGAACTTACAGGGAAGAAGATAAATGTCCTCTGCAATACAAAGGAATAACATAAAAAACACCCCTCCGTTATGAAAAGGTGCATTATTCTGGCATTTTTGCCGCTTTTCTTTACCGGTTGCGGACTGACACGCATCGTGACTGTGGCTCCGGATCATTATTCTCCTTCCACCTACAGTACCGTAGTTACCGTTCCACGTACACGTACCGTTACCACTACCACCCGTGTAGTCCCTGCAAGCAGTGACATCTCGCTCTGTCTCGACCTTCAGGCCGTGGGAGCGGCGTTCGCCCAGTCCTCCACCGTCCAGGAGTTCGAGAATCTGCTGAACAACTCATCGTATATGCTTTCCAACCTGGATCTCAACGGTGACGGTTATGTCGATTATCTACGTGTGATGGAAACTGTCCGGGGCTATGCTCACGTGTTCCTTATCCAGGCCGTCCTTGCCCCTAACGTATATCAGGACGTTGCCACCGTCGTGGCGGAGGTGAACGGCTATGTGAACACGCACGTCCAGATTATCGGTTCGTCCTATATCTACGGGCCCAATTATATCGTTCAGCCCGTCTTTGTGGTCACCCCAGCGATTTACGCGCACCTTATGCGGCCCTCGTACAGTCCTTGGCGTTCACCCTGGTACTGGAATCATTATCCTTCCTGCTACAGGCGTCCGGCTCCGATCTACTACAGCCACTATCACGCATACGTGGATACCTTTATGCGCAACCACCGCTACTGCCACGAAGTGTCTTATGCAAAGTCGTGCCATTATCCGGACTATGTGAGGGTTTGCAGTTCCGACCAGCGCAACGACTATGGCCAGCAGCATCCCGAGCAGGCATTCACAGTGCGCAATGCGGAGATTGCAACTTCGCCCCGCACTCCTTCTTCTTCCGTACGGAGCGCAACCTCTTCGACGGTCAACGCGCGTACCACACTTGACAATCAGGAGTCATCGCCGAAGACCACCGTATCCACCACCGGGCGCGGAAGCTAATCCGCATCTCCCTCGCGCAGCGCAACGTCCTCGACGTCGTCCACTCCCGCCCGCAGTGCAACGACTTCAACGACGTCTACTCCCTCCCGCAGTGCAACGGCTTCGACGTCGTCCACTCCCGCCCGCAGTGCGACGTCCTCCACTACCGTCAGCAGCCGCGTGCGCTCTTCCGGTTCTTCGAACACCAGAATCAGCACCGTATCCCCCTCGGGGGCGAAGACGACCACCAGCAGGGCTCAGTCTTCATCCTCCCCGTCACGTTCATCCTCGTCCTCATCGACAGGTCGTGGATCTTCTTCATCAAGCCCTGCAAGACGTTAATATTAAAGAGATATGAAAAGGATAATATATTTTGCGCTCTCTGTCATCGTTGCAGCATCGTGTCAGGGAATTCCTGGACCTGCCGGAAGGGATGGAAAGGATGGTGTCGGAATTATGGATAAAGGCATCATCAACGTCAAAGAGAATATGTGGAATTATTCTTTCGATGACAATAACGCATATTTCTATGCCGAAGTGGATATGAGTGATTTGATAACGAATAGCGTCCTTCACAATTCCCTGATCAAGATGTTCCGTGTCTACGATTATGATACCAATGATGCTCGCCAGATTGAAATGCCATACGTGCGTCCTGTGGAGAGGTATGTCGAGGAGAACATTGATCTCGGATACAATCCCTGGGTTTTCTATACCGAGACTGTGGACTACGAAGTCTCGATCGGAAAGATCACGATTTTCTATACCAGGGGTGATTTCGAATATGAACTGGATGAAAGCCTGACCCCTGAAGAGATGCAGTTCAAATACTATATCATCTACTGATTTTGACCTTTACAAAAAAATCCGACCTGGTTTCAGGCCGGATTTTTTTGTGCGGTTCCGTAATATCAGACCATAAGGGCTCCTACAAGACCAAGGATGGCGTAGAACTCAGGAAGAGCGGCATAGATAAGCGTATTGGTGAACACATCGTGTCCCTGTGAAACGCCTACGATACCGTTCGCGCAAACCTGGCCCTGACGGATTGCGGAAATCATGCAGACAAGACCTACGCAAAGGCCGACTCCGAAGATGACGAGACCCATTTCAGGATTTGCTTTCATTTTCGAAAGCAGCATGAAGAATGCAACAAATCCGTAGATACCCTGTGTTGCGGGAAGGGCGGAAAGAACCATATAGTTTCCAGATCCTTCCGGTTTTTTCTTGAGGGCGCCTTCAGCGGCGTTGCCTGCGAGTGTCGTTCCGATGGAACTTCCAACACCTGCAAGGGCCAGAACAAGTCCGAGACCCAAATAACCGAGAATTGTGTAAAGCATAATTTTTATTGATTTTTGTTAATTGTTTTTCAAAGGATTGTACTTGCGGCCTGTTCCCTGATAGTCCGAGTTCTTGAAGAATTCGAGGAAGTTGAGTCGCAGCGGGTGGACGAATGCACCGAGGGCTGCCATCGCAATGTTCAGGGTATGACCAATTATCACTATCAGTATGAAGAATATCCAGTTGACACCGCCATCTCCCAAAGCCATTTTTGCAAGGTCGTTGAATGCGAATCCGAGCATGCTTCCGGCGAGTCCGAGGGCATACAGACGCAGATAACTCAATACGTCGCCCAGCAGCCCGGTAGCGGTGTTGTATGCTTCCCAAAGTCCTGAGCCGATGTTCTTAAGCGGATTGCGGTGAAGGTCGTTCAGGAGGAATATGCCTATTGCACTCAAGCATCCGAGTGCTATGATGACAATCTTTGTCAGCGCGGCATCGATAACCCCTGCCAGAGCGAAGGCCCCGACGGCGATTCCTCCGACGATGAGCAGTGTCCATCCCCAGGTCCCGAGAGAATTCAGGAATCCCTTGTTCCGCGTGGCATAGACGGTCTTTACTATCATTGCAAGGCAAAGATGGACGATACCTACTATCAGCGCCAGTACCATTGTACCGTCATAAGTCGCCACCGTTGCAGGTACCATTATCTTCTTGAGGGCTGTGGGAATGCAGGCCCACTGCGATATGTCAATGGAGAAGAAAGTGTGGAAAAGGAATCCTACCACGAAAGTTCCGGCTCCGAGTGTCACCACCAGCGGGGCAAGTTTCGCAAAACTCTTCACCTTCTTCAGGAGCTGACCCGCTATGATGAGGATAATGCCGTATCCGGCATCTCCCATACACATTGCGAAGAAAAGCAGGAAGAATATCGAGATGAACGGGGTGGGGTCGAATTCGTTGTAAAGCGGACGTCCGTACATATCGGTGAGGACCTCGAACATCCTGACGAACTTGTTGTTCCTGAGCTTGATGGGAGGGTTGTCCTCGGCCGAGGCGTCGGATGCGAGGTAGTATATGTCCATTGCATCGAACTCTTTTCTCAGGGCTGCATCGTCATCGCTCGGCGCGAATCCGGTCACGACGGTAAGCGCCTGCTCGGCGGCATTTTCAGTAGCCTTGGATGCGAAGTACCAGTCTATTTCAGAAAGTTTCGAGGCATATTCCCTGCGAAGGGCTTCGATGTCCTCGGCTTTAAGCAGGGCCACCCTCTTGTCGAGTTGCGCCTGCAGTTCCGCCGTATTCTTACGGGCCATCGCTGCGGTTGTCGAGGGTGCGGACACTGCAGTCTCGGGAAAACCTTCCGTAGAGCCTGCAATCACGTACCATACGTGGGCTTCATCCTTGTCAATGACCTGGAGGGCGTAACTTTCGCTCCACTGAGGCTTGAATTTCTTCAGGCTCGTGCAGTAGAAAGTGAGAAGGGTCCCATTCTCGGACAAACGTTTTATGGCCTCGGGATCGAATTCTCCCCAATGTGAGAGTTCTTCCTCCGCCTGGCGGCTGGCTGCAATTCCGGAGCGGATGGAGGCATATTCCTCATCCTGCATCCAGTTCTCCTTGGAGAGCCAGGCTATGCGCTTTTTGATTCCGTCAGCTTCTTCCAGCATCGCGGCCGATTTCTCGTCCACTGCCTTGACGGATCTCGTGATGTCCACTATTCCAAGCTCCTGGATTCGGGAAAGGAACTCATCGGTGTCACGGCCCATCCGCATGAAGTCGTAACGTGTCATTCTCGTAATCATTCGGCGTCCTCCTCCTGCTGTGCGTGACGTGTCTTGACGATTTTTGAAGAAGCCTTGGACAGGTTCTCCTCGTCTTCCATATAACGCTTTATCTTACGGATGGCTTCCTGGTATCCGGGAATCTGTACCTTCTCGTAAAGGTTGACTTTCTGCGTCGTCTTCTTGCGGTTGAACTCCAGAATCTTTCTCCTCTGTTCGAATACCTCGGCCATCAGCCCTATGCGGGTGATTTCCTTGAGGATGGAAACACCGTCGGCATACCAGGCCGGCTTGACAAAGGCGTTGAACGGCCTGAGCTCATAGGAGATTTCCCCGAGTTCCGGAATCTTCACGCCTGCTACCTTGACGGTTTCCAGCTCCACGTCGGTGATGCGTATCAGACCCGGGTCGAATTCGTTCCACAAAGCTGCAAGGTAGTCGTAGCGCTGCAGGGCAGAAGTTACTTCCCGCTCGTAGCGTTCCGATTCCTGCTTGGCAGTGAGCACGCTCGAACGCAGGGCCGACTCCTTGTTCTTGAGGGTTGGCAGTGCATTCGTGCGGACCTTGAGTTGCTTTTGGAGGTTCGTAAGAGACGTTTTATTGTATTGAAATTTTATTGCCATTACCTGCTGGGCCAGTATTTTTCAATGAGCGCCTGCTTGATACCTGTCTCGGCCGGGGAGAAGTACTTTGCGAACAACTCCCATCCAGTATTCAGCATCTCTTCGATTTTGATGTTCACATCGATGCTGAGGAGTCTTGTCGCATAATCCTTCGCGTAGTCGAGGCATCTCATATCGTAATCCGAAAGGTCGAATCCGTTCTCAAGCTTGGTCTTTGCGTTCTGCGCATCCGCGTAGAGACGCACTCCGGCATTCATTACCTGGGAATGGTCTTCGCGGGTCTGCTTGCCCTGGACGTGCTGCTTGAGTCGTGAAAGCGAACGGAACGGGTCGACTATGACTTTGCCCGTATCGGAATCCGCGCGCAGGAACAGCTGGCCTTCCGTAATGTATCCGGTGTTGTCCGGGATTGCGTGCGTGATGTCACCGTCGTTGAGGGTCGTGACGGCGATGATGGTGATGGAGCCTCCGGAAGGAAGCTGCACCGCCTTCTCGTAGATTTTCGCAAGGTCGGAATAGAGAGAACCGGGCATCGAGTCCTTCGAGGGAATCTGGTCCATACGGTTGGATACGATTGAAAGCGCATCTGCGTACAGGGTCATGTCGGTAAGGAGAACGAGCACCTTCTCATTCTTGTCGACCGCGAAGTATTCGGCTGCGGCAAGGGCCATATCCGGGATGAGGAGTCGCTCTACGGGAGGTTCCTCGGTTGTGTTCACGAAACTTACAATCTTGTCGAGAGCTCCTGCGTTCTCGAAGGCATGTCTGAAGAACAGGTAATCGTCGTTGCTGAGTCCCATTCCTCCAAGGATGATCTTGTCCACGTCGGCACGGAGGGCCACGTCTGCCATTACCTGGTTGTAAGGCTGGTCAGGGTCTGCGAAGAAAGGGATTTTCTGTCCTGAAACAAGGGTGTTGTTGAGGTCGATGCCAGCGATTCCGGTAGGGATGAGCTGGTCCGGCTGCATACGCTTGTATGGATTGACGGAAGGTCCGCCTACCTGACGCTCCTCTCCTTCGACTTCCGGACCACCGTCGATAGGGGAGCCGTATGCGTTGAAGAAACGCCCTGAGAGCTGTTCGCTTACCTTCAGGGTAGGAGGCGCTCCGAAGAATGTGACCTCGGCATCCGTAGGAATGCCTTCTGTCCCGGCGAATACCTGGAGGGTGACGAGTTCGCCCTTGGTCTTCACCACCTGGGCCAGACGCCCGGCAACCGTTGCGAGTTCATCGTTGGAGGCACCGGATGCCTTCAGTGACACCGTGGCCTTGGTGATGGCCTCGAGGTGCGTATATATTTTCTGATATGCTTTAGTTGCCATTGCTTTCCAGAAGTTGGTTGAGTTTGTTATTGTACTCCTTGAAATTCTTCGAATTGAATTCGGAGTAATTCATCTGGCGAAGATCGTTGATCATCTCCTTGAAGTATTTGCGGCACTGCTCATAGTCATCGAACTTGAATTCCTTGTCACAGATATCCATAATGAGGTTGAGCATATATTTCTGCCTTTCGAGCGGACAGAGGGCGTCGGTTGCGTCGAATGCATCCTGCTGGAGGAAGGCGAAATCGATGAGTTCGCTCTTCCAGAAACTCTCGTGGTAGCTCATCGGCACTCCGTCGTCGCCGAGGATGTTGATTTGATCGTTCATTTCCTTTCCGCGGCGTACGAGGGTCTTTGCCCTTATGACTTTCTCCACCCATCCCTTTTCGACCTTGGAGTCGAGATATTCTATGATTTCCGGGTACTCGAGATACTTGGAATATGAGTCAATGGGGTTGACTGCGGGATAACGCTTCTGGTCCGCGCGGTTCTGCTCGAGCGCGTAGAAACAGCGCGCGGCTTTCTTGGTGGATTCGGTGACCGGCTCCTTGAGGTTGCCTCCGGCAGGGGATACGGTGCCGATGAACGTGATGGCTCCGGTCTGACCGTTGTTGAGGATCACCGATCCGGAACGCGAGTAGAAGTTGGAGATGATGGAGGACAGGTCCACAGGGAAGGCGTCGGCGCCGGGAAGTTCCTCCATACGGTTGGACATTTCGCGGAGAGCCTGGGCCCATCGTGAGGTGGAATCTGCAAGAAGAAGGCAGCGCAGTCCCATCGCGCGGTAGTATTCGCATATGGTCATTGCTGTGTAGACGGATGCCTCACGTGCCGCAACCGGCATATTGGAGGTGTTGCAGATAATGGTTGTACGGTCCATCAGGTGGCGTCCGGTGTGAGGGTCGATGAGTTCCGGGAACTCGGTGAAAATCTCGACGACCTCGTTGGCGCGCTCACCGCAGGCCGCCATTACTATGACGTCGGCCTCGCCCTGCTTTGCGATTGCGTGCTGGAGCACGGTCTTGCCGCATCCGAAAGGTCCGGGGATGAATCCTGTGCCTCCTTCGGCGATGGGGTTGAACGTGTCGATCACGCGAACTCCCGTTTCCATCACCCTGCGGGGACGCGGCTTCTCCCTATATCCCTTCACTGCGACTTTTACCGGCCATCTCTGGACCATCGTCACATTTACATCGGTGCCCTGGGCGTCGGTGAGGACTGCAATCCTGTCATCCACCTTGTACTGTCCCTCCGCCGCAATTTCCTTTACCGTATATTCGCCCTTGAAGCTGAACGGAACCATTATCTTGTGAGGCAGCCATCCTTCCTTGACCTCTCCGAGCCAGTCGGCGGCTACAACCTTGTCTCCGACATTCGCAATCGGGGTGAATTCCCATATCTTTTCGCGGTCGAGAGGGTCGGTGTATTCACCACGTTTGAGGAACACGTCCTCCATAGTGGCGAGATTGTTCTGCAGTCCGTCATACACGCTGCTCAGAAGGCCTGGGCCAAGCTGGACTTCAAGCATCTTCCCGAGGAATTCCACTGCGTCTCCGTTCCTGAGTCCGCGCGTGCTTTCGAATACCTGGACGGAGGCCTTGTCACCGTTGACCTTGATAACCTCGGCAAGGAGTTTTGTGCCCTTGAGGTCAATGTGACAGAGTTCGTTCTCCGCCACAGGCCCGTCAACCTGCACTGTTACCAGGTTGGAAACGATTCCCGTTACTTTTCCTGTTGTACTCATTATGCTAATTCTTTTTTATTGTTTCTGATTTCATCTACGAGCTGTCTGAACAGTTCGCGACCTGTCCCGGGGTCAAGTTTGAGCCACCTTGAGACAATCTGCATCTTTGCGGCGAAAGCGAGGACCAGATCCAGCGTGAATACGTCCATGACAGTGAGTTCGTCGATTTTTTCCCACATCAGACTGTCAAGTGCTCTTTCCCTCTCGAGGAGATCGGTTTTCTCGAAGACGGCGCAGGCTTCGGCCTGTCCTTCGAATTCCTCGTCCGCGTATGCTTCCGGAACCAGTATGTCCATTCCTTCGGGACGGCCGAGTTCCCTGTTGAGGTATGCCACTTTGCTGTTGCGTACCCCAAGGTCATATCTGAAGTATTCGCGGATGAAACGGTTGCCGGACTTCAGCGCGCTTTCGTAAAACCCTGCGTTGAGGTTTTCTCCTTCGAAACCGTCAAGCAGGGTCTGCATCAGGGCATTGTCCTTTGCGGACAACTGCTCCCTGATTTCTGCGATTACCGAGTCGCAGTCCAGTTCACCCCTGTAATCCGGCCGGATGACCGGAAGGCCTGCGATGATGTATTCGTAATTATTCACCGAAAAGGAGTTTACGTGTTACAGGTCTGAGATATTCGCAGATAAGTTCCTTGAATGTCTCGTCGGTAAGGCTTACGAAATATCTCCCGTCTGCGGGACCGATGGTGAATCCGCCGTTGATTTTCTTCGAGAACTCAGCTTTGATGCCGCCCTTCACCGCCTTGTCGAGTTCGGAAGCGGTCCAGGCCTCAAGTTCTCCCTTGAGGGTCTCGGGAAGTACTACGCTGAGGTCCTGCGCCTCTGAAGAGAATCCGTTGGCAACGGCAATCACAATCTGTTTGATGATGTCCTTATCCTTCAGCGTTTTCTGCGCCGCATCATTGATGATGGCTGCTCCCAGAATGTTTTCTATATCCTTTTTTGTAGCCTGAAGGCTCTGCTCGGATGCCATCCTCACGTCGGACTCGGCCTTGGCCTTGATGGACTCGGCATCCTTCTCCGCCTTCCTGACCGTCTTCTCGGCCTGAGATTTCGCATCGGCGATTATTTTCTCCGCCTGGGCTTTTGCGTCCGCGAGAATCTTTTCGCCTTCTTCTTTTCCCTTGGACAAGCCTTCGACATACAGCTTGTCTGTAAGTTCCTGGAGTTTGCTTTGCATAATCTTATGTTGTTTTTCTTATTTCAGACTTTCCATCTGGACTTGACGGCTTCGATGATGTCTTCCTCGCCGGGAACGTGCCTGTGCTCCATTATGACTTTTCCGTTACATATCACGGTATCAATCATTGAGGAATCCGCGGAATATACCCAGTTTGCGGTCAGGTTGAAGCAGGGTACCATCTTTGGATCGTCGAGGTTGACCAGGATGCAGTCGGCGAGCTTTCCTTCCGCTATTTCGCCGGCGTCGATTCCGAACGCCTTCGCTCCGTTGTAAGTGGCCCACTTGAGAACCTCGCTTGCGGGGAGGGTTTCCGGGTTGCCGGAACTCTTTGCGTAGAATGCGGCGAGCTTCATCTCCTCCCTCATGTCGAGGTTGTTGTTGGAGGAGGCTCCGTCAGTGCCGAGAGTCATTTTCAGCTCACCGGACTTTTCGTAGTTGAAACGTCCGCTGCCGAGCTTCATGTTGGATGCCGGACAATGGGCGACATATACTCCACGTTCGGAGAGGATGCGTATGTCATTGTCGGTAAGATGGACGCAGTGTGCCGCGATGACATCGTCCCCGAGAATGCCGAGACTGTCCAGATATTCGACAGGGGTGCATCCGTGGGCCTTGAGGCAATCGTCGACTTCCGTCTTGGTTTCGCACAGGTGGGTGATTATCT
>JAKSJY010000032.1 GCA_024402025.1 Bacteroidales bacterium
CCTTTTCCATATCCAGTGGATGATATATCGAATCGTCACAGGCCTGAGCCAGGAAGTCCGCCTCAAGCCCCGATTCCCTCAGCTTCTTCACGTCCTCCATATCAAAGCTGTAGAGACGGTCCGCGTGCGAGAGCAAAGGCATCACACCCGGCATCTTCGAGATATTGTCAAACAGCCACAGAACCACCTTGGAACTCCTCCTGAAGCAATCCAGGAGCCAGGACGGCAGTCCGTCCCCATTCATTATGAACACAAGGTCAGGACGCACCCTTTCGAATTCGTCCTTCAGCCTCGAGCCAAGTCTTTCCGAACTCGCCCTCTCAAGCCTCTTCCTCCCGCCGGACAAAGACAATTTGTACCGGCACTTGTCGACGAAACGGTACGGATCCACGGGGGTGTCATATCCGGCAGTGCAGCAAATCCATCCCAAAGTCCTGAAAGCGGATGACACCGACTCGAGGAAATTATAATACTTCGGGCCTATGACCAGAACTTTTCTGCCGTTTTCAATCATACACCTCTATTTTCACGTCGTGTCCTCCGCGCTGTCCCTCAGGCGGAAGAGCCATATAATCTCCGAACATTGCCTTCAGATACCCGTCGAAATTTCCGGGAGCATAGAACCTGTGTCCTTCGAAATAGATTTCCGTCAGCGGATAAATGTGGCTCAGATATCTCGGGTTGCGGAAACCCACGTAATAACGCCCGAGGATATCGCTGCGTGTCAGTTCCGAATAAAGCCTGATTATGCCGAGTGCAGTCTGCATCGCCGGCCATATCAGATATGCCGCCAACTTGGTCGCGAACTTCCGGAATGCCGAATCGTACATCACCTCTCCGTAATTGTGGATAGTCCTGGTGACACGACCGTACAACAGATAGATAAGATGCTGCACCCTCATCGAAGGAATCCTTTCAAGAAGGACCACATCCAGGAAGAGCCCCCTGAATTTCTGTTTCCGCTCGATGGGAAGGTCAAAGAAGGAGTGGGTGTCCCTGATGCGTGGAGACATCTCGAAATGGTATTTGTCCGTTCTGCAATCCTGATATGCGAACCTGTCGGAAAGGTTCTCCTCCATTGCCTTCCTGAAACGTCGGCGGTCCTTCCTGTTTATGCATATATCCATGTCATCATCCCAAGGGATAAAGCCCCCGTGGCGCACTGCGCCAAGCAGCGTCCCCGCATCCATCCAGTAATCTATTCCGCACTTGCGGCATATGCGGTCCACCTCCACGAGTATGTCCAGCATCCTCAACTGGGCCTTTCTCAAAACGGAACCCTGAGGATTGTAACTCACGGACAGACCCTGTCCGATCAGAGCGCAGCCCCAGGCATAGACCCTGTCTATGGTGGGGCAAGGCACTGAGTACTGGTGGCACATCTCCCAGATGAACTTCAGGCCGAATGAAAAATCTTCGGTGAAATATCTGCTTTCAGTATCCGGGACCCATCCGCCTTCCACCTCCCTGAGGGGCGACTCTATGGTCTGGAATGCAGGTATGGATGATATTTTCGCCGTAAGGGAACTGCTGTCGTGGGATTCGTAGTATTCGAGCAGGGGCTGTATGGAACTTTCCTTCCCGCAAACGAACCGGACAAGTTCCATGAACTCCCCGTCCATTGCAATCAGCACGTCCGACGCCCCGTCCGTCCAGTCCTTGTAGAAAAGCGGCTTTACCGCAAGAGGCTTTCCGTCCGACTCTCCGAACATACTGTACAGTCTCGATGTGTGCAGGATAGGATTGCTGTTGCTCAAAGCCGCTTCCTGCCACGAAGGCAGCATCCTCACCCTGGTACGGAAGAGATCTTCGAGCATCAAGGCGAATCCTTCCGTATCGGCGGCATTTTCCACAGCCGCCAGCAGTTCCTTCTTGTAACCGAGAAGATATGCGGACTTGCCGTATTCCTTGACTCTGGCTATGAACGGAGTACGCTGGAATGCGAACAGAGCGGCCCCCGGCCCGAGAATGGAATGAGCGAACTTGAAGAAACCCGTGCTGGCGACCACGCTGCCGGTAACGGCCTTGCCGATGTAAGGTTTGATGTCGGTGAGAGTCTTTTCTATCAGATAACCCGGAAGACAGAGAAAAACGATGTCGGAATTGCTGACCACTTCCTCAGGCTTGTCCGAAATGCGCGATATCCGGCCGCAGTACTGCCTTCCGTCATTGTCCGTAACAACAATGTTGTCCGTCCACTTCGAAGGATGGCCGGACAGTATCGTCACTTCATTTCCACAGGAAGCGAAAACGCCTGCGCACACATGGCCCAGGGAACCGCCTCCACAAATGCATATCCTACTCATAATCGGAATATTTCACAGCCATCTCTAGCCAGCTCTGCAGAGCCTTGTCCACGAGAGCCCCGCAGCTCTTCCTGAACATCGCCCACACGAACCAGTAATAGGCGATTATCGCCGTATAAGCCATATGATGGAATTCCAGAGCCTGCGTATAATCTTCCCGCAGGTATTCCCTTATGAATGCCTTCGCCTGATCGAAATCATAGCCGGCATCAACTATGTAATATCCGACATCGACTCCGGGATCAGACATTCCGGAATATTCCCAGTCTATCAGAATGACGTTTCCGTCAGGCTCGATCATCCAGTTGTGGCGATAAGTGTCACCGTGGCAGAAGCACGGCTTCACCCCGTCCCCACGGGTCCTTTCCACAAGCAGGCCTATCTTTTTCTTGAGCCCCTCATATTGCTCGAAACAACCCGGATCCTTCTTTTTGAGGAGGATCTCCATATCGGTTGCATCCTCCCAGGGCTTCATTCCGTAATCGACCTCGACACCCGAAGCGTGGAGTCTGCGGAGCACATCGATCACCTTCCTGGAATCGTTGAAATCCGAATAGGACGGTTCCCTGAACGAACGGACGAACCTGCTCACCTTCCACCCTTTTTCAAAGTCCATATGGATATATGTAGGGTCGATACCGAGATCCCTTGCCTTCTCAAGGGAAGTTTTTTCATGCCGGCGGTTTATGATTTTCTCGGTGCCGTCCCCGGGGTGACGGTATATGTAGTCCGTCCCCTTGATGTTGAAGATGAAGGAGGTGTTCGTAAGGCCCTCGTTCACCGTTCTGAAATTCACGACATCGGAATCCAGACACCCGAATACGGAACAGATGTTGGATATGATAAGGCTGTGCGTGTTTTCCACGTAATCCCTGTCAAAATTCCTGAGCTCCTCGAAATAATCGAACTCGTATATGACATCGGAAGGATAGCGTTTGAAATGGAATGCGGGAAGACGGTCCAGGTTATCCTTGACGAGGATTTCCCAGAAGTATCTGTCATATTTGCCGCTTTTGCGGTTCTCCTCCATAAGGGCCTTGAACGCTTCCGAGAATTCCGCGGTCCAGAAAGAATGCCCGAGCAATATGTCCCCCGACGTCCGGTTCTTCTCCATCTTCGTGATCACTCCGTCCGCGTCAACATCCACGTACATTTCGGATGTCTTGTAGTCCACGCTGCAACCGGCATAGAAAGGATATTCCTCTCTGTCCTTGAACGGGTTTTCAACGAAATAATCATCACTGGAGCAAATATACGTATCCTTGAGCCTGTCCTTCACCAGATACAGACTCTCTATGTTGTTTTTCTCCAGAAAATCGGGATTGTAGACGAAATCGACATCATACTTGTCAAGAAGGTAATAGAACATTTCCTTCTTGTATCCCAGCACAAGGGTGATATCCTTGATTCCCGCTTCGCGCAGCTGCCTTATCTGCCGTTCCAGCAACGGCTCGCCTTTTACCTCATACAATCCTTTCGGCTGCTCGAGGGAGAGGGGGATGAATCTTGTGGATGCCCCCGCTGCAAGTATCACGGCATTTCCGACCTTTACCATCTAATACCTGTTCCTTGAAAAAACACCTCTTGCAATCGCTCCTGCAATATTTCTCCTTGCGCTGACGTAAGGCTTTCCGCCGAGAATCAGCTGCTCGACCCTGACAGCGCCTATTTCCTCCTTCGGGACGGCGTACGGATTGGCGGAAAGTATCACCATATCCGCAACCTTCCCTTCCTCGAGGGAGCCTCTTTCATTCTCATCGAAGGATATGAAATGCCCGTTGTACGTCGCCATCCTGAGAGCATCCTGAACGCTGACACGCTGCGACTCCACGGGATTGTTGACGCACCGGTCCATCCACACGATGGGGTCCGGACTCGTACAGGGAGCGTCCGACCCGAGGCCGACGACCGTCCCGTTCTCGAGGAAAGTCCTTATCGGATTCAGACGTCCGGTCCTTTCCTTCCCCAGGATACCCTCAAGATATGAATCCGGTTCCTGTTTCCAGTTTATGAAAGCGCTCTGAACCTGCATCGTTATCCCGTACTCCCTGCATATTTCCAACCCCTCCGGAGTGGGAAGGCAGTCGTGGATGATTCCGTGACGGTGGTCTCTGCGCGGGAAATCATCCAACGCAGCCTTGAGACATCTTGCAGCCTGGTCGAATGCCCTGTCCCCTATCGCATGCATCTCGATCTGAAGCCCTGCCCTGTTGGCCTTCCTGCAGAACTCGATGACCTTCTCATCAGAGTAGTATAGAACGCCATTCCCGCCGTCAGCATCCGAATACGGCTCTTTCATTGCCGCATCGTGCGAACCGAAACACCCGTCCAGCGCACATTCGAAGCATCCTCCGATACGCGGTATCCTGCGGGACAAAGCCGCACGCACATTCATCGATTGCGGGAAGACACGAATCTGAAAGCCGTTGGCCAGGGATTTTGCGAAAAGCTTTTCCAGGGTTACGTCCATATTCGCGATGAAACCCACCCCGCTGACCGTATGCACCCCGCCTATGCCACGCGACGCCTCGAAATCGACAGCCGCCTGCATGTTTCTGAAGATATCAAGGAAACTCAAGGATCCGGTGATAATGTCGGAAACCTTGAAAAATGCTTCCTGGTTCATTTCCCCGGTATCCGGATGATACCCCCTGAGACCCTTGACCTTGGGTTCTATTTTTTTGAGAAGTGCGGAATTGACTATGCAGGCGTGACCGTCGTACTTGACAACCATTATGCACTTGTCCGGGCAGACGGCATCAAGTTCCTTCCTGCTGATAAGCACTCCTTCCTTCACCGAATACGGAGAGGCTCCGAAAGCCACAAGCATCCTGGCCCTGCCGCTGTTCCTGTAGAATTCGGACACCATCCCGGCAATCTCCGCATTCGATTCCGCCTCCATCACGTTCAGTCCGGAGTGGAAGAACGAGAAGGATGCGAAATGCTGATGGGTGTCCACGAATGACGGGACCAGGGCCCTGTCGCCCAGATCAATGATTTCGGCGCCCTCATACCGCGCAGGCAACTCGTTGCCCACATATACGATGCGGCCCTTGTCCTCGACAAGATATCTGCACACTTCATCCGACGCGTTGACCGTAAGGATGGAACCTTTATAGCACTTCATTTGTTTTTGCCTTGTAATTTTCATATGACCCGTCAATTGCCGAAAGCTCATCGAAGCTGTCGACTTCGACAATATCCGAAGCGGAACATTCCCGAATCCTGACCGAATAGTTTTCCTTTCTCAGGACGAGAGGTACGAATTCGTAAAAGACATCTCTCCCGCCTTCTTCATTCCAGACTTCCATAATGTCACGGCGGAGCTTGTCACAGTCCTCCGGAGTCCAGAAGGAGATACCATAGCAGTTGAAACAGTCCGTATTGCCCTTTACATAGTTCACCGCCCTTCCATCCTCAAGCTGGAGGCTCCAGTCGTCAGTCCGTTCGGCATAGCTTCCAAGGTAATCGCTGGACTCGTGTTCTCGGCAGATCACTCCCGGATTGGATATAAGGAGGTCGGCCTCGCAGATATAGCAGCCGTCGCGCAGGGCGTCGATCGCAGCAAGCGCGGAAGATATGCTGTTGGACCTGTCGTAATGGTCGTTGTCCACGAACTTCAGGAAAGGATATTTCTCCAGAAGGATGTCGAAGCACTCCTTCTTGTACCCGCGCACGACCGTAATGTCCCTGATTCCTGCAGACAGCAGGGCATCGATGACCGTGTCTATGAAGCGTCTGCCGTTCACGCTCACCAGCGGCTTGGGCGTATCCAGCGTGACCGGAGCCATCCTGGACCCGAATCCCGCGGCAAGAATTACAGCCTTGTGTGCAACGTATCCCATATGCGTCTATCCGGCAAGAATTTTACGTCTGATCTTATAGGGCCATCCACACACCCTCTGAGGAATTTTGACAGCCCATCTCACCGCCTTGTCGGCGAAGAACGTGATTTTGTCCGTGAAACCGTAGGCGGGGATTCCAATTCCCCTTGTGCGATACGCCTGGGCAACCACGGCATCTATTCTGCGTTTCTGCATCCCCTGCTCCGGCTCCATCTTCCTGACAATCCAGGATGGCATGGAATAGAAACGGGAAAACCAGGTGTGCAGGCAGAGTGTCCTGCCTTCGGCATCTTTCGCAATGGTGGTAATCCCATCCCCGTGCCTTTCACAAGGAAGGTACAGGGTCCTGAATTCGGAAGCCATCCACCTGAAAAACGGGTAATACGGTTCCGCGTCAGAATATTCACGATGCAGGGCGGACCTTTTGAAACGGGACCTTATCAGTTTGAGATTGAGTACATTGAAGAAAGGATTTGTCACAACGCTGTCCCGCCCTGTGGTAGCAGGGTCTCCATCGGAATACCCCGCATTCGCATAACCCTCATCCCATACCTTTCCAACAATATCCATAACCGCCTCAGTATCGATGACAAACGCATCCTCGTCCACATTGACGGCTATGTCGCAATCCCTGTCCTCGAGCATGGCATAAAAGTACCCGTCGGCACTCTTATCCGTAAGCCGGACACAGGGATAGCCCAAAGTTTCATACAGCGACCTAGACAGACGGTATAGCCTCAGGTCGAACGACCTGCAGTAGAATTTGATTCTTGGTTTCACCTGCTCCATCCGTGTTTTTCGTATGTATTCAGCCTACAAATTTAACAATTCTTTGATTATCTTTGCCGTGATGTCAGTAATAGACCAGAAAAAGATTACCAGAAACACCATCTTCCTTTACTTGAGGATGGTGCTGATGCTTGTCATCGGCCTGTACACATCCAGAGTGATACTCGAAGCCCTTGGCCAGCGGGACTTCGGCATCTACAATTCAGTGGGGGGCATAATCGCCGCTTTTTCCTTCGTCAGCGGCACACTTTCCACCGCCTGCCAGCGTTTCTATATGGTGGAAATAGGCAAGGGTGGCAATCTCAAGGAAACTTTCAGCCTCTCACTTATGGTATTCGCAGGTCTAGCCGTTGCAATCGTGCTCCTGTGCGAGCCGGCCGGTCTATGGGTGCTGGAGAACAAGATGAAAGTGGACGGGAGGATGGATGCCGCAAGATGGGTGTTCCAATTCAGCATACTGTCCTTCATCTTCACGATGGTACGCACCCCGTACCAGGGAATGGTGATAGCGCGCGAGAAGATGCAGGTGTTCGCATACCTTTCTCTTGTCGAGGCCGCTCTGACACTCGCCATCACGGTTGCGGTGAAACATTGCGCCGGAGACCACCTCATAGAATACAGCGGAGCCATTGTTGCAATTCCGCTCTTCACCACTGTAGGATACGTTTTTTACTGTCTTCGCAATTATCCTGAATGCAGATTCTCCTTCTGCTGGAACAGTTCCAAATTCAGGGAACTGTTCTCCTTCACCGGTTGGAATTTCATAGGCACAAGTGCGGCCGTCTTCAAGGTTCACGGCATCAACATCCTGCTGAACGTGGTTTTCGGGCCTCTTGTCAGCGCCGCACGTGGAGTCGCATTCAAGGTCTACGGAGCCATCACCCAACTGCAGGAGAATTTCATGACAGCCTCCAGGCCGCAAATCATAAAGGCTCACGCCGCCGGAGAAATGGATGGAATGAGGAAACTGATTTACCAGTCTTCGAAATTCGGTGCATATCTGATGCTGCTTGTAGCAATCCCGGTAATGTTGGAGATGGATTTCCTTCTCGGAAAATGGCTTGTCGAAGTACCCGGAAAAACAGCCCTGTTCGCGAGCCTTATGCTGGTTAACGCACTTATTGACTATATCGATTATCCCGTATGGGTAGCCGTTCAGGCCGAAGGAAAGGTCAAGGAATACCAGCTGGTAGTGGGACTTACGATGCTCAGCATAGTACCGGTATCATACTTACTTCTGAAATTCGCCGACCTTCCGGCCGAATCGGTGTTCTACGTTTCCATTGCCGTTTCAATCATAACGGTTTTCGAAAGACTTCTTCTCTCCAGGAAACTCGTTGGGCTCAAGCCATCCGATTTCCTTTACAAAACCGTTTTCCCCGTGACCGTTGTGTGCGTTCTGACAGGCGCTGCGGGGCTGGCAGTCAGGCAGGCCCTCGACGAGGGATGGATACGCGTACTGGTTGTCTCAGCCGCGTGCATATCGTGCGAAGCGGTATGCGTACTACTGTTCGGAATGACGGGAACGGAAAGGAAGACTGTCTGCAATGTCCTTAAGAGCCATCGCACAGCCCTTTTTAAGAACGATTAGGTTCAATTCCCTGCGATATTCCCCGTACAGGCCCTGCTTCTTTGCAAAAGACACAATTGCGCGTATGGACGTCATACGGTTGCGTGCGCGTTCGCAATCACGACGGTGACTGACGGATTCCTCATTCGAAATGTAGCGGTAAAGCACCTTGTGGACCTGAGCCATCCCGGATGAAGCAAGCACGCTGCAAGTGAGGAAGCAGGTATCCTCCGCGCTGAAGGAAGACGGGAAGCGTATCCCCCATCTGTCAATAAAATCCTTCCTGTACAGGAAAGTCATAAAATATGAGACATAGTGGCGAAGAAAGTGTTTCTTGTCCGATACGTCGCAATTTGTCCTCACCCTACCTCCCATCTCGATGTCGCAGCAGGCAAGTTCCGATCCTGCACTTTCAGCCGCGTTCCACAAAGTCTCGCAGAATTCCGGGTCCACCGTATCATCACTGTCCACGAAGGCAAGGTATTTCCCGCAGGCAGCATCGATTCCGGCATTCCGGGCCGGTCCGGGACCGGCGTTCCGTTCGGTGGCGATGAACACGAAGCGCTTGGCACCCACGTACGAAGACGCAAAATCACGTGCCTCATCAATGCTTCCGTCGCCCCCGTGGTCATCGACAAGGACGATTTCGATATCGTCCATTGTCTGCGCCGCCAGGGATGCAAGGCATCTTCTGATGGTGTCCACCGACCTATAGACCGGTACTATTACCGATACTTCAGGCATTCTTCCTCACTTTGCGCACTGCGACGACTGCGGCGAAGGCCATAAGCAGATACAGAATCGCAATGCAGATTACGGAAAGCACGTCACCTTTTCTGACGGAATCAGGATCGAAGACGAAGCTGATGCTGTGCTGCCCCGCAGGAACGTTGAGAGCCCTCAGCACATAGTTCACCCTGAAATGTTCACAAGGCTGTCCGTCTATGCTTGCCTTCCACCCGAAAGGATAATAGATTTCCGAGAAAACAATGGTGCCCGGCTGCGAACTGCTGCACACATATTCCAGCTGCTTGGTCGTATATGACACAAGGCTGACGGATGCGTCCGAAGCTATCCCCGGCTCATCGTCCTCAACCATATCCGCGAACTCCCGTCCGTATACCGCCTCCGTCCTGAGATCCAGTCTGTCCAGTGCGTCCGACTCCTCCAGGGAGCTTGAGGCCTCGCAGAGTCTGGAGACATACCACGCATTTCCGAAAGCGTCCGGATTGGGCACCGGAGTCTCCACCCCATCCCTGTCCACAATGAAATACTTGACGTTCAGCATATTCACCACGGCAATGTTGCCTTTTGACAGATGTCTGTCTATGAGGTCCTGGTAGCGGCGGAGCTTGGCAGCGCTGTACCCTCCTACACTTTTGAGATAATATGAAGTGCGGGCATCATTGAAAGTGTTTGCAGCGAGATTGTACACCCTGAAATTCGGGTCCTCGTCCTGAAGCAGGAGCTTTTCATACGGTTTCATCGCATATGCTTCCCCGCTGCTTCTCGCACTTACGAAACAGGAGTCGTTGAAATATCTCCTGTCCACACCCCAAAGGTCGAAAAGCACCATCACCCCGATGGCGGCTGTCACCACCGGTTTCCTGATCTTTCCAGATACGAAAAGCCACAGCACCGCCGCGGCGGCTGCAATGAAAGCAAGCGACCTCCAGCTGTCGGACTGCAGGATTGAGGCTCTCTGCTCGAGAATATACGGGTACGCCCACTCGAGTCCGCCTTTCCACTGCTGGTCATACACGGAAGTGAAATCATATACCGACGTTCCGAACAGGGCGAAAAAGAGACAGATGCCTCCCGTGACGGCAGCGCCTGTCCCAATCGAGCGCAACGCATCCTTCTTCTCCACCTTTCCCTGAAGGATCCGTTCGAGAGCGATGAAACCGAGAAGGGGCATTGCGATTTCAGCCACGATCAGTATCGAACTTACAGCCCTGAACTTGGAATAGAGGGGGAAATATTTGAAGAAGAGTTGGGTAAGCCAAATGAAATTGTAGCCCCAGGCCAGCATTACGCTGAGTAGGGTAGAAATGGCAAGAGCCCATTTCAGCGGACCCTTCACCAAAGACAGGCCCACCACGAAAAGGAAACATACCACCGCGCCCATATAGACGTTCCCGGCGGTAAAAGGCTGCTCTCCCCAGTACATCGGAGCCTGCGAGCAGAAGGAAGCCGCGCTCTGGGATGGAACGCCCTTACGCACAAGCTGGCGGTACAATATGCTCTTCTTCCCTACGTCCACGGCATTCGCGCCGCCCTTGATGCCGGGGATTAGAAAACTCAGGGTTTCATCGATGCCGTAGCTCCACTGTGTGGCGTATTCAATGTCGAGGCCTTTGGACTGCGACGGAGTCTCAGAAAGGTCGGAATGGCCGCCTCGCATAGTCTGTGAGGCGTATTCGGCATTTGCAAAGACATTTGCGCTGCCGCAGCCCAGTCCCAACAGAACGGTAGCCGCAAAAATCCCGGTGGAAATGGCGAACTTCTTCAGGGCCCCGGATTTCGCAGCCCCGACAAGCCAGGCAATCCACAGAACCCCCATCATCATGAAGAGATAGTACGTCATCTGCGGATGGATCGAAAAACCGACAGCCATAAACAACGACGAGAGCACTGACCCCAACAGGTAGCGTCCTTTGAAGATATACTGCATCCCGGCCATCACGACGGACACCAGTGCAATGGATGCCGTCTTTCCTCCGTGGCCGGCGGCGATGATCACTATGAAATATGAACTGAAAGTCAGCGCAATCGAACCGGCGATGCTGGTCCACCTGCCGACATCGAAGGATCTGAGAAGGACGAAAAAGCAGAAAAAGTAGATGATAAGGGTCCACACCGGATTATCGCAACCCTTTTTCAAAATTTTCGAAAATGGTGCAAGAAGTGTCGAGGACGCATAGTGCCCTCCGCCTATCTGGTAGTTCGGCATACCGCAGAACATCGACCCCGTCCACCAGGTGTAATCCCCTGTTTCCTTGTGGTAACGAACTCCTTCCTGGACTGCGGAAAGACCGTTCACGTTGTCTGATGACTGAATGACGCGACCGCTGAGAGCGGGTTTGCAGTAGATGATGGAAAGCAGGATGAATATCGCGGCGGCAACAAAGAAAACGCCGTATTTTTTGAAAAATTCCTTCATGTCGGATACAGTTCCGTTTTGTCCGGACAAAATTAGAAATTTGGCTCGTTTTTTGCAACCTCTGACGGGTAATCCGCGATATTGCGGAGCGATATAAACAAAAAAACTATGAAACACTTTACTCTGATTGCACTGGCAATGTGCATTGTCTGCTCGTGCGACTCTCTGATGATGCCACAATCCTGGAGGCAGGGGGAACTGAACATCAGTTTCGTCGAAGATTTCAAGGCGACAAAAGCCTCGGGAGAGATTCCGGACACCAACAATTTCATTATTTCCGTCACCAACTCCGGAGGAGCATCCATCTACTACGGAACCTATGGTGCCGCACCGGAAAAGATGATGGTTGGGGAAGGAACCTACACCATCACCGCAAGGTCCTGCGACTTCACTTCCCCGAAATTCGACTGCCCCCAGTACGGTGATACCCAGGTTGCGGTCGTAAAGGCCGGAGAATCCTGTTCCGTACTGCTCAACTGCACCCTGGTCAACGCCGGGATGAAGCTCAATGTCAGTCCCGACTTTCTCACGGAATACCCATCCGGGATACTGTTCCTCAAATCAAGCGCCGGACGTCTGATGTACGGATATGCCGAAAGGAGAGTGGCTTATTTCTCTCCGGGAAGCGTCTCCCTCGTACTGAGCGACTCCGGAAAAGAGACCACCCTGTTCACCCGGGTTCTACAGGCCCAGCAGGTGCTGACGGTGAACATCTCCGTAGCCTCATCTTCACCCCTCTCCTCCGGCACGGGCCTGAGCATACGCGTGGACACCTCGAAAACCTACCTCAGCGACAGTTACACCATCGGAGGCCAGGACAACGGCAAGGGCAGCGACAAATCCTCCGCATTCAGCGTGGCCCAGGCCAGGACATCCGCTCCAATGCAGGAAGTTTGGGTTTACGGCTACATTGTCGGAGGGGACCTCACTTCCAGCAAATGCTCCTTCGACCCGCCCTTCTCCTCCAGGACGAACCTGATTCTCGCCACCAAGTCTTCCTGCTCCGACAAGGAACTCTGCCTTTCGGTCCAGCTCCAGTCCGGAAAGATCAGGGACGCCCTGAACCTTGTGGACCACGAGGAGTATCTCGGAAAGAAAATTTATCTCAAAGGCGACCTGGTGCAGTCATATTACGGAATTCCCGGTCTGCAATGCATAACGGAGTATTCATTTTGACGTTTTTTCCGTATCTTTGGACCGAAATGAAAACAACGGAACAGAATTCCAACTACAAGCACCTCGACGAAATGAGCACCGTTGAGCTTCTCAACGGCATCAACACCGAGGACAAACTTGTTCCTCAGGCAATAGAGAAATGCATCCCGGATATCTGCAAGGTCGTTGACGGCATTGTGGAGAGGATGAAACGCGGAGGACGCGTGTTCTACACCGGAGCAGGCACGAGCGGAAGGCTTGGCGTAGTGGACGCTTCCGAGATTCCGCCGACCTATGGCGTTGTCGGGAAATTCATCGGCATCATCGCCGGGGGTGACGACGCCATCCGCAACTGCCACGAAGGTGCGGAAGACGATTCCGTCCAGGGATGGAAAGACATACTTCCCTTCTGCCCGGACGAAAATGACACCGTGATCGGCATCGCGGCCTCCGGTACAACGCCATACGTGGTGGGAGCTCTGGAGAATGCGCGAAGGAACGGGCTGCTGACAGCCTGCATCACCAACAACGAAGGTTCGCCGGTCGCCCGGGCCGCGGAAATGCCGATAGTGGCCGTGGTAGGTCCGGAATTCGTCACCGGCAGTACCAGAATGAAATCCGGCACGTCCGCGAAACTCATCCTGAATATGATCTCGACATCCGTAATGATAAAGCTCGGACACGTCAAGGGAAGCAAGATGGTGGATATGCAGCTTACGAACAGCAAGCTGGTGGACAGGGGGTCGAAGATGGTGATGGAAGAGACGGGAATCACTGATTATGAACAGGCCAAGGCGCTGCTTCTGAAATACGGAAGCGTACGTGCCGCAGCCGACAAATACAACGGAAAATGAAACTTATAGTAGAGGCGGGAGCCACAAAGAGCGACTGGAGGTTCGTTGAAGACGGACAGCAGGTCAAAAGGATTCTTAAAGCAGGAATCAACTTCTCGACAATGCCCGAGGAGGCAATCAAGACAATTCTTCGCAACGGTTTCAAGGAGGCCGCATTCAAGAAATTCGAAGGGATTTATATCTACGCCGCCGGCATCGTTACGGAGGAGCTGAAAAAACAGTTGTCCGGCTTTATCTGGGAATACGTGGAATTCGATGAGATAGAGTTCCACAACGACCTCATCGGTGCGGCAAGAGCCTGCTGCCAGCACAATCCCGGAATCGCAGCGATTATGGGAACTGGATCGAACAGCTGTTTCTATGACGGCGTCTCCACCCACGAGGCCATAATGAGCGGCGGATTCATCCTCGGGGATGACGGAAGCGGTGCGGTACTCGGAAAGATGTTCATATCGGATTATCTCAAGGGCGACGTTCCCGAAGAGATCGCAAAGGATTTCGAGTCGAAGTTCGACGCTTCATACGAAGCCATCATTGCCGGGACCTACAAGAGCGACTCCCCTTCGAGATATCTCGGCCAGATTGCACCGTTCGTAATGAGCCATTACGACCATCCGTATGCAAAGAACCTTGCGGACACCAACTTCAAAAACTTCATCAAGAACGCCCTGGTGAAATACGATATCAAGAAATATCCTGTCGGGGTGGTAGGCGGATTCGGTTGCGCGAACAGGGAACTGTTCTCGAAACTCGCCGCAGAATACGGAATCACGATCAGCAGATATGTCCCCGAACCGATTGAGGGACTTATTGAATATCACTGCTGCTAATGTTTTGACAAATTCAAAAAAACCGTATATTTGCAATGAAGTTTTTCATAGTTTAAGTTTAGGTTAAGTAGCGGGGAGCTCGCAGTGATGCAAGCTCCCCGTGAATTTGGGAAAAAATTCGCCCCCCTAGTTTAATGGATAAAATTTGGGATTCCGGTTCCTACGATAGGCGTTCGATTCGCCTGGGGGGTACAAATAATGAAATCTTCTGAAACTGTCCGAAATGCTTTGAACTCAAAATCAACGAGTTAGCATCTCGGACAATTTCGTTAAAAATCACCTGTTTTCGGCTAGGTTGACAAAAAGTTGACAAAAATCGGAAATATTTTCCTACATTTGTATCGTATGATAAACTATGGGAAGATATGAAGATA
>JAKSJY010000033.1 GCA_024402025.1 Bacteroidales bacterium
TATATTTCCCTTGAATAAATCGATATTTGCGTTTCATCCATATACTCTTTAGCTGATTTCGCAGGGGTCACTTTGCGTCGGAATCTCCAGATAAACCGCTCATTGATGATGATGGGCACAAAATCTACTTCTATTCGAAAGACTGGGAAATAGTCTCAATCAGGAAGGCGGAAGCGGACTTCCTTGCATCTGATTCCATCATCATGAGAATCTTGTCATGCATTTCAACTGCCATGTCTGTCAACCAGTATTTTTGTTGGTGAACCAGTATGGCAAGAAGCGCGTATCGCTTTTTGTCTGAGAACCGCTTCACCCTGAAAGGCGTAAATCTGTATGTCTGTCTGACCAATGTCTTCAGCAGATTGGGATGGATGTCTCCCAGGCTTATGAGCGTGGAGGGGTTGGAGACGATGATGCCGGAATTCTGCATGCCGATAAGGGCGATGAAAAGGCCTATTCCGGCTCCGATGGCGTTTTTGATGGAGACGGGGATGGCATCGACTATCCACGAGCGGATGTTGTTCAGTGTCAGAATCACGAACAGTATTCGTTCAATCAGAACGGCCGTGAGCGCGAACTGCCAGTATGTAGGACATGGTCAGGAAGGTGGTGATCCCGGCCGTAATCTCCTTGGATTTCTTGTGGACAAGCGGGTTGAACCCGAAAGCCTTGTTGAGGATGGAGTTCATTATAGTGACAGTCTTTAAATTTATTAGAAATAATTCCTGACTTATCGATCTTTGTCCTCATCTTATTTGCTGTAGTCCTTCGGCGATATCCCGTATCTGTCGTGGAACAGCTTGCTGAAGTAGGAGGCGGATGTGAAGCCTGTCTTGTAGTAGACATCGGAAACGCGGACGTTGCCCTGCGTGAGCATCTGTGCGGCTATCTCCAGCCTGATGTCCCGGATGAGGTTGTTCGGGGTGGTGTCCAGTGAGGCCTTGAGACGGTTGAACACCGTGGCGCGGCTGACGTTCATCTCTTTGGACAGGTCCCCTACAGACAGGGCAGGGTCGGAGATTCTGGCTTTGATTATCTCGCAGAGGCTCTTCGTGAAGTTGTCTGTCTGTTCAATCTTTTTCAGGATGGACGATTCGTCCGTTACCTCCGTTTTCGTGTTGCGCAGTCTCATCAGGGAGCGGATCTGCCCTGCGAGAAGTTCCAGGGAGACTGGTCTTGTGAGAGTGAGGTCTGCAAAGCTTCCGAGGTCTTCTATGCGGGAGGTGTCGTGTAGGGACGAACTCAGGGTGATGAACAGAGTGCTGGGATATTGCCTCTTGAGTTCCTGCAGCGCATCTGCTCCGTAGGATGCTCCGGCTTCCTGCCCGCAGACGAATGCGGTTACGGGGAAATTCGAAAAACCGAGCTCCACTTCCTTCTGGCCCGAACAGACCACGACGTTGAAGACGGTGTCGAAGGCCCGTGCTTCGCCGGACTGGAATCCGCTCTCGGCGTCGTCCACAATCACGTTGAACACGTCTTTCCGGAATCTTCTGTTGAGCGTGGGCTCGTCCCTTCCGGAGTCCTGCCTTTCGTCACGGTCTGAAATGTCGATTTTGAAATTCTTCTTCGAGGATTTCCGTCCGTCAATCACCACGTTGACTTCGAAACAGTTTTCCGCGGAATCCACGTTGACTTCGATTTCCTTTGATGCATTTTCCAGGCACTCATCCAGGATTTCCCGCATTCTGGAGGAGAGGGTCCTGACGTCCGTCTGGACCCTCAGGCTCCTTGCCCTGTTGGACACCGTGAAGCTCATCTTGATTTTGAACGCGTTGGCTGAAAGTTCCTTGTATGTTTCCAGCATGTTCTGCAATATCCACCCCCCGTCGGCCTTCGGGTGGTCAGAGCCGGTCAGATTCCCATAGCCGCAGGAGACTGCCTTGAACTTCAAGGCGTCCTTCTCCACGATGTCGAACAGGCTTTCGATATTGTTGTTGATAATCCTTCCGTTCGGGTCTTTACTGTCTGTAGAGGCCGTATCGGACATTGCTCTGAGCGTGATCCTCAGGCGTGCAAGAGTATTTCTGGTTTCCTCGATGATCTCACTTAGCATGCTCTCATAGAGTTTTTTCTCCATCTGGGTGTTCCGTACGCTCTTAAGATAGCGTTCGGTGGCTTTATTTCTCTGCATGAAACGCAGGGCATAGAAAACCGCCAGGGCAAAGAAGACCAAGCCGGCGATTATCTCCATTATGCTTGAAAGCGGCCGTTTCACTACGATATCCAGGCTTGTCTCGTCGCCGAACTGGCTTGTCTCCGTCGCCGTCGCGCAGACCTTGAAACGGTATCTTCCCGGCTTGACGGACGAGTATGTGGCATCCCTGTGGTTCTCGTCCGCCTCGATGTAGGTCCAGTCCTTGTCATTGCCCTCAAGTTTGTATCGGAACCGGCTGCTCTTCGGCTTCTGGTAGTTCAGGGAGGAGAAATGGATGGAGAAAGACGCCGCCTTGCTCTTGATGATGATCTGTTCCATGCATGACCTGCTCTCCTTCGCCCCTCCGGATTCCTTGAGGACCACGAAGTCCGTGATGACCGTACCGACCCTCCGCTGTTCCGAATCGAGGGTCAGGGCGGCGGCCTTGAACGTGCTCAGGCCCCTTTCCGTCCCCACGAGGACTTCCCCGTTGCTGAGCTTGATCGAGGAATTGGTGTTGAACGCCTCGCTCAGCAGGCCCGACTCCCTTCCGTAGCGTTCCACGGTACCGTCGTCCCAATAGCAGTACAGTCCGTCCGTGGTGGTGATCCAAAGGGCGTTGTTGTCTGCCGTGATGCTGGCCACATTGCTCTCCGAAAGCCGCTTGTTGCCCTTCTTGGTGAAATTCACTCCGTCATAGGAAAACAGTCCCTCGAAGGAACCGAGATAAAGTTCGGACTTGAACACCTCCAGAGTGGAAATCCTCTTCGGGAGGTCCGAGGCTGAGGTGAGGAATTCGAAGCTTTCCGAGTTGCGCCTGAACCTGATAAGGCCCATGCCCTGGGATGCGAAATAGATGTCACCCTCCCATTCGATTATGTCCGTGACATCGTTCCCTTTGTCAAAAAACAACGCCCGTACGAATTCGTCGCTCTCTTCGTTGTACTTGCAAATCCCCTGCGGGGTACCCATCCACAGTATTCCCGACCTGTCCCGCAGTGCCGAATAGACATGCAGGTCGCCGAGCGTGATGTCGGCGGATTCGTAATGTTTTTTTATGGAGAAATTTCTTGAGAGCCGGTAGAGCCCGTTTCCGTAGGTGCCAATCCAGAGGTCGTCTCCGTCCGGGAAGATACAGTGGATGTTGAGGTTCGGGTTCTCGGCATCGAAGACCACTCTCCGGAATGCCCTGGTGTTGAAGTCGTATTTGTTCAGTCCGCCGTCGTCGCTTCCGATAAGCACATTCCCCTTGTCCGTTTCGCACATCACGGAGATGATTTCCCCGCAGCCGTCCGGGATGTCGATGTTCTGGACGATGTCGCAGGAAGGGGATTTGTAGTTCACGCCTCCGAAATAGGTGCCTACCCACAGGCCTGAATCCCCGTCCTTGAGAAGGGAATAGATGAAACGGTCGTTGAGCCTTCCGTCGTTGCGGACGTTCCCTTCGTCTATCGGGTAGAACTTCATGGTGTTGCAGTCGAAGCCCGCAAGGCCCACGTTGGTGCCTATGACCAGATTTTCCTTCTTGTGTTCTATCATGACGCGCACGTCCGTGATTCTCATGGGAAGGGTGGACCTGTAGCTTACGAACTGCATGTCATAGGGGTGGAGCCGGAAAAGGGTGCATTTGTTGTCGCATATCCAGATGTCTCCGTAGCTGTCCTGGCAGAAATCGGCGACTTTCGAGGCTTTTTCCTTCGTGAATCTGTCCACGATGGGTATCCGGACGAATTCGTCCCGGCCCGGGGCATACCTGTATATGCTGTCGTCGTACAGGGCGCAGAAGTACACCGCATTGTCGGATGTCATCAGTATCCTGGAAATTATTTTACCTTCCGAACACTCCGGGTAGCCCAGGCAGGTGCCGCTTGAGGAGTCATATCTCATGATGCCCTTGCCGTTGGAGCCTATCCACAATCCTCCGTCATTGTCCAGACAAAGACACCTGATGCCGATTCCGACGTTCGGGTCCTTCTCTATCCTCATTGTCCCTTTGTCGATGAAATACAGCCCGTCCACGCACCCCAGCCATATCTTCCCGTCCTTGGCCGACTCGCAGATGGAGAGCACCTCCGACCGGAATGACTGGCTGTTCTCAATCCCGTATTCGCTGAAACCGATGCCGTTGTGCCGGCAGATGCCTTTCGAGGTCCCCGCCCATATCTGGCTGTCGGAACTTTGGAAGAGACATTTGACGGTGTTGGACTGGAGGCCGTTTTCCGTTGTGAAATAGCGGAATTGGGCCTTTGCACCTACTGAAAGCAACAAAGTTGTTACAAGAATGACCTTTTTGACTGCTGACATCTTGTTCGGGCAATTTTTCTCAAATTTATAAAATAAATTACAAATACTGCAAGGATAGTCTAATCTTTGCTAAAAAAATCAAATTTGTACTATGGAGACAATAATTCTACACTCCTTTTTCCGTTTTTATTTTCAGGCTTGATACCTTTACCGCAAATCAAGCGACAATGAATTCCATAACCACATTGAGACCGGCCCTTTCAGTTGCACTGCTTTTGCTCGTACAACTCCTTCCCGCTGCAGTCAGGTGGGATATCGACCCGGCTTCGAACGCCATTCTCCTAAGGGACCTTTCCCCTCATTCGGACCATATCGAGATGAGCGGCGAGCAGATGTCCGCCGTCCTCCGCTGGGACATAGACGGGAGCGGGGCTTTCCGCTGCGAACGTTCTCTGGTTTTCCCGATGCTCCGCACCATCCCGAATGACACCCATGCAAGCCTCCGCCACAGGACGGCCCTGGATGTCGTCTCGCTCCTGAGCGTCAACGGGCGCAGTCTTGAGGGAGAGTGTGTGCAGGCTGTGACGCTCGACGGCTATATGCGGGTTTCCAGCCGATTCTCCCACGCGGGCGGCTCCGTTTCCGTGCAGAGGACGCTCTTCCCGTCCACCGACCTCCCTCTGCTTGGGGAAATCTATACCCTTGCCAATCTCTCCGACAGGCCCCTCATCCTGTATGTCCCTTCTTTCTCCCAGTCGTTCACCACTCTGGAGGAAAAAGGTGTCTACGGTTCCTATATCATAAGTACGGACATCCGGGGGAGCGGCACCTTCACTCTCAATCCGGGGGAGAGCCGCAGTTTCGATGTCATCTTCCAGGCCCGCACTCAGACGGAGCAGCCCGTGTATCCGGACCTTCGTGAAGAGTTCGACAAGCGCCTTTCCATGATTGGCCTTCTCGACTCCAACCTGGTCCTCCAGACTCCGGACCCGGTGCTGGACAGGGAGTTCCGCTTCGCCAAGATAAGGGCATCCGAAAGCATCTTCAAGACCGCGGGGGGCTACATGCACGCTCCGGGCGGCGAAGCCTACTATGCCGCCATCTGGGCCAATGACCAGGCCGAATACGTCAATCCTTTCTTTCCTTTCCTCGGATACTGGAAGGGCAATGGTTCCGCCCTCAATTCATATCTGCACTTCAAGCGCTTCATCAACCCGGACTACAAGCCGGTCCCGAGTTCCATAATCGCCGAAGGCACGGACATATGGGACGGAGCAGGAGACAGGGGGGATGCAGCGATGATTGCCTATGGTGCATCCCGCTATCTTCTCGCCAGAGGCAGCCGGGCCGAGGCTGAGCAGCTTTGGCCTCTGATAGAGTGGTGCCTGGAATACTGCGACAGGGCCCTGAACACCGAGGGGGTGGTGGCATCCGACACCGATGAACTCGAAGGCCGTTTCCCTTCCGGCAGCGCCAACCTGTGTACATCCTGCCTTTATTATGACGCCCTGCTCTCCGCCCGGATGCTTTGCCGTGAGCTCGGCTCGGGAGCCGCGAAGGCTGCAGAATATGCCCGGAAGGCCTGCGCGCTCGCGCGCAATATAGAGAAGTATTTCGGCGCCGAGGTGGGAGGATTCCACACCTACCGCTACTACGACGGCAACACTCTTCTCCGCTCGTGGATCTGCATGCCCCTTATCGTAGGCCTGCAATCCCGTGCCGAGGGTACCATCGCCGCTCTCACCTCACCCGCCCTGATGACCGATGACGGCTTGCTCACCCAGGAAGGCAGCACCACCTTCTGGGACCGCTCCACGCTGTATGCAATCCGCGGCATTTTTTATGCCGGAGACACCGCCACTGCCTACGGCTTCATACACGGCTACTGTGTCCGCCGCCTGCTCGGAGACCATGTCCCGTATCCCATCGAGGCATGGCCGGAAGGCTCCCAGCGCCACCTTTCCGCAGAGAGCGGACTCTTCTGCCGCGCCATCACAGAGGGCATGTTCGGCATCCGGCCCCGCTCGTTCAAGTCATTCGACCTCACCCCCAGGCTTCCCGAGGGATGGGACCGCATGGCCCTGAGGCATGTCCGTGCCTTCGGCTCCGACTTCGACATCGAGGTGGTCCGCAAGGGGGATTCGCTGCAGGTCATGACCACTGACCACTCATCCTCGGCCACCTCAGTCATCGACGCTTCGGAAGGCCGCGCCATAACGATAAAACTGTAACCCCATGTCAAGGACAATCATTTCACTTCTGATCCTCCTTCTTCCTCTTCAGTCCGTCCAGGCGAAAGGGACGGTTTTCCTGAAGGACTATCTGGACAAATGCGAGAATTCCGAGGCCGATGCCATGCCGGCCATCCGCGCCGCCCTCGACTGTTGCGCGCGTACAAGGGCCGGTGAACTGGTCCTGCCACGCGGGGTCATCAACATCCGGCCGGAACATGCCTACGAACACCTGGAGGCAATCAGCAACAACTCCCAGTCGCTCAAGCGGGTTGCATTCCTGATGAAGGGAATGAAGGATTTCAGGATAACGGGCGACGGCACTACCCTGATGTTCAACGGTTTCATGTCCCCTTTCAGCCTGGAGGGATGCAAGGGCATCAGGATATCCGGAATCGACATCGACTATGCTCGTCCCTTCGTGTCCGAAGGCCGGATACTCTCTGCCGGAAAAGGGTGGATGGAACTTTCCTTCTCGGAGAGTTTCCCCGTGGAGATCCGTGACGGACTTGCGGTTTTTCTCGACAAGGACGGGGTGGAGTACCCCTATTGCAATCTTCTCGAATTCGATACCCGGAAGAAGGAAGTGGCCTACGGAGTCCACGACTGGTGGCTGTGGAACAATGTCCTTCCGGCAAAAAAAGTGGGGGAGAATGCCTACCGCTTCGAGCGAGAGGACTTCGATGGCATGACCCCCGGAAACACCATGGTCTTCGGAGCCGCCCAGAGGCTGCACCCGGCATTCACCCTCTGGGAATGCGAGAATTTCTGCCTCGAGGACGTGAACCTCTACAACGCCGGCGGCATGGGAGTGATTGCACAGTGCTGCAGGAATGTTACGCTCAACAGGGTCAGGGTAGTCCCCACTCCGGGTTCGGACCATATCGTCAGCATATCCGCCGATGCAACTCATTTCGTGAACTGCAAGGGGTATATCCGGATGACGGACTGCGAGTTCCGCAATCAGAAGGATGACGCCACCAACATCCATGGATGGTATATGGCCGTGGACAGCGTGCTTTGCCGGCGGAGCGCCCTCCTTCGCTGGCGCAACGGAGCCCAGTGCGGCATCCGCTTCCTTAAGAAGGGCATGCGCTTGGAATTCGCCGACCCTGCGACCCTCACGACATATGCCCACCTGAGGGTCAGGAAAGTGGAGTACCTCAATTCCGAATACGCCCTGGTCAAGTTCCGCGAGCATATCCCCGCGAGAGTCAGGCCCATGGACGTCGTGGCCGAGGACGACTCCTATCCCGATGTCCTGATATCCGGCTGCTACATAGGCAACAACCGCGCTCGCGGGCTGCTGATAGGCTCGCGCGGGAAAGTGGTCATCGAAAAGAACACCTTCCACACCCCCGGCTCCGCCATACTCTTCGAAGGTGACGGGCGCTTCTGGTACGAGCAGTCCGGAGTCAGGGATGTCCTCATCCGGGACAACCTCTTCCTGAACTGCATGTACGGCCCGTGGGGCCGAGCCTGCATCAGCGTGGGCACCGGTCTGGCAGACAAGGAAGCCTCCCGCTACCACAGCAACATAGTGGTGGAGGGCAACGTCTTCCGCGGCTTCGACAACAGGATAGTCAACATCTATTCCGTGGACGGATTCTCCTTCAGGAACAACACCATAGAGATGACTTCGGACTATCCTGAAAAAGGCAGCGCCTCCGAGAGGTTCGTGATGGAGCATTGTGACAACACGATAATTGAACAATAATACGATATGCTGAAGAAACTTTTCTGGACATTGGCTCTGTCCTCGATGTGCCTTGCCCTCGACGGCAAGACCTACAGCCTTAAGAATGATGCTCTCGAAGTGTGTGTGTCCGTGGACGATATCGTGACATGGTCCGTGGAGGCCGGAGGCATTCCTGTCCTTTCTCCGAGCGCCATCTCCATGACCTTTGCCGACGGGACCGTGCTCGGAGCCTCTCCCAAAGTCCTCAAGGCTTCCGTGAAGGACGTTCAGGAGACCATCCAGGCGCCGCTCTACAGGCAGAGCCGGCTGGATGTGACCTACAGGATGCTGGACATCAGGTTTGCCGGAGGCTGGGCCCTTGAGTTCAGGCTGTATCCCGACGGCGCGGCCTACCGTTTCCGCACCGCGTTCAGCGAAGGGAAATGCATCAGGGAGGAACAGGCGGAGTTCAGGTTTGCTCAGGATTTTCCCGTGGCCGTGACCTACACCACCCCCAGGAAAGACAAATACGGAAGTTCTTTCGAAGACCAGTATGTGTTCGAGAAAGTCAGCGATGCCGCCTCCCACACCACCTTCGCCTACGCTCCGCTCTACGTCAACGCCGGTGAGGCAGGCCGCTTCCTCATCACCGAGTCCGACGTGGAGCAGTATCCGGGCATGTTCCTCAGGTCAGGAGGCGGCAGTTCCTATGTGGTGGAGCATCCGCTCTACCCCGGGAGCTTCTTCCTGGACGAGGACAATGCCCGCTATCCCAAGACCCGCGAGGACTACATCGCAAAGGTTGACGGCACGCGCACATTCCCCTGGAGGATGCTGATCTATGGGAAGACGGACGTCGACCTTGCCAACAACGACATGGTCTACAAGACAGCCTCCCCCTGCCGGGTGGCGGACACTTCCTGGATTTCCGGAGGCCACTCCACCTGGGACTGGTGGAACAGCATCAGGATTTCAGGCGTGGATTTCGTCTCCGGAATCAACACACAGACATATAAGTACTACGTGGATTTTGCCGCCGAATTCGGCATAGAGAATATCCTGATTGATGACGGATGGTATTCCTACAAGACCAACAACCTTTTGGAAGGCATCCCGGAGTGCAATATCCCGGAAATCGTGGAGTACGCAAAGTCAAAGGGAGTGGGCGTGATGCTCTGGGCAGTCGGCAATACTTTCGAGTCCCGGATAGAGGAAGTCTGTGAACATTACTCCAGGATGGGGGTCAAGGGCTTCAAGGTGGACTTCTTCGACCGTCAGGACCAGGAATTCGTGGAGAGCGTCTACCACATGGCGGAGGTCACCTCCAGATACGGCCTCACCATAGACTACCACGGGATGTACAAGCCCACGGGCCTCAGCCGCACATATCCCAACGTCGTCAATTACGAAGGCGTCTTCGGTCTGGAACAGCTGAAATGGACAGACGGTCTGAATGCCGACATGCCGCTCAACGACGTGATGCTGCCCTTCACCAGAGGCGCCGTGGGGCCGATGGACTATACTCCGGGAGCCATGGTCAACGCCACCCGGCAGAATTTCCGTGCCATACGTCACATGCCCATGAGCCAGGGCACCAGGGCCCATCAGGTGGCCTTGTACGTGCTGTTCGACTCTCCGGTCGTCATGCTCTGCGACACTCCCACCAACTACATCCGCGAAGCCGAGACCACTCGTTATATAACTTCCATCCCCACCGTCTTCGACGAAAGCCGGGTCATCGACGGTGCCGTGGGAGAATATGTGGTAACGACTCGCAGGAAAGGCTCTTCCTGGTATGTGGGAGGCATCACCACCTGGGTCCCGCGTGATGTCACCGTGGACTTTTCCTTCCTCGGGAACGGCGAGTATTCGGCAACAATATTCTCAGACGGAGCCAACGCCGACAGGATTGGCGAAGACTACGTCATACGCACCCTGACGGTGAACTCCGGCAGCAAGCTGGATATTCACTGCGCTCCCGGCGGCGGTTTCGCCGTTGTCCTCAACAGAAAATAGTATGTTTCACAAATAACATTCTTTTTTATTCCAACCTTTTATCTATGTTACATTCATCTCATCTCAAAGTGCTGGCCATTGCCAGTCTCTTGTGCCTTGCGCAAGCAGTTTTTGCGCAGACAAAGGTGACCGTCGGCGGTACTGTCAAGGATGCAAAAGGCGCTCCTGTCGTTGGGGCGTTCGTCTTTGAGGCAGGAACGCTCAACGGTACGTCCACCAATTCCGATGGTGAGTATTCATTGACGGTCCCCGCCAATGCAAAGGTAACCGTCGAGTGCATGGGCTATGCCACAAAGGAGTTCAATGCCGTGGCCTCCAGGACCAATGACATCGTGCTCGAAGACGACGCCCTTTTCCTTGACGACGTGGTTGTCGTGGGTTACTCCACCACCACCAGACGTGACCTTATCTCTTCCGTCTCCCAGGTGAAGACGGAGCAGATCTCAAACCTCCCGACCACCAGCATCTCCCAGGGTCTCGCAGGCCGTTCTCCCGGTCTGATCGTGACTGAAAGCGGCGGCGGTGCGAGAGTCAATCCGGCCATCAGCATCCGCGGAGGTGCCGACCCTCTCTACGTCATCGACGGAGTCATCCGCACGAAGGCGGATTTCATCGTCCTTAGTCCCGAGGACATCGAGCAGATGAACATCCTCAAGGATGCGTCCGCCACCGCCATCTACGGTGCCCGTGCATCCAACGGTATCATCCAGGTCGTCACCAAGAGGGGCTCCAGAGGCAAGGTCAGCGTGAACTATGACTTTACACAGAGTTTTGCGCAGCCGGAATACTGGCCCGAAACCCTTCCTCTCTGGGAGCGTATGGAATACTACAACCAGGGCGCACTCAATGACGGCATGGAGCCTCAGTACTCGCAGGAAATAATCAATCTTGCCAAGCAGGGTCTCGACGGAATGAACAGGCCTCTGCAGAGGGCAAGGGATCTCGTCCTGAACGACTGGGCACCCCAGTCCAAGCACAATGTCCGCCTGAATGCAGGCAACGATGTGTCCCAGCTTTTTGCTTCCGTAGGATATACGGACAACAAGTCCCTCTACAAGAATGCCAACGACTATCTCAAGCGCACGACCTTCCGTATGGCCGAGACCGTGAACCTGAAGAAAATCGGCGTTCAGCTCAATGCCACCATCGACGGCTTCATCCAGAGGTCCTCACAGCCCTGGTCAACTCTCGATCCGGGCTACACCACGGCATTCGGTGATATGCAGAACTCTTCCGAACAGGTCCTCCTGAACAAGTATGGACTTCCTCTCACGCTCGGCAACATCAACATCGTTGCGGAGACAGGAGACACAGTCGGATATTGGAGGCAGAACAGCAGCGTGGCCAACGCCAAGGGCGAGGCCATCTGGAATGTCCAGTGGGTCAAGGGTCTTAAGGTAAGGCTTTCCACTGACTACCGCTTCGAATTCGATGACGAGAAAATCTGGGCATCTGACCCTGCCACATACCTTTGGGATTCCACAACCCCCAACTATGCCAACAGTTCCGCTCTCACCAAGAAGAACACCAAGGTCACCAGCTTCACGAACCAGGCTTTCGTGGAGTATGCAGGCACCTTCGGAAAGCACAGTGTCTCCGCAGTGGGCGGTTTCGAGCAGTACTATGAGCAGACCGAATATTCGGAACTTGCAAGGACTGATTATGAGTACCGCGTGGACCAGATCAACGTGGGTCCTGCCAAGAACCAGACCAACAACGGCTGGGAGGCCGAGCTGGGCCGTGCCGCATGGATCGGCCAGGTCAGGTACAACTACGACAACAAATACTACATCGAAGGCAGTATCCGTTACGACGGCTCCGACTATTTCGCTCCCGGCAAGAGATGGGGAGCCTTCTACGGAGGGTCCATAGGCTGGATCGTGACTTCCGAGAAGTTCATGCAGCCCCTTGTGGACAGGAATATCCTCAACATGTTGAAGCTCAGGGCTTCCTATGGTCAGACCGGTCTTGACTCCAGTGCGGGCCGCTTTGCCTACATGCAGGCCTACACCCTCAATCCCAAGGCCTATGTCATCGACAACGAGTATGTGGGCGGATTCTTTGAGGGCGACCTCCCCTCACCCGACCTCACCTGGTACACCACCTATCAGACCGATGCAGGATTTGATTTCGCATCCCTCAACAGCCGTCTGTACGGCTCGTTTGACTACTTCTTCTACAAGACCTACGGCTACCTCGTGGCTCCTACCGGTCAGAGCTATCTGAATACCATCATGGGTGTCGGTATGCCCAAGGTCAAGTCTGACAGTGAGTTCAGGCGCGAAGGTGTCGAACTCCAGCTCGGATGGAGAAGCAACGTGGGCGATTTCTACTATGACATCGCAGGAAACCTCACATACTTCGACCAGCTCTGGGCCTATGACCAGTCCGAGAGCGAGGCTTCATACATGAATCCCTACACCCGCACCCAGCAGTCAAGGGGATACTACTCCAACCTCTACCACGCCCTCGGATTCTACGAGAACCAGGAGGATGTCTACAACAGCGTAGCATACCTTTCCGGTATCTCCACGGGTTATCTCGCTCCCGGTGACATCAAGTATGAGGACACCAACGGAGACGGCCAGATAACCGCTGCAGACCAGCGCCACCTCGGAAAGTCCAGCATTCCCCGCTGCCAGTACGGTATCAATATCGCCATGGGCTACAAGGGTTTCTATTTCAACACCCTTCTTCAGGGATCCACAAGGGCCAACCTCTACGTAGGGGCATCCAACTCGATGAAGGACAACCCTGCCAGCAACCTGACGACCATCTATCCCTACCAGACGGATACCTGGACACCGGACAATACCGATGCTTCTTATCCGAGCCTGATGACAACATCCAGCCTCAATGCCACCAACACCTACATTTCCAGCGATTTCTGGCTTCTGGACTGCGGCTACCTGAGAGTCAAGGACTTCCAGTTCGGCTACGATTTCAAATACTCTGCTCTCAAGAACGTACAGTGGCTTTCAAGGCTCAAGGTTGGTGTGTCTGCACAGAATCTCTTCACAATCTCCAAGGCCAAGAAGTATGGTATGGATCCTGAAAACAGCAACGGCTCCGGTTACGGCTATCCTGTCAGCCGGACGCTTGCTTTGACTGTCAATGTCGGATTCTAAAAGAATGACAATCATGAAAAAGATATTTCTTATCAGCATAATGGGTTTGCTTGCTGTATGCGCGACCTCCTGCAAGGACACGCTTGACACCCATCCGACTGATTTCTTCGATGAGGAAACTGTCTGGAGTTCATATTCTACGGCAAGTGCATTTGTAAATTCCGCCTATGCCACCGTCCTGGCAGACTACAACAACGATGATTTTACCGGGATGTGGGCAGGAAACGGATCATGCGTATTCTGGGAGTGCCGCACCCCCAACTCAATCAGGCTGTCCACCGCAGGTCAAGGACAGGATACATTCGTTGACGAAACATCCATCACCCCCGCCTTCAACTATGGTGTCAACTATGCCACCAGCCTCCGTATGTGCAACGTCATCATCGAGAAGGCCGGACAGTCCGAGGTCCTGAGCGAAGGTGATAAGACCCAGCTTGTCGCCGAGGGCAAGTTCCTCCGCGCCATGATTTTCTTCGACCAGACCACGAAGATGGGACGTTTCCTTCCCATCAAACAGTCATTCTCCCAGGCCGACACGACTGTCGCAAACTCACTCAAGATGACATCCAGCATCGAGGAGAGCTACAAGCTTGTCATGGAAGACTTTGATGCTGCAATCGCCGGTCTTCCCACAACATCCAAGACCGGCAGGGCCAACAAGTACGCCGCCGAGACCATGCTCTCCGAGGCTTGCCTCCAGGCCTATGCCTATACCAAGGATACCAAATACCTTGACAAGGCAATCGCTGCAGCAAATGATGTCGTGTCCAACAAGTCACTGTCCAGCGATTATATCGGGATGTTCAACGGACAGGATTCATACAGCCCTGAAATCCTTCTCGCATACTATTATCTTTTTGAGGATGCATACACCAGCAGCTTCTGCGAGATTATCGACGTCGGTCCCAATATCCAGGTCACGGACACCGACAAGAACCAGTGCCCTGTTCCGTTCAGGAATGCCAGTGGCGGATCCACATGGATGGGCTGGGGACTCTTCTTCCCGACCCAGGATCTCGTTGACCAGTATCTCGTGATAGATGAAAAGACCGGAGAGGCTCTTCCCTGGTGGGAGACATCCCAGTGGAAGGACAATGTCCAGGAACTTGATCCCTCGACAGTTACCACTGCCGGCCAGGTTGACAGCTACAAAAATCTCTCCGGCGAGCCCCGCCGTATCCCCAGCGTCCAGGACTTCCTGAACACCAACGAGGGATATCCTACCTTCGACAGGTATTCCAAACTCAAGGAAGACCGTACCGACACCAGAAACATCTCCGAGCTGATGTATCAGAACAGGG
>JAKSJY010000034.1 GCA_024402025.1 Bacteroidales bacterium
GTAGTAGCTGTCCCAATAACGCTCGAGGGATTCGAGGTAGTTGGAATGGGCCTCGTCCTTGCGGTCCTGGGCAAGAATGAAGGTGTTGATGTCGGATTCTCCGTTGCCGTACAGTTCGCGTGCGAGTTCGAAGGAGTCGTCGGCGAGGCTGAGGGCACGGCTGCAGCGGACGAGAAGGTCCTGCTGGATATTGAATTCGCGCAGGGCTGAAGCGACTTCCATATCGAGTTTGCGCTCCGCCTCCATTCTTGCGTTTTCGGCGCTTTCCAGCCTGTATTCGGCCACTTTCTTGCGGCTCCTGGCCAAACCTCCATCATAGATGGGGATGCGCAGCGTAACGTTGCCGTAGAGGTACGGCTGCTGCCCGCCATAAACGTTGGCAAAGGTTGAAACAGTGCTTTGAAGGCCCACGTTGACATCGACGCCGCCCTGGATGAAGCGGCCCTGCGCCTTTGCCTTCTGCTCCTGCTGCCTTGCCTCGAGGATGTCCTCCCCGCTCCTGAGGTATTCCGGGTTGTTGGCTCTTGCCATCGCGGCCGCATCCTCAATGCGTATGTTCTTGTACTGCGGATCCTGCGGAGCTTGCAGGTCCAGCACCTGCCCCCTGTCCTCGATTCTGAGGTAGGAGAGCAATCTGCCCCGGCAGTCCTCCATCATCTGCTTTGCGCTGAAAAGGGAGTTCTCCGCATTCAGGCTCTGGAGTTCCAGGGCGCTGAGTTCGTTCTTCGAGATCGACGCCATGCCGAACTTCTCCCGGCCAATGGCCAGCAGGTCCGCGCTGACGGAGGCGTTGCGTTCGCATATTTCGTAACGTCTCATCGCCACGAAGCACCGTATGTACAAATCGGAGGCCTCGCGCGCGATGCCGCGGAGCTCGTAGTCGAATTCCTTCTCGCTGGTCTTGAGACGCAGTTCCCCGAGTTCCTTTTCCCATTTGTGCGGGTTGTAGGAGATAAGGTCGTTCGCGTATCCTATGCCGATAGGGATGGTCGAAAAAAGTTGGGCCGGATTGTCCTGCTGGAAATATCTGGTCCACAAAGCAGAACTTCTCGCGTAGAACACGCCTCCCAGATCCAGCGCCTTCTGCTCCAGGTTGACCTGCGCAACGGCATTGAACATATCGTAGCCCCTGAACTTGTAGTATTGGACAGTCGGCTCGAAAGTGTACTTCTGATAGCCTGGAACAAGGTCGAAGTTTATCTGCGGTCTGCGTCCGGAGAGCAGCATTTCATATTCCCACTTTGATTGGAGAAGGTGAGCCTGCGCCAACCGGGAGGAAATCGTACTGTCCTGTGCGAGACGTATGGTCCCGTCCAGGGACAGTGTCTGCGCGGAGGCTCCCGTAAGAGTCAGAAAAAGGACAGGGAATATCAGAAGGGCTTTTTTCATACTAAAGAATTACCGTTGCAGTCATACCCGGGAGGAGGTTCTCACAGTCCGAAAGTTCGGCCTCGACCCTTACCATTCCGGATTCATCCACCACGGAGCCTATGCTGCGGACCGTTGCCTTGTGTTCAACCTCGCTGTATGCGATGGACCGCACGTCTACAACCGTGCCTACCGTGAACTTTCTCAACTCCGTTTCAAGTACGCTGAACTCTATTATGAGGTGGTACGGGTCTACAATCTTGCAAAGGGTTTCGCCGGGTTTTACAAACGCATAGGATACGGCCTTGATGCCGGTGATGACGCCGGATACGGGGGCCTTTATGGTTGCCTTCTCGAGTCTCTGGCGGTTGAATTCAAGTTCGGAGAGGCAAGTGTTCTCCCCGCTCTTGATTTTCGCATACTGCATTGTGCTTTCCGGAACTGCGTCCAGGTTGTCCCTCTTGTACCCCTGTCCGACAAGGATTTCGGAGGTTCTGAGTCGCGCCTGCTCATAGGAGGCCTCGCTGACCTCGACCTTGCCCTTGAGTTCCCAGTCGTCCAGACAGAACATTGTGTCGCCCGCTTTCACCTTCCGGCCTTCGATGAGGTTCACGTCCAGGAGCTGGCCTTCGATGCGACTGTACACCATAATCTCGTTTGCGGAACGGATTACGCCCGTACTGATCAGGACCTTCCGCTGCGCTGCCGACTCCGACAATGCGGGCTTTTCGGTTGCTGCCTGAGCGGCAGCCACGGTCTGTGCAACGCCTTTTTGCGGCTCTCCGCAGGAGGATATCATCGCCAGGGCGAGAGGGAGAATAAACAGTCTTGTATCCATATTACATTTGTCTGATGCTGAGTTTGTAGAAGAATCCCTGCTTTTCAAGGAGCTCTTTCGGCGAGCCTTCCTCGACTATGCGGCCTTTGTCGAGAACAATAATCCTGTCGCAGTCCATAATGGTGCTGAGCCTGTGTGCAATCGAAATGCGGGTGCAGCCGAACTTGGCGAGGTTCTGGACGACGTTGTGCTGGGTTATGTTGTCGAGGGCTGCGGTAGCCTCATCGAAGAAGAGCACCTTCGGACGGTTGATTACCGACCTTGCGATAAGGAGTCTCTGGCACTGTCCGCCGCTCAGTCCGCTTCCGCCTTCGCCGACAGGAGTATCCATCTGGAGGGGCATCCTTTTTATATCCTCGTCGAGGCTGGCGATTCTTGCTGCTTCCCAGACATCCTCGTCCGTCGCGGTAGGTTTGGCAAGGCGGATGTTGTCGGCAATGGTTCCGGGGAAAACCTGCATTGCCTGGGGGCAGTAGCCTACATACTGTCGCAGACTTCCCATATTTACGCTTTCAAGGTTGTACTGGCCGTAGAAAACTGATCCGGTCGAGGGTTTTTCGAAGCCCAGCATAATGCGCATCAGCGTGCTCTTTCCGCAGCCTGACGCTCCGACCAGACCTATATTCTCCCCGGAACGGATATGGAGGCTGACATCGTCCAGAATCTTCCTTGAGTTCGATGCGTAGCTGAAGGTTACGTGGTTGATGTCGATGCTTCCGGTGATGTTGCTTACAAGTACGTGGCCCTTGTTGACCTCAGGCTCCTCTTCCAGCAGGGGAATGGTAAGCTTGACAACCGGCACCGTTTCCGCAATGTTGTGTATTTCTGCGGCAAGGGCATTGATGGCGTATTCCATCATCCCGAAGGCGGACATGAACGCCATATAGTCGGAAGCGAGCATCTTCGAGCGGGCGGCGACAATCCAAACGGCAAGGAATCCAAGAGGACAGATGATCTTGCCTATCTCTCCGCCTATCTTCAGCAGGGCCGGAGTGCGGGCCGTGATATGTTCTGCAGCGCAAAAGCGCTTGAGCCACTGGGAATAAACCCTGAATTCAGCCCTGTTGTTCTTGACTTTATGTATGCCGGAGAGGGCGCCGAAAGTGAATTCCTGCGAAATCACGTCAGCCTCGAGTTTCTCTTCGGACTCCTTGGTGTAGCCTTTGAAAAGCAGGATGTAGGTAATGACGTTGGCAATCAGCACGGCCGTAACGACCCATAACATTTCCCGGGCATACATAAAGGCCACAAGTATGTAAAGAATCGAAAACACGCCGCCGACGAGGACTCCCATCAGGTGGCTGGTGAAAAGCTGGTAGAGTTTGTTTGCGGAGAGCACCCTTGCGGAAAGGTCGCTGGCCGAGCGGGTCCTGAAGAAACTTGCCGGAAGAGAGAGCAGCCTTCCGAACAGTGCGGGCTGTACCGTGGCGTTTATCTTGTCCTTCATCCTCACAAGGATGAAGTTTCTTGCAAGGGAGAAAAGCACCGAACTTACTCCCGCGCCTAGAAGGAGCATACAGATAGGGAGAATCCCGGCAACCGAACCTGACGGCACCACCTCGCTGAACATTATCTTGTTCGCGACCGGAACCAGAAGGCTTAGGAGTGCGGCTACGATACAGATCAGACCTACCAGTATATAGTTTCCGACAGGTACGGACTTTATGGCGAAAGATATCAAATCCTTGAGCTCCAGTTTCTTTCTCGGAAGACTGTTGAAGAAGTTAAGCGCATCCGGCTCGAGGTCTGTGCAGACTTTGGAGTTGACTTTTTTCTTCTTGCCGGTCTGCGGGTAATACCTCCTGTAGCCGAACACTGAAGGGATGAGAGCGACAAGTTCCCCGCTTTTACTCCTTGTAAGCACGGGGCCCACGGCATTCTTCCACCATTTTCCTTCGAGTTTCGCCTTGTGGCAGAAGATCCTTTCGGCTTTGAGAAAATCCTGCACTTCCTCCCAACTTCCGATATTGTCGGGGACAAAGGATTTGTCCAGTTTGAAGAACTGGAGGATGGCGGAGAGTGCTGCCTTGGAATTGTCGTTGCCGGATATGCCGAACTCCTTGTTCACAAGAGACCGGAACAGGTTCATCGACTCGTCCAGGGCTTTCTTGTTGCCTTCGTATCTTTCTATGAGCTTGTCTTCGAACATATCCGGTTACTTGTTTTCAATGAGTTGCGAATAGAATCCGTGGTTGGCCATCAGCTGGTCGTGCGTACCCCTCTCGACAACGTGACCGTGCTGCAGAACGATGATTTCATCGCAGTCGCGTATCGTGCTCAGGCGGTGGGCGATGATAATCTGCGAGCATCCCATATTGCGGATGTTGGTCATCACCAGCTCTTCCGTAACGGCGTCAAGCGCGGATGTGCCTTCGTCCATAATCATCAGTGAAGGTTCCTTCGAGAAGGCCGAGGCGAGTTCTATCCTCTGCCTCTGTCCTCCTGAGAAATTTTTTCCGCCGCATTCCACAGCGGAAAGGTAAGCTCCCTCCCGGACTGCTATTTCTTCGTGTATTTGCGCGTCGTGACAGGCGAGAATCATCGCAAAATCCTCGGTGGAGTCATCCCAGAGCTTGACGTTGTCGGCGATTGTACCATCGAAAAGCACAATGTTCTGGTCCACTATCGCCACGGAGTTTGCGAACACGTCCCGGTTTATTTCATCCTGGGGTTTCCCGTCGAAAAGCACCTCTCCCGACCAGGGTTTGTAGAGACCGGAGACGAGTTTCGCTATGGTACTCTTTCCGCACCCGGAAGGGCCGACGAAGGCCACACTCCTGCCGGGTTCGAGCTTGAGGTTGAAATTCTCGATGAGAGGGCCGGCGTTCCTGTCGTAGCCGAAAGTAACGTTCCTGAGTTCCACCTCGCCTCTGAGTTTGCCGCGCTCCACATTTTCAGGGGATACAAGTTCGTCTGGAACATCACAGTCGGTATTGAGGACTTCAGACATTCGTTCGGTCTGCGCCTGGATGGTCGAAACGATCTGGACGTCTTTCGTAAGGCGGGTGATGGGGCGCATAGCCGAAGACATGAACACCTGGAAGGACATCAGCATACCGGCTGTCAGGTAGCCCTGCATCACGTAGTACACTCCTATTCCGAGAACAAATACGTTCGAGACCGTTTCCATCATCATAGGAAGCGTTTCCGTCCAGATGTTGTTGGAGGTGCTGCGGATGGCGGAGTTCTGCATCTTCGTGAAATGCTCGGACCATTTCTGGAAGTAGTCCTGCTCGGCGGTGGCGCCTTTGATCGCGTCGATGTTGTTTACTGCCGCGGTGGTGAAGCCCTGGAGGTTTCCGATACCCGCCTGCTCGCCCCTGCTGGCTTCCACCCTCTGTTTTCTCACCATCCTGAGGATGAAAAAGTTCAGCAGAATGTGAGCTATTGCAAACAGGGACAGCATCAGGTTGTATTTTATCATAAAGAACAGATAGAATGCCACCAGCACTATATCTGACATTATGGTGCAGATATTATTGACCACATTTTCCGCAATGGAGCGTCCGTAGGACACCCTGGTTACCATATCTCCGACGTATTTGTCGTTGTAGAACCTGACCGGAAGCCTTAACGAGTGCCAGAATACTTCGCTTGCGGAGGAAACCGACATCGTGAGACGGTTGCGCCAGGAGCCGGCCTCCATAAGACGGAGGATGACTTCGACTATGGTCAAAAGTATGCAGAATGCTATGAGGGTGCCCGTCCACTCAGGATTGAGTCCTGGAAGGATGTTGTCCACAAGTATCTGAGAGATGATAGGGCTGCCTACTTTCGAGAAGATAAGCAGGACGGTGATGATGCCGAAAAGTCTCAAGGCATCGTTGAAGCCCTTCAGATGCTTGGAAAGAAAAGCGAAGGTCCCTTCTTTTACTCTTTTGCCCATAACCTGATGGAATTCTCAGCTTCCTTTACGTTCTCGAGGAGGTAATGGAAAATATTCCTGGATTTCACTATGATTTCGATGTTGCAGAAGGTGCCTACGCTCATATCGACGTACTCCTTGGACGCGAATGACCAGTCCAGATCCCCGTCGGGGGTGGTGTCCATCTCGATTTCAATTTCGAACACCGAAGCGTCGTCAGGGAAAATCTGGTCTGCGAGGGACGCGTTCTGGAACTTGAGCACGGCTTCTTTCTTGCTTACCGGATAAGCCGAAACGCTCACCACCTTTCCGCGCACGTAGCCGATTCTTTCCTTGGTTTCGTTCGCCGGAGTAATCTGGGCGGTCTGCCCCGGGACGAGGAAACGCTTCGTCTTGAAGTTCGCGAAGGCCGTCATACTAGTAATCTGTCCGGGGCCTCTTGTCGACAGCAGGTTTACTATATCCTCGAATGCCTCGAAGGTTTCGTTTTCAGGGAGGTAGGAGAGAACTTCTCCTTCGAAGGGCGCGGACACTATGCTGTATGCACCCGAAACGGAAACAAGGGCAAGTGGCTGCCCGGTCTGCACGAGGTCTCCTTTGTGGATGAAGACCTCCTTGACAACGCCGCTGTTCGGGATGGATACGCCGTCAGTGCCCTCGTTGGGGAAGACGACGCCCTGGACATATTCCTTGTCGGTCATCGTACCGAAAAAACACCAGGCAAGGACTCCTGCCAGCAGAAATGCGGCGGCGCTGAGAATCACCCTGCCGTGGATACCGGAAAGACGTACGTAGTCTCCAAGTTCCGAGGGAGAGCGACCTTTTGTGTTCTGAGACATAGGGGTGGGTTTTTAACAAAGCATAAAGGTAATAAATTATCTTTAGAAAAAATTCCATATCTTTGCACTGAACACAAAAACAAAACAGATATGCAGATTTGGCACATTTGGATTCTTATCGCACTTGCTTTCTTCATTCTTGAAATCTTTACGGCCGGATTCGCGGTCGCCTGTTTCTCGTTCGGAGCGATAGGTGCGGCGATAGGTGCGCTCTGCGGGCTGTCGCTGTTGTGGCAGCTGGTGATTTTCGCGGTGATATCGCTTCTGGCGCTGATTTTCGTGCGTCCGCTGGTGGTGAAGATATTCTACAAGAAAGGCGCGGACGAAAAGACAAACGCCGATGCCATCATCGGGCGCAAAGGGCGCGTGTCTCAGACTATCGACCCCGTAACGGGAAAAGGCCGCGTGGCGCTGGACGGAGACGACTGGAAGGCGGTGTCTGAAAACGGCGAAAAAATAGAGAAAGGGGAGAGGGTCGAAATCATCGGCAGGGACTCGATCGTAATTACGGTAAAAAAGGCATAAAAACAGAATATTATGGGAGCTTATTTCATCATTGGCGCAATTATCCTTATCGTACTGATATTCGTTTGCGCAGGTCTTAAAATCGTTCCTCAGTCCCAGACCCTCGTGATCGAAAGACTCGGAAAGTTCCACAGAGTTCTCAACTCCGGGATCAACATTATCTGGCCCATTCTTGACAAACCCCGCCAGATGTATTTCAGGCACGTTTTCACCGACTATGACGGTCGCATCAAGGTCCGTACGAAACTCGACGACAAAATCGACCTGAGGGAGCAGTTGATCGATTTCCCTCCCCAGAGCGTGATCACCAAGGACAACGTGATGACCAGCATCAATGCCATCCTCTACTATCAGATAATGGACCCCATCAAGGCCGTGTATGAGATTGCAAATCTCCCGGACGCCATCGAGAAACTTACCCAGACTACTCTGCGTAACGTTATCGGCGAGCTTGAGTTCGACGAGACCCTCACTTCCCGCGACACCATCAACTCCAAGCTCCGCGACGTCCTCGACGACGCCACCAACAAGTGGGGCGTAAAGGTCAACCGCGTCGAAGTGCAGGACATCACTCCTCCCGCATCCGTAAAGGAGGCGATGGAGCAGCAGATGCAGGCCGAACGCGAAAAGAGAGCGAAAGTCCTCCGCGCCCAGGGCGAGAAGGAAGCCGCAATCCTCCAGTCCGAGGGTGAGAAGCAGAGCCGCATCAACCAGGCCGAGGCCGAGAAGCAGACCAAGATCCTCAAGGCCCAGGGTGAGGCTGAGGCGAAGATCGTAGCGGCCAGGGCCGAGGCCGAAGCCATCAACAACGTCACGGCGGCTATCGGCAAGACGGATATTTCACCTGCAAACTATATGATTGCCGAGAAGTATATTTCCGCACTCAAGGATATGGTTTCCGGCAAGGACAACAAGACAATCTATATGCCTTACGACGCATCCGCGGCCCTTGGCTCCATCGGATGCATCAAGGATCTCTTCAACCAGAAGGGCTAGTGGGAGACCGCAAGCTTCTCAATTCCGAACTGGGGCGTCTGAGCCCTGCGGAGTACAGGACCACCAGAGCCGAAAGCGGGCTTGCGGTGGTCCTGGACAATATCCGCAGTGCCCATAACGTGGGCAGCGCTTTCAGGACATCCGACTGTTTCGGCATCGACCGGGTCGTGCTTTGCGGCATCAGTGCCGTTCCGCCTTCGGCCGAGATACACAAGACGGGACTCGGGGCGGAGGAAACGGTAAGATGGGAGCATTTCGACGACACCCTCGAGGCCGTGGAGGCTCTTCGCGGGGACGGGTTCGTCCTGGTAAGCGTGGAGCAGACGCTCTCCTCTGTAAAACTCCAGGATTTCCGGATGCAGGAGGGGAAGAGATATGCCTTCGTCTTCGGCAACGAGGTGGACGGGGTGCGTCAGGACGTGGTGGACGCCTGCGACTTGTCGCTGGAAATACCGCAGTTCGGCACCAAACATTCGCTTAACGTTTCCGTATGCGCAGGAGCAGTCCTCTGGGAGGCGGTAAGGCAGAAAATCAAAAAGTAGCTTATGTTTTCTTCAGAAATTTATTCGCAGCGCAGGCTCGCTCTTCTTTCCGCGATGCAAGGGGAGAGCGGAGTGATGCTTTTCCTCGGGAATGTAGATTCCCCGGCCCAGTACAGGGACAACTGCTACAAGTTCCGTCAGGACAGCAATTTCCTTTATTTCTTCGGGTTGGACACTCCGGGACTTGCCGCTGTTGTCGACCTTGACAACGGCACGCAGACGCTTTACGGCACGGATGACGATATAGATGACATCATTTGGAACGGACCGACGCCTACGGTCAGGGAAATGGCCGACGCGGCGGGAGTGGATAATGCCGCTGCGTACAGCCGCCTTGCGTCCGACCTGAAGGGCAGGAAAGTGCATTTCGCACCGGTGTCGGGTTATTGGAACAGGATGGAGATGGCATCCCTGACGGGCCTCGGTCCGCAGGAGGTCATTTCCAGCGGCAAAGCCGGGTGCAAGGCCGCCTCCGGGAAGATGGTTCGTGCCATCATCGCGCTGAGGCTGGTCAAGAGCGGGGAGGAAATCGCGCTGATGGACAAGGCCTGCGTTCTCGGGCAGGAGATGCATAAGATGGCGAGGTGCGGCGTGAAGGTAGGTGCCGTCGAGCAGGATATCGTGGGAGCGATGGAGGGATATGCCCTCGCGAAGGGATGGGGAGTGAGTTTCCCGACCATTCTGACCCAGCACGGCGAGATATTCCATTGCCACTCTCACGCTAATACGGTGCAACCGGGAAAACTGATGGTTATCGACGCGGGGGTGGAATCCAATGAACATTATGCATCCGATTTCACCCGCACGTATCCTACGGGAGGAAAATTCACGCAGAAACAGCGCGAGATATATCAGATTGTGTGCGACTGCAACAATTACGCATTCTCTCTGGTCCGGCCGGGGGTCGCATACAGGGATGTGCATATCGCAGTGGCCGAAAGGATGCTTTCAGGACTTGCGGACCTCGGACTTGTGCACGGGGATGCGGCCGAGATGGCTTCCGAAGGCATTTGCGGACTGTTCATGCCGCACGGTCTCGGACACAATATGGGCCTTGACGTCCACGATATGGAGGATTTGGGAGAGAATCTGGTGGGTTATGACCCGGATCAGGCACGCTCGTCCCAGCTCGGGCTCGGAAGTCTCAGGATGGCCCGCAGACTTGTCCCCGGGAACGTGATTACGGACGAGCCGGGCATCTATTTCATCCCTGCGCTTATCGAGAAATGGCGCAACGAGGGAACAGGCAGAGGCTTTGTCGATTTCGACAGGCTAAGGGAATACTACGACTTCGGAGGGATCAGGCTGGAGGATGACCTGCTGGTGACTCCCGACGGGGCGCGAAGGCTCGGCGGGGAAAGGCTGCCGATAACGCCCGACGAAGTCGAAGACGCGATGGACGTGGATTAGACGATGGACCGCCGCATACTTGAACTTTCGAAAACTTCACTCATACTCTCCGTAAAGGATTTCCTGATGCCGAGGGTGTGTGCCGTGTGCGGCAGGTCGCTGCTGGTTTCCGAGCGCCATCTTTGTCTGAAGTGTCTTGGCGACCTGCCGCGCACCCTCTACGAGAACAGGCTGCACAACCCGATGGCGGATATGTACAATTCCCGTTTCGCGCCGGGCCCCTACGAGCCGTACCAGGCCGCCGCGGCGCTTTTCTTTTATTCTGCAGTCTCCACTCTCTCCGGGAACAAGTACGGGCGCATCCCGCAGGAACTCAAGTATTTCCGGAATTTCAGCGTCGGGCGGCATTTCGCGCGTATGCTGGGCGAGGTCCTCGCTTTATCCCCGGTTTTCCGGGACGTTGACGCCATCATCCCCGTGCCGCTGCACTGGACGAGGCGGCTCGAGAGGGGCTACAACCAGTCGGAGGTCATCGCCCGCGGCATTGCGGAGTCTTTCCCGGCGGCAGTCGTGGACTGCAGGACTCTGGTGCGACTGCGCCGGACGCACACCCAGACGCGGATGCATTCGGCGATGGCGAAGGCGGAGAATGTTCGCGGCGCCTTCCGTGCGCGCAAAACAGCCCCGTACAGGCACGTTCTGATAGTGGATGACGTATTCACTTCCGGAGGGACGGCAGCGGCCTGCCACGACGCGTTGAGGGCGATTTTCGGGCCGGAAGTGAGAATCTCCGTCGCGACCCTCGCGTGCATAGGTTCGCGATGACGGTTTTTTTCCTATCTTTGCACCCGGATACGGCCGCATTCCGGCCGGCATCTGCCTTGGTGGTGGAATGGTAGACACGAGGGACTTAAAATCCCTTGGACAGAAATGTCCGTGTGAGTTCGAGTCTCATCCGAGGCACAGCAGTTGTCTTAGCGAATGATAAAATAATCTTCCAACAGGCTGGATGGGCAACGGAAGCATACCGCCTCACAAGTCTCAGAGGTCAGAACCATCGTGGTACCGGGAGTGAGAATCAAGGCCGTCAAAATACAACTCGGAAATAACGGTATCGTCATATTTTGTCCCGGGATAAACATCAGTTATCTCGAATTTCAAAGTCCACGGTGTGTCCACCCCTGCCTTTGGGCCATAGCCGACGATCCCTATGTCAAACCATTGCAGTGTACGGCTGTCTTCCAAGTCAAGAATCACATACGGCTCATCATTATAATGCACGAGAATCTGCTTTACACGAGAATTTTCCGCCCACTTCTTTTCATTCTTGACATATCCGTTCAGAATCCTGATTGTGGTTATTCTAGGGCAATTACCTTCAAACTCATATAAGAGGTACTCTCCAACTCCGTATCCCGGGACCCCTTCCGACCACACAGTCTCATGGTTGAAATCATGAGCATTCCCGGCAAAATAGGTTTTATTCCCTTGGGGATTCAAACTGCTTGATGCACTTAGCCTTTTAACACTGCCGGCACAATACCAACTACAAGAAGGGGAATAAAAATCATCGTAAATCGGGTTGTCTTTCAAGATTTCTATCCCATCGGTTTTCCCGTTATCCCAATCATCGTAGGCCCGATGATAGTCAGCAACGGAAGCGTCACCAACCGGAAAGGTCCCGGATGGACTGATGTGTCTCTGCGCGAAGCAATTTGAAGAGGCGAAAAGTATAAAAGCCAGTGTCAGGATGTGCTTCATAGTTATTCAAAAGGTGATACAAATATAGTTTTTTTTCGTATTGCGAGCAATTTCAGGAAGCACGGAACTTCGTAACAGAGGAACACACCTTATGCCATCGGCATCAAAAACAAAAAATGTATAACTTTGCAGACGAAGTTTTGTCGGATCAAATTCAGCATTTATGAAAACAGGAAAATTTAATCCATTTGCATGTATTGCAGGCGTGATAGCGCTGTTCCTTCTGCAAGGGTGTGACAAGGAAATCGGATTATTGCTTGGATCTGCGGGTTCAACGGTGAAGCAAATCGACATGACCGTACTTGTTCCTATACATCCTTCATCATTGGAGTATTTCGATTATTGTATATCCTATTCGGACAATACGGGAGAAGAATATCGTGACACGGTCCGCAACGCTTTGCCGGATAATGATATCTTTTATTGGATGGAAACTTTTGCATACAAGTCAAATTCTGTTGTATGCAGATGTGAGGTTGAACTTGTCCCGAAGGTCTCGAGGGATTCTGTAGTGTCGTTCTCCTACACCGTCCCCAAGCCGTGCATTTTCTCCCGCGTGATTTATGGCTCCCATTCAACGTATGACCCGATCATAAGGCCTGGAACTGAGGGGCTTGAGGTTTTGGACATCGAGGATATGAGAATAGGTACATTTATGTCTGCCTATGGATCTTATTTCGTCTCCACCTGCCGCGTTAAAGAAGAGTATGGCAGCATTTCCTGCCAGAGCACGTAAGCAAGGAATTCTTGAAAACCTATTGCATATCAAAAAATTATTGCTAAATTTGCACCCCCTTAAAAAGGGACAAAATTTTTTATAAACAATTAATTAATCAAACCAATGCCTGGATTAATTGGAAAGAAAATCGGAATGACTTCCGTTTTCGGTGCCGATGGAAAGAACATTCCATGCACCGTTATCGAGGCTGGCCCGTGCGTTGTTACGCAGCTCCGTACAGTTGAAAAAGATGGTTATGCCGCTGTACAGCTTGCCTATGACGAAACTACAGAAAAGCACACCAGCAAGGCCCTCGCAGGCCATTTCAAAAAGGCAGGAACCACCCCGAAGCGCAAACTTGCGGAATTTCCCGCAGATTTCGCCGAGGAACTGAAAGTAGGCGACGTCATCACCGTCGAGAACATCCTCAAAGAGGAAGTTCCTTTCGTTGACGTTGTCGGTACATCCAAAGGTAGGGGATTCCAGGGTGTTGTACACCGTTATGGATTCGCCGGCGTCGGTGGTCAGACTCACGGCCAGCACAACCGTCTCCGTCACCCCGGTTCAATGGGCGCATCCTCTTGGCCTTCACGTGTATTCCCCGGAATGCGCATGGCAGGACATATGGGTTGCCAGAGGGTAAAGGTAATGAACCTCAAGGTAGTCAAGGTGCTTCCCGAGAACAATCTTCTCGTAGTCAAGGGCTCCGTTCCCGGAGCTAAGGGTTCTTATGTATTTGTAGAGGCTTAAGAGTATGAAACTTGCAGTTTATAAAATCGACGGAACAGATTCCGGCAAGAAGGTAACTCTCGACGAGAGGGTGTTCGGTGTTACTCCGAACGATCATGCTATCTACCTCGACGTAGTACAGTACCTCGCAAATCAGCGTCAGGGAACATCCAAGACGAAGGACCGCAGCGAGAATGCACACAGCACAAAGAAACTCGGACGCCAGAAAGGCGGCGGCGGAGCACGTCACGGTTCGATCAAGGCCGGCATCTTCGTAGGCGGAGGTACCGTTCACGGACCGGAGCCCCGTTGCTACTGGCACAAGCTCAACAAGAAGGTGAAGTCTCTCGCCCGCTGTTCAGCACTTTCATACAAGGCTGCCGAGAAGAACATCATCATGGTCGAGCCGTTTGCAATGGAAGCTCCCAAGACGAAGGAATTCATTCAGATTCTCTCCAACCTCAAGGCAGGAGACCGCAAGATTCTTTTCGTCCTTCCCGCAAATTCGGACAATATTCTTCTTTCATCCCGCAACCTGCAGGAGGTCAACGTCATCACTGTTGACGAAATCAACACCTACGCAATCATGAACTCCAACAAGGTGGTTATGGTTGACGGTGTTCAGGACATCCTCGCTGCAAGGGTTAAATAATTTTTACAGAGATGGGAATTTTAATTAAGCCAATCGTAACAGAGAAGTTGACGGCTCAGGGCGAAAAGTTGA
>JAKSJY010000035.1 GCA_024402025.1 Bacteroidales bacterium
GGCGATGGCGTGGTTGCCTATGTGGGAATGGATTTCGTAGGCGAAATCGAGCGCGGTGGAGCCGTTCTGGACCGTGCGCTGCTCTCCCTTTGGGGTAAACACGACGATATCGCTGGAAACGAGGTCCTTGTGGATGATGTCGAGCAATTCCAGGGAATTGACATCGGGGCTGTCGATGATGTCCTTGACTTTTTCGAGCCAATGGTCCATCTCGCTGTCGGATTCGCTGATATAACCGTCCTGTTTGTAGGCCCAGTGCGCCGCAATGCCCATCTCCGCGATGTCGTCCATGCGCTTGGATCGTATCTGAACCTCTATCCATGAGCCTGACCGGCTCATTACAGTGCAGTGCAGGGCTTCATATCCGTTGCTCTTGGGCTGCTTTATCCAGTCCCTGAGGCGGTCCTGCTGGTAACGGTACATCGAGGTGATCGTAGCGTAGATATCGTAGCATTTCTTCCTTTCCTTGACGGGGTCGTCGAATTCGGGGTCGAAAATGATCCTTACGGCGTAGAGGTCGAATATCTCGTTGAACTCCACGTTCTTGGTCTTCATCTTCCTCCATATCGAATATGGGGTCTTGATGCGTTTCTTTATCTCGAACTTGTATCCTTCTTCAATCAGGGCCTTGCGTATCGGTTCAATGAACTCGTCGATCTGGTTCGAATGTGCGGAGACGTTGGAGTTGACCCGCTCGGTGATGGAGAGATATTCGGCCGGCTCCTTGTACTTGAGCCAGATGTTCTCCATTTCAGATTTGACCTCATAGAGACCAAGCCTGTGTGCGAGGGGGATGAAGATGTACATCGTCTCGCTGAGGATCTTGTCTCTCTTGTGCTCCGGCATGAACTCTATTGTCCTGCAGTTGTGCAGCCTGTCCGCAAGCTTTATCAGCACGACTCTTACATCGTCGTTGAGGGTAAGGAGGATGCGTTTGAAATTCTCCGCCTGCAGGCTTTTCTCCTGAAATTTGCTGAGTTTGTTCTTGTCTTCGTTGTCAAGGACCGTCTTGATCTTTGTCAGACCGTCCACCAGGCTTGCAACCTTCTCTCCGAACAGGGCCTTGATGTCTTCGACGGTGTATTCGGTATCCTCTACGACATCATGCAGCAGGGCGGTCACTATCGATTTGTAGCCGAGGCCGATTTCAGTCACGACGATTTTCGCAACTGCAATCGGGTGGATGATATACGGTTCCCCCGATCTTCTCCTTACGTTCTTGTGGGCTTCGTTGGCGAAGTCGAAGGCTTTTTGCACTATCGAGAGTTCCTCCTCGGAGCGGCAGCGCTTGCGCGCCACCTCGATCAGGCCTTCGTAGTCCCTGCTTATCCGCTCGAAATCTTTATCTGTAAATGAAGAATCCATAATCTCTAGAACAATGTCGGTTCGTCCTGAGGAATCTGCATCCCGAGAGAATGCTCCTCGGGGAGCATGTCCCAGAATTCACGCTCGGAAACGATTCTTACTCCAAGTTCCTCGCACTTTTTTATCTTCTCCGGACCGGGCTTGGTCCCGGCAAGAAGGAAGGAAGTTTTTGCGCTGATGCTCCCTGTATTCTTTCCGCCGTGGCGGGCAATAAGTTCCTTGATGTCATCCCTGGAGATGCTGAAATTGCCGCTAACGACCACAGTCTGTCCTTCAAGGGCGTCCGAAAGTTGGGACCCGTTGTCCTGCATGGAGAATTTAAGACCCTTCGCCCGCAGTCTCTGGATCTCTATCGCATGCCGTCCGTCGGCCATATAGTTGAAAATGCTTCCCGCTATCACTTCTCCAACGTCACGTATTGCGGCGAGGTCCTCGAGGCTGGCTGCCGCAAGGGCGTCGATATCACCGAAATGTCTTGCGACCGCCTTTGCCGTCGTCTCGCCGACATAACGTATCCCAAGTGCGAAAAGCACTCTGTCGAAAGGCACGTTGATGCTTTCCCTCAGGCTTTCGAGAAAGTTGGAGGCTGATTTCTCCTTCCACCCTTCCAGGCTCAAAAGCTGGTACATCGACAGGTCGTATAGGTCTGCAGGGGTCTTGACGTATCCTTTTTCGTACAACTGCTCGATTGTCGCCTCCCCGGCAAGTATGTTCATCGCCTTTCTGGATACGAAATGCAGAAGCCTGCCCTTTATCTGCATAGGGCAGCCGTCCTGGTTGGGACAGAACCATTTCGCTTCGCCGTCCTCCTTCACGAGCGGAGTGAAACAGTCGGGGCATAGGGTCGGGAACTCGGGCTTGACTGAATCTGCGGGGCGTCTGGAAAATTCCACTCCTGTAATCTTTGGGATGATTTCCCCGCCTTTCTCGACGTATACGTAATCTCCGACTCTGATGTCCAGGAGCCCCATCTGGTCAGCATTGTTGAGCGTAGCCCTCTTGACGATGGTTCCGGAAAGAGGTACGGGACTGAGGTTCGCAACCGGGGTGACCGCGCCGGTGCGTCCGACCTGGTAGTCGATGGAAAGCACTTTGGTAAGCGCCTGCTCGGCTTTGAATTTGTATGCGACAGCCCATCTTGGAGACTTCGAGGTGTAGCCCAGAGTTTTCTGGACATCCAGTTCGTTGATCTTTATGACTATTCCGTCAGTGGCATAGGGGAGTTTTTCCCTTTCCGTGTCCCAATGCCGTATGTATTCCTCGATATCGGCTATGTTGCAGCAGAGGGTGCGGTGTTCCGACACCGGAAGCCCCCAGGAGGCGGCCTTGTCCAGCAATGCGCTGTGGCCGCTGATTCCCATTTCCTTCAGGGAACTCTCATCGATACTCTGCGCAGGGATGTGATACAGCGTGCACCAGAGGCCGCGCCGTCCGACTTCCTGAGGATCCTGGAGTTTCAACGACCCGGATGCGGCGTTTCTGGGATTGGCGAAAGGGGCCTCGTCCTCAAGTTCGCGCAGTTCGTTGAGTTTGTCGAAGGAACTGTACGGCATAAGTATTTCACCGCGTATTTCCAGTTCGTGAGGAAAATCCCCTTTGAGCTGGGCGGGGATGTTGCCGATCTGCCGCACGTTTTCGGTCACGTCGTCCCCTTTCTCTCCATCGCCACGGGTAACCGCCTGCACGAGCTTGCCGTCCAGATATGTAAGACTGATGGATGTACCGTCGAATTTAAGCTCGCAGCAGTAACTGTACTGCTGGCCTTCCAGGGCCCTGTCCGTACGCTGGGCGAATTCCTCGATATCGCCGAGATTGTAGGTGTTGGCGAGGCTTAGCATCGGATAGCGGTGCATACGCTGGACAAATCCTCCGGAAGAGCTTCGCTCATCTATGTCTGAACCAACTTTGCGGGTAGGGGAGTCCGGGCTCTGGAACTCCGGCCATTCGGCTTCCAGAGCTTCCAGCTCGTGCATTTTCCGGTCGAAATCATAGTCCGACATTGTCGGAGCGTTTTCGACATAGTACTTTCTGGAATTCTCCCATAGCTCATCCCTGAGCTCCTGAATTCTGAGTTTTGCCTCCTGTCTTTCCATAAACTTTCAAAGATAGTCATTTTTTACCTTATTTTTAGTATTTTTGCCGTGCGAAAAATACATTTCAAAACAAATATGAAAGGATCAATCATTATTCTTTGCGGCGGCGGCCCGGCTCCGGGAATGAATACCGTCGTTTGTTCGGTTGCCAAGACGTTTCTTGCCAACGGATATCGCGTCATCGGCCTTCACGGCGGATACAGTGGACTTTTCAACTCCAATCCGCGCATCGAAGACATCGACTTCTTCAAGGCTGACGCCTATTTCAACAGGGGCGGTTCCTATCTCCAGATGAGCCGTTTCAAACCCACGGACGAAGATTTCGAGAAGAATTTCAATCTTGATCTCTTCAAGAAGAACGACATCAAGCTTCTCGTTACCGTGGGAGGTGACGATACCGCATCCACCGCAAACCGTATCGCCAAGTTCCTCGAGGCAAGGAAATATCCCATCTCGAACATCCACGTTCCGAAGACCATCGACAACGACCTTCCTCTTCCGAACAACACACCTACCTTCGGTTTCAATTCTGCAAAGGACGAAGGCGCGCATATCGCACGTACTGCATATGAAGATGCACGAACATCAGGCAACTGGCTGCTGATCTCGGCAATGGGACGCAGCGCAGGCCACCTTGCGCTCGGCATCGGCGAGGCTACCCACTGCCCGATGACCATCATCCCCGAGATGTTCAACAAGACTCAGATCAACATCGACAAGATCATCAAGCTTACCCTTTCCGCAATCATCAAGCGCAAGCTTCTCGGAGTTGATTACGGTACCGTAGTGGTTGCCGAGGGCGTTTTCCATGACCTCGACCCCGAAGAGATCAAGGCAACCGGAGCGAACCTCACATATGACGAGCACGGACATCCTGAGCTTGGAAAGATCAGCAAGGCCGTTCTCTTCAACGATATCCTCGAGAAGGAGTTCAAGAAACTCGGAATGAAGGTCAAGACCCGTCCCATCGAAATCGGTTACGACGTTCGCTGCCAGGATCCTATCGCTTACGACCTTACATACTGTACCGAACTTGCAATGGGCGCATATGAGCTCTTCAGCAAGGGAGAGACCGGATGTATGGTATTCGTGGACCACAATGGAGACGCGAAGCCTCTCTACCTCCACGATCTCCAGAATGCCGAGGGAAAGATTCCTCCGCGCAGGGTCAATATCGATGGCGGAACTGCACAGAACTACTTCAACCACATCTGCAATTTCATTACACCTGCGGATTATGAAGCAGCGAAGAAATACGTTCCGGATCCCGAAAATTACGATTTCAAGACAATTCTCGGCTGGTAAAATCCCAGGCCGGAATTTCGATTTCCACAGAGGCTCCCGCAACTGCAACGGGGGCCTCTTTTGGAATCAGCACTTTCAGACGGGCGCTTTCCCCGGAGAAGTTGCATACGAAAAGACGGGTTTCCACCCCATTGTATCGCAGGAAGGAGAAATGCTTTCCGGAATCATATCCATTTTCGGACGACTGACAGTATTGCAAGTCGTAGTTGTTCGTTCCTTCAAGTTTTACTTTAAGTGAAAGTATGTCTTCATACCGCTTGAGGACAATCCTTTCTCCGGCTGTCCCGGGCTTGAATCCAATGCGTCTTGTATGATTGAATATGCTTGTCCTGCCGTTGTCGGAGTCTGAAGCGCCTTCTCCGAATTCCTGTCCGAAATAAAGCATGAACGGGCAGTCATAGAACAGCGTTGAAACTGCAATGGCGCACCAGGCGGGACCGGCGGCGCCGCTCCAGAAGGGAAGTCTCTGCTCGTCGTGATTCTCCAGGAAGTTGAGCATCCTTCCCTGGATGTCTCCGAGCGACTGCCAGTTGGAGGTGATGCCTTCGGCTCCGCAACGTCCGGTGACTACGGCCCTCAAAGTATCGTACAGACCTGATTTGTCATACAGGAGATCGAACTTTCCGAGACTTAGGAATGTCTTGTAGTTTTCCTTGCTATAAGCCTCTCCAATGAACAATGTATCAGGAAATTCCTCTTTAATTTCAGAAATCAGGTATCCGAAGAATCCTACGGGGACGAGTTCGACCATATCGCATCTGAAACCGTCTACCCCAAGTCCGCACCAGAACTTCAGGATTTCCTTCATCGCCACCCAGTTTTCCTTGCGGGAATAATCGATTTTCCTGGTGTCGCTCCAGTCGAAATCGCAGTAGCCCGTGGTACTGATTCCACCGTGCGCGTCCCGATAGTCGGGTGAAACGTGGTTGGGAATGAAATCTATCAGGACCTTGAATCCGGCAGACTTGCAACGCGCAATCAAAGACTTGAACTCATCAAGTCTCTTTTCTTCATTGTCAGCAAGATACGGATTGACATCATAGTAATCTACAATAGAATATGGCGAACCCCAGTCGCCTTTGACGTAGTCCTTGCCTTCAGAATGTCTCGGGATTCCCGTAAACCAGATATGGGTGACTCCGAGTCTTTTCAGGTGCGAGAAAGCGACGTCGCCGACTCCGGAGAACTTCCCGTTTCCCCAAATACGCGTAAGTGCCTGATAGATTACCATTTTCTCCTCTTGAATTCAGCCACGGTCACGGCGGTGGCTATTGCCACATTCAGGGATTCCGCGCCCCTGCCGGTCGCATAAGACGGGATGAGAAGCCCCGAATCGATCTCCTTTCTTACCTCCGGGCTGATTCCCTTGGACTCGTTGCCCATTACGATCAAACCTTCATCTGAAAGCTCGCTGGTATATATGTTCCGGCCGTCCAGAAGGGTTCCATACACTTTCAGACCTGACTTGCGGGAGTCACGGCAGAGTGCCGGAATGTCGCAGTAATACAGCCTCTTGCGGAAAATCGCCCCCATCGACGACTGCACCACCTTGGGATTGAATACATCGACGGAGTCCTCGGAGGCATATATGTTGTCTATTCCGAACCAATCGCAGATTCTTAGGATTGTTCCCATGTTTCCCGGGTCTCTTACTCCGTCGAGGGCAAGTGAAAGACCTGACGGGGTGCCCGGAAGCGGCCATTCTGGAATTTTGACGACTGCAAGCACGGGCGAAGGGGAGTCGAGAAGGGTGATGCGCCCCATCTGATCTTCTCCGATTTCATCTTTTGAATAAGTCCTGACAACCTCCAGGTCCGAGTCGAGAGCTTCGTCCACGAGCTTTTCCCCCTCGACTATGAAAAGTCCGTTCTCCTGCCGGCCTTTCTTGGTGCCCAGGGATCTGAGTAGCTTGATTTCTGCGGAAGATAGTCTGATGCTCATATCTTGTGCGAAGATAGCTATATTTTTTGTAAATTTGTCCGTATTATGAATTCCATAAGGCCTGTAACAATCCTGTTCTGCTGCGCCATTCTGGCGTCCTGCAGTACGACACGCAACCTGCCCGAAGGGCAGTACAGGCTGGCCGGCACTTCTCTGACCCTGAACGGATCCGGCATCGAGGGGGTTTCGAATTCGCAGCTTGTTCCGTATATAAAGCAACAGCCGAACAACTCCGTACTGGGTTTCAATCCCTTCATATGCATATACAACTGGTCCGACGGATCCGACAAGGGACTCAATAAACTATGGGAAAAGATAGGGGAGGCCCCTGTTGTATATAACCCGGCTTTGACAGAGGCATCGGAGAGGAGCATCGCAAGAAGGATGGAATATTACGGATATTTCGATTCCAGCGTTTCTGCGGAGCTCAGAACCAAAGGAAGGAAGGCATACGTGAAGTATACGGTCACTCCCGGGATGCGCTATGTCATCGACACACTTTGTTTCGAACTTCCCTCGGGCGAGGAATTCGTGTCCGATTTCAAATCCCTGCCTGAGGACATCCATATCGCAAAGGGGAGTTATCTGAGCGAATCCGCTCTCGAAGAGGAATCCGCCCGGTGCGCTTCCGCACTTCGCAATATGGGATATTTTGCCTTGAACAGATCCTCCTTCAGGTATGTGGCCGACACCCTCTATTCCTCCGGTCACGCATCCGTACGCTGTATCGTCAATGAAAACGAGTATCCCTTGAGAAAAGTCTCCATGGGGGAAGTGTCGATCAACTATCCGCAGGAATACAGTTTCAATGCGTCCCTCCTGGATGCAATGAATCTGATAAGGCCGGGAAGCCTCTACAACGAAACTCAGGTCAACAATACCTACTCGAGATTCTCTTCACTGAAAGTGTTCAGCTCCGTAGGCATAGAGTTGACGCAGGTGGCCGACGACAGGGTTAACTGCGATGTCAACCTCGTGCCGTCCCTCACTCAGGGTTTCAAGGTCAACCTCGAGGCATCCACCAACTCTTCGGCGCTCATAGGCATCTCCCCGCAGCTGGAATATTACCACAAAAACCTATTCGGCGGAGGAGAATGGCTCAGTCTTGCATTCACCGGCAATTTCCAGTTCAGGCCCAACGACTCCGCACGGGCAACGGAATTCGGTGCAGCGGCGACATTGAGCCTGCCCGAATTCCTCGGACTGCCGATGAGTCTCTTTACAGGACCGTATATCCCAAGAACTGAATTTACATTGTCCTTCAACCATCAGAACAGACCCGAATACAACAGGAACATATTCTCGCTCTCCTTCGGCTACTCGGGAAGGCTCAGGAACAACGTATACTACAAACTTTATCCACTCCAGGTGAACTATGTCATTCTGGGTGATCTGGACAAGGAATTCGCACAAAGGCTCGAAAGGAACCCGTTCATGAAATATGCCTACCAGAATCATCTGGACGCCGGCGTAGGCGGAACAATATATCACTCTACCTCGGGAGACGTGGTTCCCAAGACTTCCTACATATCGAACCGCTTCACCTTCGACCTGTCAGGAAACGTTCTATCACTTTTCTCCCCGCTGCTCAACCACAACGAGTCGGATCAGGCCCTGATATTCGGAGCGCCTTTCAGCCAGTATGTCAGAGGAGAGTATTCATTTGCGAGAGGCATACGCTTCGGCAAGCTCGACAACCAGACTTTCGCGTTCAGATTGCTTGCGGGAGTCGGAGTCGCTTACGGAAACAGTACGTCAATGCCCTATGAAAAGCAGTTCTATTGCGGCGGAGCCCAAAGTATGAGAGGATGGCAGGCCCGTTCCCTCGGTCCCGGAACATCCAAACCGGAGACCGCGTTCGCAATTCCGAGTCAGACCGGCGATCTCAAGCTGGAGGCTGACATTGAATACAGATTCCCGATTGTCAAGATTCTTGAGGGAGCAATTTTCGCCGAAGCCGGAAACGTCTGGGAAATGAAGGATTTCTCATTTCCCGAAGGAATAGCCGTAGACTACGGTATCGGGCTGAGGCTCAACATAGATTTCATGCTTGTCCGTCTCGATTTCGGAGTGCAGCTGAGAAATCCTTCCAATGAAACATCCAAATGGATGACCCCTTCCCAAGCATTCAGCCAGGGAGGCTACGCGTTCCATTTCGGAATAGGATATCCGTTCTGACAATAAACCAAAAAAAATAGAAGATGAAAAAGACTTTGATCATTTGCCTCCCTCTGTTCTCCTGCGTTTTCGCTGCAACTGCACAGCCCAAGAGAGCAATCGATTTTCCTGAGTATGTATTCACCACGGAAATCGCCAACCCCATCACAAGTGTCAAGAACCAGGCTTCCAGCGGAACCTGCTGGGCCTATTCGACAATAGGATTCGTCGAGTCCGAAATCATCCGTATCAACGGCATCAAGGACGAGAAGAATTACCCGGACCTTTCCGAATTCTTTGTTGTTAGCCACTCCTATTCGGACAGGGCTTCCAAATATGTCAGGCTCGACGGACACCTGACTTTTGCCGCCGGCAGCGAGGCCGATGACGTACTGGACGTAATCCGCGACTACGGAATCGTTCCCCAGAACGAGATGACCGGAATGAACTACGGTTCGGAACTGCCAAGGCAGGCCGAGATGGATGCAGTCCTCAAGGCATACGTGGGCGCCGTAGTTTCAGCGAAGAAACCGCTTACAACAGCTTGGAAGAGGGGTTTCGATGCCGTTCTTGCAGAATATCTCGGAGCATATCCCGAGAAGTTCGTCGTGGATGGAGTCGAATATACTCCTGAAACATACCGCGATGCACTCAAGTTCAATGCGAACGAGTATGTCGGCCTCACGTCCTTCACCCACGTTCCTTTCTATACGTGGAACGAGCTTGACGTGTGCGACAACTGGAGGGCTGACAAGGTTTTCAATGTCCCTGTAGATGAGATGATTGATGTCCTCGATGCGGCGCTCAAGGCCGGATATACGGCAGCCTGGGGTGCGGATGTCAGTGAAGACGGGTTCACACGCAACGGCCTCGCCATCCTTGTCGACGTAAAGGCAACGGATGAAGCGGGATCCGACCAGGCCCACTGGGTTGGAACGGGAGATGCCAAAAAGGATTCGAAGGCTGCACCTAAGAAGAATTCGAAGGTGAACAATATCGTCGAGAAGGAGACATCCCAGGAAATCCGCCAGACTCTTTACGACAACAAGACCACAACTGACGATCATGGAATGCAGATTTTCGGTATCGCTCACGACCAGTGGGGAAACAAATACTATATGGTCAAGAATTCCTGGGGCGAAGCCGGCAAATACAAGGGAATCTGGTATGCCAGCGAGGCTTTCGTAAGGAATCAGACTATGGATATCCTTCTTCACGTCAGCGCTCTTCCCGAAGAACTCAGGGCTAAAACAGGAAAATGATGAAGATTACCAAATACATTCCGGACTCCATTACATCGATGAACCTGCTGTGCGGAGTCCTCGGAATTGTCTTTGCATTCAGGGGCAGGGCTGACATCGCCTTCCCTCTGATGCTTGCAGGAGCGTTCTTCGATTTCTGTGACGGATTGACCGCAAGGGCCCTTGACGCATATTCCGAGCTCGGAAAGGAACTGGACTCTCTCTCTGACATAGTTACTTTCGGAGTGCTTCCGTCGGTAATGCTGTACAATCTTATGCAGGCCTGCGCCTTGGGAAACAGTCTTGTTTGCTGGATTCCTCTTCTGATAGCAGTGTTCTCCGGAATCAGACTTGCGAAATTCAATGTGGATGACAGACAGCATATGAGTTTTCTGGGACTTCCTACGCCTATGAATGCTCTTTTGTGCGCGTCATTGTGCTACTACGTGTCGTTCACTCCTGACGGAGCGATTGCAATGGCCTGCTGCTGTCCCGCAACGATTCCGGCATTGACCGTCGCAGCCTGTGTGATGCTTGTCTGTAAGCTGCCTATGTTCTCAATGAAATTTTCCAGAGAGGACACAAAGACTCTCAAGTGGAAGAGGATTTCCTTCATAGTCGAGGTGGCAATAATCATTGCGCTTGTACTTGTGCTGGGAAAGAACTGGTCACTGGCCGTTTTCTTTGCCTGCGCGCTTTATATTATAAAAAACATCATATACGGAATTTTCGGTGTATAAGAATAGAATACTTCCGGAGGAAATAGAGAAGATGCCCCTTATCGCATTTCCCGGGACCATCCATATCATAGACAAGGATGGGCCTGAACTGCGTGCGGCCGTATCTTATCTGAGATCCCAGCATTCGATAGGTTTCGATACCGAGACACGCCCTGTGTTCATGCCCGGTGAAAGGTCTTCCGGGGTTGCGCTTCTCCAACTCTCCAGCCTGGAACACGCCTACCTTTTCAGGCTTAACAGGATGGGGCTGCCCAAGGAACTGTGCGGACTCCTCTCCGATCCGAAGGTTGTCAAAATCGGCGCCGCTTCTTTTGACGACGTAAGAGGACTGCGAAAACTTCGGGAATTCGAAGGACGGGGATTCATCGATCTCCAGCGCATTGCCTGGAAGTGGGGAATCTGTGACAAAAGTGTAAAGAAACTTGCCGGAATCATTCTGGGAGGAAAGGTTTCCAAGACTCAGCAGCTTTCCAACTGGGAGGCTGAAAAACTCAATGAAGCCCAAAGGAAATACGCGGCGACAGATGCCTGGGTATGTCTGGAGATGTACAACAAATTGCAAAACAGTCCTAAGGACCCACACGTGATAGAAAATGTCCAGAATTGTACTAAAGAAGGGTAGGGAAGAATCCTTGAAAAGGTTTCATCCCTGGGTGTTTTCGGGCGCCATAGCCAATATCGAAGGCAGCCCGAAGGAAGGTGACATTGTCCCGGTCTTTGCCGCGGACGGCAGCCTTATGGGTTGCGGACACTATCAGATAGGTTCCATAGCGGTAAGGATGCTTTCTTTCGGCTGTGAGAGCCTTGCGGAGGATTTCTGGGTCAATTCGATAGCCCTTGCCTACGAGGCGAGAAAAGCATTCGGACTTACGGACAATCCGGATACCAACTGCTACAGGCTTGTGCATGGAGAGGGTGACAATCTCCCGGGACTTGTGATAGATTGGTACGATGGGGTATGCGTGATGCAGGCTCACAGTGCTGGTATGTTCCGTTCCAAAAAACAGATTTCAGCAGCACTCCAGACAGTGTATGGAGAGAGGCTTAAGGCGGTATATGACAAAAGTTCGGGGACGGCTCCGTTCAAGGCGGGACTTGAACTTGTCGACGGTTACCTATACAAGGCTCCAGGCTTCAAGGAAAGCGAAGGAACCGTACTGGAACACGGACACAAGTTCTATGTAAACTGGGAATCCGGGCAGAAAACAGGTTTCTTTCTCGACCAGCGCGAGAACAGGTCCCTGGTTCAGAAGTATTCCGAAGGGCGAAATGTTCTGAACCTGTTCTGTTACACCGGAGGATTTTCGGTGTATGCGCTCAGTGCGGGCGCCGTCCACGTGGATTCCGTAGATTCTTCCGCGAAGGCAATGACTCTTGTCGACAGAAACATCGCCCTTAACGGTTTCGAGAACCACAGTTCGTATTGCTGCGATGCCATCGATTTCATTGGAAACTGCCCTGAAGGAAAGTATGATCTCATCATCGTCGACCCCCCTGCGTTCGCAAAGCATAGGGATGTCCTGAAAAACGCGCTTCGTGCATATCAGAAACTTAATGCCGCAGCCATATCGAAGGTTTCCCACGGAGGATTCGTGTTCACTTTCTCCTGCTCACAGGCAGTGGACAAGGAGGCGTTCGCGCTTGCCGTATTCTCCGCAGCGGCACAATGCGGAAGACGTGTGCGTATTATCGACAGGCTCTGCCAGCCGTGTGACCACTCAGTGAATATCTATCATCCCGAAGGGGAATATCTTAAAGGTTTATTGCTTTATGTTGAATAAAATCGCCCGTTCGGCAATTCTTGCCGGAATCTGTATCGGAATCGCCGGATTCGGATATCTCGCTATCGGCGGAATCGCCGGTGCCGTAATTTTTGCTTTCGGACTGCTTGCAGTGGTCCATTATGCTTTCAAACTCTATACCGGTACAGCCGGATTCATCGAATGGAAATGCAGCGAAGTCGGAACTCTGCTATGGATTCTGCTGTGGAATATTGTCGGATGTCTTCTTGTGGCGCTTCTTGCCAGGGTTTCTCCCCTTGGCCTTCAGGCAAAGGCAAGTTCCATCCTCGCAGGAAGACTCGCTACGGGGTGGTGGAGATGCGGACTGCTGGCAATAGGCTGCGGCTTCATAATGACGACAGCGGTCAAATTCGGAAGGGAAGGGAAGTGGCTTCCGCTTCTTTTCGGAGTGCCGATGTTCATCATCTGCGGCTTCCCGCACTGCATTGCTGATGTTTTCTACTATCTGTGCTGCCCGGTTGGCGAACTGCTTCAGTGGAAAGTTCTGCTGCTTTACGTAAGCATTGTTGCAGGTAATTTCATAGGCTGCAACCTTACCAGACTGGTGCAGAGATAGGATTTCGGCCAATTCAAATAAATTCTTTAAATATTTTTTAAAAATATTTTGGAATTTAATAAAAATGTTTTACCTTTGCATCACGGTTGAGTTCTATCAACCTATTGGTTATTAGTTTTAGTGTTGTTAATTATGTGGTTAGTATGAGTTGTTGCCGTGAGGTCACAACTCATTTTTTTTGTTAAATCGGTAAAGAATACTATATTTGCAGTAGGAAATGGTGCTTGGGCCGGGAGGTTAGGCACTGGTCTGCAAAACCAGTTAGAGCGGTTCAATTCCGCTAGGCACCTCAAAATAATGCCTCTGACGCAAGTCAGGGGCATTTGACTTTAAAATTTGTGCCTAATTTGTGCCTAATTATTTTGAAAAAGGAGCTCTGTGCCTAACGCGGCCTGAGAGCTCCTGCAAACATTAAAGACGCCTCACGGCATCTTCATCGCAAAAATAGCAAAATAAATCGTATCTTCGCATTCGGGAATCGGCAATCGTCGGTTCCCTATATTTTTACCCGTCCCTTGCCGATTGCCCGCAAACTGTTAGGCACAAAATTAGGCACAAATGAAAATCCTCATCGACAACGG
>JAKSJY010000036.1 GCA_024402025.1 Bacteroidales bacterium
TGGCCACGAGTATGGTGAAAAATCTTCTCATTGGCTGATTGTCAGTTTGCTTCTCAATGGATTTTATATGGTGTGCGAGTAAGCATAATTAGACAAATTTACACATTTTTTGAAAAGAAGCAGTAACCACACTCATTTTTAGACAATTTCTCCGTCCGGACAATGATGTTCGGACAATTTTATTTAACTTTGCGCGATTTCAGTCAGCCGTGCTGACGGCAACAACAGAATACTATATAGACGTTTATAAATCAAAAAATGAAAACAAAAATGTCTATCTTTGCCTATCTGGTATTTGTCATACTCCCTATCTGAACCGGCATCAGTCAACCACGAAGTGAATATTTTCACCACAAAATGAGTAACTTCGTGCAAATTGTCGAAAATCCTGAAACGATGTCAGAAAAAGTCAAATATTACCTCCATTTCAAGGGAGGTCTCTACAAGTACATAGGAGTCTCGAAATATACCGAAGACCCTTCGAAGGAACTCGTAATATATCAGGCCATGTATGGGGAACGGGGATTGTGGGCCCGCCCGAAAGAAATGTTCTTTTCCAACGTCGAGCGGGACGGATACAGCGGCCCCAGGTTTGCCGAGATCTCGGAGAAGGAGGCTCTCGCCCGGATGAATGCCCTTCCGCGTGAAGCAACAAAGATTGACATTGACGACTGGGAACTGTCCGGAGGCGGAGGAAACGGTCTGTCATACAACCACAAAAAGGATGATTCCATCATCCTCAAGATGAACAAGGCTTCGCTGCCCAGGGAACACACCGAACGCGAATTCCAGAAATCGCAGTCCCTGCACGGAATGGGCATCAGCTGCCCCGAGGTAAAGGACTTTGTCACGGACGGGAAAAGGTACGGTCTCATTATCGAGAAGGTAAAGGAAAAGAAGTCCTTTGCCAAGATCATTTCCGAAGACCCCGGACAATTGGAGACCATCGCGAAGGAATTTGCGCGCAGGGCAAAGGAACTGCATCGGGTCAGATGTGACAACGGCCTCTTCCCAAGTTATCGGGAGAACTTCCTTGAGCACCTTTCACAAAGCAAGGTTCTTTCCGGAAAAGAGAAACGTATTCTCAGGGATGCACTCGACTCGATGGAGAACGCCGTCACCTGCATACACGGAGACCTTACTCCCGGGAACATAATCCGTGCCGGAGAGAAGGACTACTGGATAGACCTGGGAGAAGTCACATACGGGGACCCGGATATAGACTTCGGCAATATGATGTTCATCTGCAACTATGTCCCCGTAAAACTGGTCGATTACCTCTACCACATTTCCAGGGAGCAATTCCGTAAATTCGTCGAGACATATGCTCAAGAATACTTCGGAGAAAGATGGGGCACGAAGGAACTGAACGAGAAACTGCATTACGTCCTCCTGCTCAAGGCCGGGTCCTCCGTTCTCAAGCGCCCTGCGTCGGCAATCCTGTACAAGCCCCTCATCAGCGGGCACATGCGAAGATACAGAATCCTGAATGCGATAATGAACGTATTGGTCACAAGACCGTAAAATCACTCGTCCTCCGGGATGGCGGGCCAGGGGTTTTCGATGATTCCGGCCATTCTTTCCATCGCAGCGTGCGACTCGATGCGCAGGCGGTCGATTTCGGACTTGCGCGGAGCGGTCTTGTCAGGGAATACGGGTTTGCCGACCTTGATGGTCAGCAGCGGGCTGGACTTCTTTCCGAAAAGCCTGTAGATTCCTCTCCTCTCGCGATATGTCAGCACACAGGGTACTATGGGAACGTCATATTTGTACGCCATCGCAAACGCCCCCTTACGGAAAGGGCGTATCGCCTTGTAGTCATTCCAGCGGACCTCCTCCGGGAATACGTGTATCCACTGCCTGCGGGCGTGCAGTTCATCGAAGGCTTCCGAGAATTTGCGGGATCCGGCCAGGGTCTCCGCAACCGGGATGCCACCCATATACTTGATTATCCACCAGGACTTCCCGTTGAAATGCTTTCCGTACATAGGTATCCACATTCTTCCGAACGGCTTCACCGCCTGATAGACGCAGGCCGCATCGCTCCAGAAACAGTGGTTGCATATGGAGACAGCCCCGTTCCTCAGATGCGGGTCCTTCAGGTTTTCCCTGCCCTCGAACTTCAGCCCCTTGAAAATAAGATTGTACGGAGACACCAGTCCCCAAAGCACAAAGCTGTTGAAGAACTGGTTGATCTTATACCCGAATGAATCGTCAAGATACCTGTAAGTCTCGTCAAACCGGAAACGTCCCTTGGACGAATCCTCGACATCCACCTTGACAAGCCTTTCAAACGGATCATCAGGATATTTCATTCCGGTAGACGGAATGTAAACTCCTTCTTCAACTTTAAGATTGCCTTCCATATCATCTGACTATTTCGTGAACCCTGAGTATTCCGGCCCCGTGTTCCATCGCCATCCTTTCGGCAAGTTCCGTCCTGCCTCGGGAAAAACGCTTGTCGGATGCGCTGACCAGTATCTTCCTTCCGAACACTGAAAACGCCTCCAGATTTCCCAATATCTCCCAATTCTGCTCCTCTGTCTTTGCAAAGCCCAGACCCGGATCGAGTATCCAGTCCAGGCCTTCGGCACGACGGCTGAATGCCGTGAAATATTCCAGCAGCGCAGGAATCACCCCGGACGGATACCTTTCCGTCGCATATCCGCTGTAATCGCACAGGGAATCCATCGTCGACGGAGTCCCCCTCCTGTGCATCGCAACATATCCCAGTCCCAGTTCCCTGACCGTCTCCAGCATATCCGCATCCGCCTCACCGGCAGAAACATCATTCACCGTAAAGGGTCCTATCACCTCATACGCCTTCCGCACAATGGATGAGGAAGTCGTATCTATGGATATCCCGCAATCCGGACGTCTTTTCGCAACAAATTCCAAAGCCGGAAAGAGCCTGCGCCACTCCTCTTCCCCACTTACGTCGTCCGCTCCCGGTCTTGTCGAGACGGCGCCGAAATCCAGAATGTCAGCCCCCTGCCCCAGGAGATGCTCCACCCTGCCTGCAAGGTCATCTCCCGCCCGGCCGAATGACGAATCGGGCGAAAGGTTCACAATGCCCATATATTCAACCCTTCCTGCTGACATCCGTAACCGTCAGTACACTGCCTGACACCTTGAATTTTACGTTGTATCCCGAATACGCCATCCCGAACTCCCTCTCCGGATCATCCACGTACTGCGGTCTGGGATCGAGGGACAGTATTTCCCCTAGTTCTTTCCGGACTGCCTCGAATCCGCGCGGCGACGAAGCCTGTCCCCACACCACTTCCAGCCTTTTGTCCTCGAGTTCATCCACCCATCCGCACACGGCATCCGGATGACAGTCCGCATACCGGACATACGGTTTTATGTCATATATCGGCGTGCCATCCACCATATCGGCGCCCGACACCAGGATTACGGGCCCCACCTGCGGGTCCTTCCCTATGCCTTCCACCCTGACGCAGGAAAGTCCCAACGCATTGGGACGGAACGTCGAGCGCGTGGCAAAAACACCCATACGCCTGTTTCCACCAAGACGCGGCGGCCTTACGGTAGGCTCCCACTTCGGGCCGTTCTCCGAAAACTCCCATATCACCCAGATATGCGAAAAGCCCTCGAGCCCCCTCAACGCATCAAAGTTCCTGAATTCTGGTTCGAACACGATACGGCCCGGCGCCGGAGCCAGATTGCTCTGTCTCGGAACTCCGAACTTTTCAGCATAGCCGGATTCGATATGGGCTATCTGAATCATTTGAAGAACAGTAGGATAGCCAGAACGGAAAGGGCGATTCCCGCAACCTGCAGCCACTTGATCTTCTCCTTGAAGAATACAAGCCCGATGAAACAGGCGAACAGTACTATGCCGATATTGTAGAGAGGATAATAAAGACCGGTGGAAATTAGGCTCAACGCCTTGAGCGAGGATGAGGTGCACAGGATGTTGACTACACCCAGGGCCACACCCGCGGCAATACTTTTCCATCCTACCGGACTCTCCTTGAAAGAACCGACGACAATGCACCATATTACCGAAGCCACCGACGCCGCGATGAAAATCACCACCATCAGCGCGCTGAGGTGCATATCTATGCTTTGTCCCTGCGCAAGGGAAACGGCAACCGACTGCTGCGACACTTTCACTCCGAAATCGGAAAGCCCGAAGCAGAGGAAGACGCCGAGAAGGTCAAGTTCCGTTCGACGGCGGCGTTCCTCGTCGGTCTTGTTGCTGAGTTGGACTCCCTTGTGCTCCTGATTCTCGGCAGGCAGCACGATAAGACCCATCGAGGCGAGAATGATGATTACCGGTATCCAGGCCGGCATAGGCTGAGAGAGGAAAAGCCAGCTGAAAATCACCGGAAGGATGAGGGACGAGCGGGCGGCCACCGTCGTAAGGGCCACTCCGCCTCGCCAGGCGCACTTGTCCATTATCACGAATCCGGCAAGGAAGAGCACACCCTGGATGGGGGCGAAAAGCCAGGTGAAGCCTTTGAGGGCCACATCTTCCATCACCAGTTTTCCGGATACCAGACCTGTTGCGATCGGGACAAGGGCCACTATCGCAGCAGTGACATAATTGAAAAGGATGACCTGCCGGCAATCTATCTTGAGATTCTGGCAGATTCGGAAAGTGACTGCGAACAGCGAACCGAATATGATGGCGAACAACAAATACAGCATGTTCGGTAAAGGTACTTAATTTTTATCTATATTTGTCCATTATGACAAAACGATTCGCAACTCTGTTCATCGCAGTCCTTCTTTCCGCAGTTGTTCCTGCAAACGGAAAGGTCACAGGCAAACCCGTGGTGGGGATTTCCCCAAGTATGATTCAAGGCCGTTTCGGCACGACGGACGGCTATACGACCGCCATTTGCAAAGCCGGAGGAATCCCCGTGATCCTCCCTCTCGTTACGAATGAGAAGGATGCGGAGACCGTCATCGCAAGAGTGGACGCACTGCTGATGACAGGAGGCGAAGACGTCAATCCCGCATTGTACGGAGAGGAAGTGCTCAACTCCACTGTCGGAGTTAACAGGCTGAGGGACACGATGGACATCTGCCTGATACGTGCCGCCATAAAAAAGCACAAACCCATAATGGCCATCTGCCGCGGCGAGCAGATACTTAACGTAGCCCTCGGCGGCACCCTCTACCAGGACATCCCCACGCAGATTCCCGGTTCCCAGCACAGGCAGCCGGACTACATAGGGGAGCCTTACCATATGGTGGGGCTGGAGCCCGGGAGCATCCTGAGGGAACTGTTCGGATGCGATTCGCTGATGGTCAATTCAGCCCACCACCAGGCGGTGAAGGATATTGCCACCGGTCTGCACGTTACGGCACGCTCCGCCGAAGGGATTGTGGAAGCCTATGAAGGAAAAGGCATAATCGCGATGCAGTTCCACCCCGAAGCGCTGGTTTACAACGGCCACAATGAATACCTCTGCATATTCGAACATTTCCTCAGCAAGTGCAGAAAACAGTAATCGCACCCGATTCCTTCAAAGGATGCCTCACATCGGATGAAGTAGCATCGGTGATGGAAAAAGCCGTGCTGGATAAATACCCCGGCTCGGTTGTAGTGAAGGCGCCCGTATCCGACGGAGGCGAAGGACTGCTCGATGCGCTTGCCTGCAGCACCGGCGCCGCCATCGTGCACGCACCCGCAAGCGACCCTCTTGGGCGCAGAATCGATGCCGCATATGCAATTTCCGGCGATACGGCCATCATCGAGACGGCGGCCGCCTGCGGACTGACGCTGCTTTCCGAGGATGAACGGAATCCGATGAAGACCAGCACGAGAGGAGTGGGGGAACTGATTCTGGACGCCGTCGGAAGAGGATGCAGAAGGTTCATCGTCGGCCTTGGAGGCAGTGCGACGAATGACGGAGGAGAAGGGATGACGGATGTCCCCGGACTGATAGAAGCCGTAAAGGGGATGGAATTTACGCTCGCCTGCGACGTCAGCGCCCCGTTTGTCGGGGTTCACGGAGCCAGCAGGGTCTTCGCTCCGCAGAAAGGCGCGACGCCACGGGAGGTGGAAGAGTTGGAAGCGCGGATGGAAAGACGCGCCGCGCAGATACTGAAGCTTACCGGGATGGACGTAAGAGACGTCCCTGGAGCCGGTGCCGCCGGAGGACTTGGCGGTGCATTCCTTGCATTCTTCGGCGCGAGTATAAAACCTGGCATAGAGGTGGTTCTGGATGCGATGGGCTTCGACTCTATACTTGAAGGCGCCACTCTGGTTGTCACCGGAGAGGGCCGCTCGGACCGCCAGACAACTATGGGGAAAGCTCCGTACGGAGTGTTGAGACACGCGACGGCAAAAGGCATCCCGGTAGCGTTGGTCTCCGGCAGCATAGAGGACCGTCAGGAACTGCAGAAGGCAGGATTCGGGATAGTGGCCGCCGCAACTCCGAAGGAAATGCCGCTACGCGAGGCGATGAAACCTGAAACGGCTGCGGCCAACATCCGCAGAGCAATGCTTGAAATACTATGAACAGAAAAAAAACTGCAACCTGGGTGATAATTGTGCTGGTGGTGCTGGTCATCGCCGTTGTCATTGTGGCATCCTGCGGCACAGCACGCCCAAGCCGGACATATGTCACGAAATACATCTACCCCGAAGGCGCGGTTCTGGACACTACGCTGACAGAACTCCCCGAATTCAGGGAGGGCGAGATCCTTATCGTTCACGACGGATACATATCCTCGTACAATCCCGAAGAACTAAGTCCCAACTGGGTGGCGTACAACCTGACCAGGGAGGAGATTGCCGGAGAGAACGGGAGAAACGGCAGTTTCAAGGCTGACCCGGCTTATCCAGGAAGGCAGGCTTCCAACCAGGACTATACCAGGTCAGGCTATGACAAGGGGCATCTCGCTCCGGCTGCCGACATGAAATGGACCACAACGGCGATGACAGAAAGTTTCTATTTCACCAACATCGCTCCCCAGAGTCCCAAGCTGAACAGATATTACTGGCTGGCAGCGGAAGAGATGACAAGGGAAATGGCCGACCGCTACGGCAACGTGTGGGTCATCTCCGGGCCGGTGTTTGGAGATGGATCAGATGCCATCGGCGGAGGAGTGTCCGTTCCCCGCGCATTTTTCAAGGCCCTTATGGCATACGACGGGACAAAATACACATCCATAGCCTTCCTGATGTACAACAATGATGAAGACAACGCGATGGAAAAGCGTATGCTCAGCGTGGATGCGCTTGAAGACTCCCTCGGACTGGACCTGTTCCACAATCTGGACAGGAAGATCCAGAGCGTTTCGGAGAGTTGCGTCCATCCGGAAGACTGGGGACTTCAATAGCGGTCGGGGATCACCTTCCCCCAATCATATTCCTTCTCACAGAATCGATACTGAAAGTCTCAATAACGGACACTTCTCCCAAACGTATTGTTTTTTCATAGGAGATTCTTTTCGGCCACCCGGTGTTGAAATATAAATTCACGATTACTTCATCCATTGTTACCTCTCCTTCAGGAATTCGAATTTCATAATCGGATGGAAGCTCCACGGAGGATAAATCAACAAATAAGGACAGAATCGCCAGGCCGTAAGCGAAGGAGGTTTTAGCATCAAAACGTCTTGTCAACTGGAGTACCAGCGTATAATCATCATAATAATCGCGCGGTTCCTCGCCTTCTTCCGGGCAATCGAACGCTACAATTTGAACAATGCCCTCTTGTTCGCCGTCGAACTCCGGTGGAAATGAATAGTATTCTTCTTTCTCATAGTCAAAAACCTGTCCGTGGAATTCGAACAGCTTCGACATTTCAGGGAACATGTGCATTATATGTTCCGGGGTCAGAATGATACTGTCCAAAGAAACTGTCATTTCATTCGCAAGGATATCAGATTCAGATGAGAATTCCTCTTCCAGAGCCGCATGAGCCGAGTTCAACCTGGACCTGAATTCCTTCGAGACTTTGGAGCCTTTCTTCAAAGCGAGATTTTCCCCGTGCTTGTCAATGGTGAAGGCGATCTTCATACCGAGGAAACTCCGGTTATAAGCCTCCTGATATTTTGCCTTGGCACTCAGACTGTCAGAAATCAGCATATCGTCGAAAGACAGAAAAGTTTCTTCAAGGGTATAGCCTTTGGTATCTGATGCCTTTGTGCAGCTGACAAGGAATTCCTCTGAAATATGCTTGACTACGGTCGTATCCGCTCCATTGGTCACCGACACCTTATGGTCTGTCAGGTAAATGTGAGACTCACCCTTGTAAAAATATGGGAAGACGGCAATGATGGAGTCCCGGGAAACCACTTGGGCATTAAGGGCATCGCCCGTCAGGAGAAGAGCAAGCGCCGCAGCGGCAGATAAGATGTAATGTTTCATATGATTATGATTGTTTTTGAATCCACTAGAGAAGTTTGGTAAGCGATTCGTAATACTGCCTGCTCACCGGGACCTCTATCGGAGTCTCGGTGTCGAGCACTGCGCAATACACTCCGTTCTTGTCCTTTCCCAGCATCTTGATATGCCTGGGATTGACGTAGCAGGAACGGTGGCAGCGCACAAAACCTCCGTTTCTGGCATTTTCTTCCTGGCTCTTCATCGAATTCCTGAGAAGATACTGCTTCACGGCACCCGAGGAAAGGTAATATATCTCCAGATAATTGTTGTCGGACCGGATATACAGGACGGAATTCCTCTCTATCGTAAGCTTGAGCCTCTGATGCTCATCCCTGAACTTGACCAGGACATCCCTGCCGGCGTTATCCTTGAGTTCCAGTTCGGCACTCTTCTCATCGACGAGTTCCCTGAGCATCAGAAAGGCATAGGGGTAGACGAGCGAAAGGGCGGAAGACTTCACGCAATCCGCAAGGGCCTGGAAATACCCCATAGAGCCGGAAGCGAAAAGGGTCGTGTACAGGCTCATAAAACAGGACACCGCCGCAATTTCCCCCATACACCACAGCAGATACTTCGCCCAGGTGACTTTGAACGTCCTGGATATCAGCCAGAACATCACTCTGGTGACCGCAATGCACAGCAGGATGATGCTGGAGAGCATAAGAAGATGGAACTCAGGGCCAAATCCCCCGAAGACATAATACCCGAGGATGTCAAAGGGATTGTAGAGCATCGAAAAGCAGAAGAAAAACAGGGGCATCAGGACTATGTAAATAACCTGATGCTTGAAATCCATACGTGTTGCGAATTGCATAGAGTCCGTCATTTGTCCCACAAATATACTGAATTTTCCGCCAAACAAGCCTCAAACAACAAAATTCACACCAGATTCAACAGTTATTTTCACACCTCGTCCATCACCAATAAATTCGCAGAAAAAACAAAGGATATGCAAACGGGAAAATATATCCACACAATCTGCCCGGAATGGCTGGATGCCAACGGCAAGGCGACAATCCCGTCGCTTTACAGACTGATGGTCAATTCCATCGGAACGGAGATACGGGAATCCGGCTACGGAATCGACGTGATGGCGAAAGACAATCTCACCTGGGCCCTCGCCCGATGCGCGATGGAGATTCGCGAGCGTCCCGCACTGTATGAGGAAGTAAGCGTGGAGATCTGGCCCGGAAAGGCATCCGCACTATGCCACGACAGGTGCGCGCGTATGCTCGGCCAGGACGGAAGGGTTCTCTGCAGCGCAGTGACGGAGTGGTGCGTGCTGGACAAGGATACGAGACGCCCCGTGGAGAAGACGTTCATAGGAGGCGAAAGCGACAGGGAGTACCCCTGCCCGGGACCGTCCCGCATCAAACCCTTCATCACGGACAGTTCCACCGGGATGGTCGTATGCTACAGCGACTGCGATTTCAACGGCCACCTCAACAACTCCAGATACATAGACATCTTCTATGACCTCATCCCCCTGGAGGCCGCGACATCGACCGGACGGCTGGCAGTCAATTTCAAGAGGGAGATACGCATTGGAAGCCTCACGGAATCCGGAGTCTCCAGAACGGAAGACGGCTATGAATTCTGTATGTACGGAGACGGCCAACTTGCCTGCTGCGCAAGACTTTTGCAGTGATTTTACTATCTTTGCAGCATAGGAAGCCATCACGCAACAATATCCTATGCCAATAATTCACATATCTTCCGTGACGGACCCCGGGGTGGAGATTTTCTCATCGCTGACGGAGGCCCAGCTGTGCGACGCCCGCCTTTTCGAGCGCGGCCTTTTCATCGCGGAAAGCAGCAAGGTCATTGACGTGGCCCTGGACGCAGGGTGCGAGCCCTATGCGCTCATCACGGAAGAAAGGCATCTGGACGGGATAGCCGCAAAAGTCGCCGCACGCGTGGGCGACATCCCCATCTACGTCGGGGAGCCGGAAACCCTGAAGGCGCTGACCGGTTTTCCAATGGTCAGGTGCGTGATGTGCGCGATGCGTCGTCCGGCCCTCCCGTCAGTCGGCGAGGTGCTGAAAGACGCCCACAGGATCGTAGTCATCGACAGCGTCACCAACACCACCAACATCGGGGCCATCTTCCGTTCGGCAATCGCACTCGGCGTGGATGCCGTGCTGCTGACAAGGACCACCTGCGACCCGTTGAACCGCCGCGCAGTGCGGGTGTCGATGGGAACGGTGTTCCAGGCGCCGTGGACGTGGATGGACGCGCCGATAAGTTCCCTGCACGAATATGGCTTCCGGACGGCGGCGATGGCCCTGACGGACCAGAGCATTCCGCTGGACACCCCCGTCCTGAAGACGGTCGACCGCCTGGCGCTGGTAATGGGGACCGAAGGAGACGGACTGCCGCAAGAGACTATCTCGGAGGCGGACTATGTCGTACGAATACCGATGAAGCACAACGTGGATTCACTGAACGTGGCAGCCGCAGCCGCCGTAGCGTTCTGGGAACTGAGAAAGTAATATGAAGAAACTCTTATATATCATCGTCTTGCTGGCCGTATCGGCCTGCAGGCAGGATTCCGGAAGGGAATATTTCGTCCAGGTCACGGATGTCATTCCCGAGGCAATGCTGGACATTCGTTACTACGGCACCTTCAACTTCATCGGCGACAGAATTCCGGGATACGGGCATCCCACTGCAATGCTGACACGCCAGGCGGCAGACAGCCTGAAAGCTGTCAGCGACGAGCTGCCGGCGAAAGGATACAGGCTCAAGATATATGACTGCTACCGCCCGCAAAAGGCCGTAGACTATTTCATGAAGTGGGCGCAGGACACTCTGGACGTAAGGATGAAGCAGTATTTCTACCCGGAACTCGACAAGAGCGTACTTGTCCCGCAGGGATATGTGGCAAGGAAATCAAGCCACACCCGCGGCTCGACAGTGGACCTCACCCTGTTCGACATGGCCGCAGGAAAGGACGTGGATATGGGCTGCCATTTCGATTATTTCGGGGTCGCATCCCATTCGGATGTCCTCCCTGGACAGGAAATAGGAGCGGTGAAACCTATCGACGAAGCGCAATACAAGCACCGGATGATCCTCCGAAAAGCAATGCTCGCGCACGGATTCAAACCGTACGAGTGCGAGTGGTGGCACTTCACCCTCGCCGACGAGCCCTTCCCCGACAGGTATTTCGATTTCGACCTGTAGGAGGGAGGAGCGTCAAGAATCAGAGGTCTTTGCAGAAATTCAGTTCCTTTCCCTGATAGAAATCTACGAGGCTGTTCTGGAACAGACATTCATATCTTGCCCTGATGTAGTTGGACTCTGCTTCCAGATACCTGTTCTTGGCATCATTATATTCGGTGATGTCAGCTTTTCCGTTCTCGTATCTCCCGGTCGTCAGCAGAAAGGCGACTTCCGCACTTGATGCAGCTTCCTTACTGCTGAGCATTTTTGCCTGGGAGGCGAGGGCATTATAATAGACCTGCTGTATCTCCTTGTAGAGGCTCTTCTTGACGTTCTCCAATTGCAGCTCCTGATTGTTGAAGCTGACCTGCGCTGTCCTGACCTGGTTTCTGATGCTGAAACGGTTGAATATGGGGATGTTCAGCGAAAGTCCTATGTATTGGCTGAAATTGTTGTTGATCTGACCGCCGAAACTCTTGGATTCTATACCGGAGGATGTGTAATAATTGCTGCCCAGTCCTCCGCTGAGGTTGAGGGAGGGAAGATACCCCCCTTTGGCACGGAGGATGTTGAGTTGTGCATAGTCCAGCCTCAATTCCTGGGAGCGGATTTCGGGGCGGATGTCAAGTGCGGCGGCATAGATGTCATTCGGGCTCGGAAGAAGCCTCGGTTCGAGCTTGGAGGCATCCGGCGCCACAATGTCGAAGCCTTCAGGATCGGTCAGTTCCAGAAGTTGGGTAAGGTCAAGAGTGGAGAGTCTCAGGCTGTTTTCCGCCTGGACTTCAGAAACCCGGCCCTGCGCAAGTATTGACTGCTGCGCCGCAACTTCGGAGTTGCTGGCTTTGCTGTTTTTTGCCATCTCCGTGATTCTCACAAGTTGCAACGAATCCCTTTGGACCTGGTTTCGGGCCACCGTGAGTATCTCCTTGTTGTATAGAACCTGGATGTATGCCTGGGCAACGCTGACCCTTATGTCATTTCTGGCTTTTTCAAGATCTTCGGTGGCGGCAGCAAGCTCAAGCTTGCTGAGTTTGATGCCACGGGTAATGTCAAATCCGTTGAAAATCGGGATTTCAGTGCCGAGGACGAATGAGGTGGACGTGGTATTGGCATTGACATAGGTGTTGTCTTCGGCAAGTCCCCGCCCGAACGAGAAATTCTGAGAAGCGGATGCATTCAGATTCGGGAGACGCCGGCCTTCGGCTGTATTCACGTCGATTTCTCTCAGCTGTACCGTGTTCTGTCTCTGCTTGACCGTCAGATTGTGCTCGAGAGCATAGTCGATGCAGGTCTTGATATCCCAGACAGTCTGCGCGGATGCCCCGGAAGAAATCAGCAGTGCGGCTAAAAGTATCTTCTTCATAATCACTTCAACTTTATTATCTTGCTGCCGCGAACAACGTCACCCTCCTTGACGCCGCTGCATATTTCGATGTTGATTCCATCACTCAGGCCTGTTGTCACGGGAGTCCGGGAATATTCATTTTCACCCGTCTTGAGATAGACGAAGGCGTTCTCGCCCTGGACTTCAAGCGCAC
>JAKSJY010000037.1 GCA_024402025.1 Bacteroidales bacterium
GACTACATGTGCGGGCCGAAGGGTGTTGTAGCGGAGGTGGTAGAGCAATGGACTGAAGATCCATGTGTCGCCGGTTCAACTCCTGCCAACACCACTAGCCCTTCATCCTTTTGAAGGGCTTTGTTTTTTTAAGCTATGCTGCTTCCGTTCATTACATTGCTTGCGGTGATTATCCTGTGCTGCGTCTTTCTTAACAGCGCATCGAACAGGTTCGGAGTACCCGTACTGCTTGCCTTCATGCTGTTCGGAATGCTGGCTGCAAACAACTCGATATTGCCTTTGTCCTTTCCTTCGGATGGGAAGGGATTCGACGTTGCGAGCAATATCTGCACTTTCGCCCTGATTTTCATAATGATCTTCGGCGGCTTCGGGACAAGGTGGAAATCCGCAAGGGCTGTAGTGAAGGAGTCCGCCCTGCTCGCGACACTCGGAGTTGTCGTGACTGCTGCAGTCACCGGACTTTTCTGCCATTTCGTCTTGAGGTGGGGCTGGCTTGAAGCTTTTCTGATGGGCTCGGTGGTCAGTTCGACTGACGCTGCGTCCGTCTTTTCGATTCTAAGGTCCAGGAAACTCGGTTTGAAGAACAATTGTGCGCCTCTGCTTGAGGTCGAGAGCGGATCCAATGACCCTATGTCATATATGCTTACCGTTCTGGTGCTATCGCTCATGGGTGGAAATGCATCAGGGTGGGGTGTTGCAGTTATGCTTCTCAAGCAGATTATTCTGGGTGCGGGATATGCGATTGTGATAGCCAAGGCCGCCGCCGTCGTTATCGACAGGAGAAAGTCTCCGTCAGGTTTCGATTCGCTTCTCGTGCTGGCCGTTGCCCTTCTTTCGTATGCCATTCCGAGCATTTTCGGCGGAAACGGGTATCTCAGCGCGTACATTGTGGGCATTTATCTTGGAAACAGGGAGTTCGAAGGAAAGAAGGCCCTGGTCCATTTCTTCGATGGGGTTACGGACCTGATGATGATAGTGATTTTCTTCATCCTCGGTATGCTTGCAAAGCCATCGCATTTGCTCCCCAATATTCTTCCGGCCCTCGCCATCTTTCTCTGTCTGCTGGTCATTGCGCGTCCTGCCGCAATCTTTTCCGTGCTTTCCATCGGAAAGAAGTATCCTGCGAACCAGATGTCCTTCATTTCTTTCGTGGGGCTCAGAGGCGCGGCTTCCATAGTGTTCGCCATAATGGCGATGTCTAGCGCAGATGGCTTGCAGCACGATATTTTCAGTCTCGTCTTCTGCATTGTCCTGATTTCGATTTCACTTCAGGGGTATCTTATCCCCGGTGCGGCTGAAAGATGGAAGGTTGCGGACCACGCTTCGGACGTAATGAGGACATTCTCCGATTTCTCCGAGGAAACCGACATCCAGTTCAGCGAACTGAAGATAACCTGTGACAGCACGTGGAGGAACAGGACCGTCTCCTCGCTCGGAATTCCGAAGAACCTTCTGATATGTATGATAATCCGAGCCAGCGGGGAGAAACTCATACCTGACGGTCGTACCGTACTCCGCGAAGGAGACTGCCTTGTGCTTTGTTCCTTTGCATTCAAGCAGGATACCGCAATCAGGATAAACACCCTGTTCGTCGAGGAAGGCGACACTTTCGCCGGAAGGAAACTCAGGGATTGCAGTATGAGAAAGAATCAGGTTCTCCTGCTCGTCAGGGACGGCCAGAACATAATACCGCATGGGGATACGGTATTCAGCCCCGGAGATATACTGTACATAAACGCGTCTCAGGGTTAGAGTATTTCGCTCAGGAACTCCAGCAGGAGTTTGCGTGTATTGAAATTCAATTCCAGGTCCTTGTCCCTCGCTCCTTTCGCTCTTGTAAGGCCTCCGCAGATATCGACGTCCGAAATGCCCTTCGATACGGCTATCGTGCGTATCAGTGAAAACAGTTCATCCAGACTCATCGAACCCTGATCCCAGTTTGTCCTGAAATAGTCGGGGCTGAGGATGTCAAGGTCGATTGAAAGATATGCGGGGCTCTTTTCCGAGGCGCATAGAGGTTTCATGCAGTTGACATAGGTCATCCAGTTTCCGCAGGTCAATATGTCGTCGTATTCGAAATTGTCCGGATGGTTGTCAATCAGCATCAGGTTGTCCGCGTCTTCAAGGGAAAGATAGTTGATGGCAGAAAGATAGTGGTAGTCTCCGGTATCTATCCATCTTACGTTACCCTGGGGGTCCTGATCCGTCAGGACGTCCCAGATCTCATCCATTGCATCATTGCTGCAGTAGCAGGATGTCCCTTCAAGGTCCCTGAAATCCAGGAAATCCACGTTCCCGGCTGAATCCAGGTACTGGGCCCAGCCTTCTTCGTGGAATACCTCACTCATCAAGAACACCGACTGCTTCATATATGTGGCAAATATATCAACTTTACAAAAAATATTGTTAAATTTGTGTGAAGTAATTATTCTAATCTGGGATGGCCGAAGAAAACGTATTTTATCCTCTGGATTCCGAAAAGCTGTATTATTCCAATGACGAGTTGACTCTGGATACGGACGATGGTCCTGTTACGATGAAACTGGGAGTATGGATTTGCAAGGATCCTGTGAGAATCCATAAGATGGTCATCCGCGAGAAAATCCTTCATCTGGACGAGATGGAACTGCTCAACCCCCTAGAAAGCAAACTGCGCAGAGCCGATCCCGAATATTTCAAAAGGTGGATGGGTCTGAGGCTTGTGATAGATTTTCCCGGGTATGGGACCGGAGTTGTGGCCAAAATCCCGTTCGAGAATGACCCTGTCGGATTTTACAAGTGGTGGCGTAAGGGAAAGCACGAAGACAAGGTGCATCTTTCCCTTGCAAATCAGGTGGTACTTTTCCAGAAAGTGTCGATGATGGATTCCAAAATCATCCTCAAGAAGGACCTGGAACTGGTCCGTTAGCAGATTATGTGCGAAATTAAAAATACTGTTCTTCATTCCAGGCATCTGGCTCTCGGTGCGGTGATGAGCCCTTTTGCCGGCTTCGACATGCCGATACGCTATCAGGCCGGAATCATCGCCGAGCACAATGCGGTCAGGAAATCATGCGGGGTCTTCGATGTCTCGCATATGGGCGAGATTTTCGTTTCGGGCCCGGATGCCCTTGGATTCGTGAACCACGTTTTCACCAATGACGTTTCTCTGGAAAGGCCCGGTGACATCCTGTACGGAATGATGCTTTATCCCGACGGCGGAGTAGTCGACGACCTTCTCGTATATGCGGGCTTCACCCCTGGGGAGTATCTCCTTGTTGTCAATGCCGCCAATATCGACAAGGACTATGCGTATCTTCTCTCCAATTCCGAGGGATACGATGTGCGTATCGTGAACGATTCCGACAAGTGGGCGCAGATTGCCGTACAGGGACCCGAATCGGAAGCGGCGGTCTGCAATGTGCTTGGCCTGGGGTGCGCTTCTCCGCTGAGTTTCTATACATATACGGAGACTGAAAAGGACGGTGTCAGAATCATTGTCAGCCGTACTGGGTATACGGGGGAGGACGGTTTTGAGATTTATTCCACTCCCGATGTCATCATCTCGTATTGGGACCGTCTCGTCGAAGCGGGAATCCAACCTTGCGGACTTGGCTGCCGCGATACTCTGCGTTTCGAGGCGGGAATGCCGCTGTATGGTGATGAACTCAGCGAATGCATATCCCCGGTGATGGCCGGACTTTCGATGTTCTGCAAGTTGGACAAGGAAGAGTTCATAGGGAAGGATGCAATCGTCAAGCAGAAGACGGAAGGAACGGAGCGCAAGCTGGTGGGGCTGGAACTTTCCGACAAGGCGGTTGCGCGTGCCGGATATCCTGTGGAAACTCTTGATGAGATTCAGATAGGGATTGTGACGACGGGCTACCACAGCATAACTCTAGACAAGAGCATCTGTTTTGCTCTTGTGGATTCCCGGTACAGCGCTCTGGGCACTGACCTGCTTGTGAGAATACGCAATAAGGTATTCCCCTGCAAGGTCGTCAAAAAACGTTTTTATCAAACAAAGTATAAGAAATGAGTAAAGTTTTGGAAGGCATACGCTACAGCGAGTCCCACGAATGGGTCAAGGCTGAAGGAAACATCGCATACATAGGTGTTTCGGATTTCGCGCAGAGCGAACTTGGCGACATTACCTACGTGGATGTCCCCGGTGAAGGCGAAATCGTTACCAAGGGAGTCGAGTTCGGTGCGCTTGAAAGCGTCAAGACTGCAGCCGATCTCGTAAGCCCTGTTTCCGGAAAGATAATCGAGGCCAACGGCAGCGTCATCGATGCTCCCGAACTTATCAACCAGGACGCTTATTCGGCCTGGATAGTAAAGGTGGAGATGTCGGATCCCTCGGAGATCGACACCCTCCTTACACCTGAAGAGTACGGCAATATAGCAAAATAACCGCCCTATGGGATCCTTTGCGTATTTTCCTCACACAGGGGAAGATATCCGCAGTATGCTGGACCGTTGCGGAGTGAATTCTCTCGACGATCTTTATTCTGACGTACCTGCGGATTTCATTTATAAAGACGAATACGACCTCGACCCTGCGATGAGCGAGCAGGAGGTCAGGGAGTATTTCGAGGCGCTTGGTAGGAAGAACGTCGCTTTGACCGTTTTCGCCGGAGCCGGAGCCTATGACCACTACGCTCCCGCCGTCATCCCGGCCATCACGTCGAGGAGCGAGTTTCTGACGGCCTACACACCTTATCAGTGCGAGATTTCCCAGGGAACCCTGCGCTATATTTTCGAATTTCAGTCGATGATATGCGCACTGACAGGCCTGGACGTTGCGAACGCATCCATGTATGACGGTGCCACCTCTGCGGCGGAGGCCATGAGGCTGTGCATCGCTTCGACCCGGGCAAAGGATACCGTGCTTGTATCTTCGACCCTTCTGCCTTCAGTGCTGGCTGTAGTGCGCACCTATGCGAAGTGGGGTGGAATAAAACTTGTCGGGATACCCGAAAAGGACGGGCAGACGGACATCGGGGCTCTTGCCCTCCTGCTGGGCTCCAATGCCGTGGCCGGCGCGATACTTCCTCAGGTCAACAGGTACGGAATCGTTGAAAACCATATGGGAGCTGCCGATGCGTTGCATGCTTCCGGAGCCCTTCTCGTCGAATACTGCGACCCGTCCGTTCTCGCCGTTGTCAAGACGCCGGCGGAATGGGGCGCTGACGTTGCCTGTGGAGATGGACAGTCTCTTGGAATTCCTCTATGTTATGGAGGTCCCTATGTGGGCTTCATGGCGTGCAGGACGGAGCATATGAGGAAAATGCCCGGACGCATTGTCGGCCAGACGGTCGACGGCGCAGGGCGTCGCTGCTATGTGCTTACGCTCCAGGCCAGGGAACAGCATATCCGCCGCGAAAAGGCAACCTCCAATATCTGTTCCAACCAGTCCCTTATGGCACTGTGGGTTACGGTTTATCTTTCCTTGATGGGTCCGCAGGGGATGAAAAGGGTCAATGACCTTTGTTTTGAGAGGTCCCATTACCTTAAGGATTCCCTGATGTCCACGGGACTTTTCGAGGATCCGTTCCCCAAGGCCACCTTCGTCAAGGAGTTTGCGCTCAAGCCTCTTGTTCCAGTTGAAAGTCTCCAGCAGAAGCTGCTCGACAACGGATTCTTCGGAGCGCTTTCCGATGAAAACTCTTATGTTACATTCGCCGCCACCGAAAAGCGTACGGTCGCACAGATCGATGCGCTTGTCGATGTCGTAAAATCAATGAAGGCATGAGGTACTACGATAAACTTGTGTTCGAGCTCGGCAAGAGCGGCAGGGTGGCGTTCAGCCTTCCCGAAGCGAAGACCGGAGCTGTGATACCCGCCGAATTGAGACGTTCGTCCTCTCCGGCACTCCCGGAACTGAGCGAGGTGGACGTGGTGCGCCACTATACCAATCTTTCCCAGATGAATTTCGGAGTCGATACGGGATTCTATCCCCTCGGCAGCTGTACTATGAAATACAACCCGAAGATAAACGAAGAGATTGCGTCCATGCCTCAGTGGCAGGGGATACATCCTCTTCAGCCCGATTCGACTGTAAAGGGGGTCAGGGAAGTGTATGGGAAAATGGAACGCTGTCTTTCGGCAATCACCGGAATGGCGCGTTTCACGTTCCTGCCCTGTGCCGGCGCTCACGGAGAGCTGACCGGACTGATGCTTATGAGGGCATACCACGAATCCCGCGGGGATTCGGCCCGTATCAAGGTTATCGTGCCCGACAGTGCGCACGGTACCAATCCTGCATCCGCAGCGGTTTGCGGGCTCCAGATTGTGGTCGTAAAGTCGCGTCCCGACGGCAGGGTGGATGTGGATGACCTCAAGCCTCTGCTTGGACCGGATGTGGCCGGAATAATGATGACAAACCCGAATACACTGGGCCTGTTCGAACGCGACATCAAGCAGATTGCTCAGCTTGTCCACGACTGCGGCGGCCTCCTGTACTATGACGGGGCCAACATGAACCCTCTGGTGGGCGTTGTGCGTCCAGGCGATATGGGCTTCGACATAATGCATCTCAATCTCCATAAGACATTCAGTACCCCGCATGGCGGCGGCGGGCCGGGAAGCGGTCCTGTCGGCGTCTGCGAAAAACTTGCAGACCTGCTCCCTTCGGCGCGTACGTCGGCTTACAACGGCAACTTCTCCGTTATCCTGAAGGCTTACGCGTATATTCTTATGCTTGGCCGTGAGAATGTAAGGATGGCGGGAAGGCTTGCGACGCTGAACGCCAACTACATCAAGGAATCCCTCAAGGATGTGTTCAAACTTCCTGTCGAGGGCGTATGCAAGCACGAGTTTGTCTTCGACGGGCTGATCGATGACGGTTCGTCGACAGGACAGAACGGTGCGACTACGCTCGATGTGGCCAAGAGGCTTCTCGACTTCGGTTTTCACGCTCCTACGATTTATTTTCCTATGCTTTTCCATCAGTCCCTGATGATCGAGCCTACGGAAACGGAATCCAAGGAGACCCTGGATTCTTTCATCGAGGTTATGCATAAGATTGCGATGGAGGCCAAGAACGATCCTTCGATTCTGCACAACGCACCGCACAATGCTCCTGTCGGAAGACCCGACGAGACTCTAGCCGCCCGTCAGCCTGTTCTGAAATTCACAGTCTGATATTTTCGGTATAAAGAATGTTCCTTTTGAAATTTGGGTCGGAGACTTGCTCCGGGGACCCGGTTTCAAAAGGAACATTCTTTATACAGGTAGTGCTGAATTATTCTCCCAGGATCTGCAGATAACTGTTGTACAGGCTGTCAAGCTCCGGCTTCTTCTCGGCGGGCAGCGGAGTGGCTGCAGGCGAATGCATGTTCAGGGGGTCGATGGGGGAACCGTTCTTCCATACGCGGAAATCCAGGTGCGGGCCGGTGGACATACCGGTTGAACCTACGTATCCTATGACCTGTCCCTGATATACGTGAGCGCCTCTGCGTATGCCTTTCGCGAATCCTTTCAAGTGCATATATGCGGTAGTGTACGTCGAGTTGTGCTGGATTTTCACGACATTTCCACCGCCTGTGTTCGTCCATCCTGCGGAAATTACCGTCCCATCACCAAGCGCATGCACCGGCGTACCTGCGGGCGCCGCATAATCCACCCCCGTGTGCGGGCGTACCTTGCCGGTGACGGGATGCTTGCGGTGGTAAGTGAACCGGCTGCTTACGCGGTTGAATTTCAGAGGAGCTTTCAGGAAGGCCTTTCTGAGGTTCTCACCCTTTTCGTTGTAGTAGGCGTCCTTTGAGCCTTCCACTTCCACACGTATTGCGTTCACCGGTCCGAAATTCCCGGTATATCTGGCGAAGAGAACTTTGCTGATGGATACGACCTCCTCATAGCAGAGGACCCTGTCGTAAATGACCTGGAAACGGTCTCCGTCGTGCAGGCCGAAGAAGTTCACGGTCCAGGCGAAGATGTCCGACAAGTCGCCTATCAGTTCCGGCTCGGCACCGTTGTCTATCATATCCTGCCACAAGGATGTATGGATGGTGACATCCACGCAATTCCTTTCGATGGTGGTGGGCTTGTACCAGTTCCACATCTGCAGGGAGTCGTGGCACTGGAAAACGGTTTCCTTTATCTTGCTCTGGACATATACTATGTAATCGGGATGTGTGGCGAGGGAGTCTGCGTAGTATGCCCTGATTTTCACTCCTGCGCGCATCTTCCTCGGGAAGAAGACGGTGTCGCACCTGTTTGTCATTGTGTAGGACTCTTCAGGTGTGAGTCCCATTCTCTGCAGAAGAGAGGGGAAGATTTCGTTGGGTTTGACTTCGGAGAGCCTCATCACGTATTCGCTTTCCCTGAATCCGATGGGAGGTAGAGGCTCCGGTTCGGCAACCTTTGCCGGTCTTGTCTTGCAGGCTGTGATGCAAAGTGCCGCAACTGTTGCGGCGATGAGTATTTTATTTTTCATTTTCGACGCAAATTTAGTTAAATTTGTCCAAATTAATCCATCTTATGATTCGCATTTTTTGCAAGAACACCGGAACGTACAAAGAGTTTCAGGAGGGGGTCTCCCTGCTCGAGATGATTCCGGAATTCAATGTTCGCAGCAAATTTCCCATCGTGTCCGCAAAGGTCAACGAAGTTTCCCAGGGCTTGAAATACAGAGCCTACAACAGCAGGGACGTCGAATACCTCGACGTTACGGAACAGAGCGGAATGAGGGTTTACTGCAGGTCGCTTTTCTTCCTTATGTGCAAGGCCGCGCACGACACCTTCCCCGGATGCAGGCTGTACATCGAGCATCCCATTTCCAACGGATATTACTGCAATCTCAGGAAGAAGGATGAATCTCCGTTGCTGGACAGCGACATCGCATCCCTGAAGGCCGCGATGAAGGATATCGTCGAAAAGGACCTTCCTTTCCACAGAAGGGAAGCCCAACTGGAAGATGCGCTGAATCTCTTCAAGGAACAGGGATATATCGACAAGGTGAGACTGCTCGAATCCAGCGGGGAGGTTTATACCGATTACTACCTTCTCGGCGATACGGTGGATTATTATTACGGAAGGCTCGTACCTTCCGCAGGATATCTGAAGGTGTGGGACATCCAGAGATGCCACGAAGGATTGCTCCTTCGAATTCCGGATCGCCACAATCCGGTCAAGCTGGCTCCCTATGTGGAGCAGCCGAAGACATTCGACATCTTTGCGGAGAACCTCAAGTGGAACATCATTACGGGTCTGAACAACGTCGGAGACCTTAACAGGGCTTGTCTCAACGGAAATGGCACCGGCCTTATCCAGGTTGCCGAGGCGTTGCAGGAAAAGAAGATAGTCAAGATAGCCGAGGAGATCGAAAGGAGATACTACAGTCCCGAAAAGGTTCGCGTGATTCTTATCACCGGGCCGAGCAGCTCCGGCAAGACCACCGTCTGCAAGAGGCTCTCCGTCCAGTTGATGGCCTGCGGACTCAAGCCGCTTAGCATATCCACTGACGATTATTTTGTCAACAGGGAGGATACGAAGAAACTGCCCAACGGACAGTACGACTTCGACAATTTCGACACCGTGGACCACGACTATCTCCAGCAGGATGTTCTCAAACTGCTCAACGGGGAGGAGGTCTCGGTGCCGGAATACAATTTCGTCACCGGCAGGAGGGAGTTCAACGGCAAGAGACTGAAACTGCGCGAGGGTAATGTCCTCCTTGTCGAAGGAATCCACGCTCTGAATCCGAAACTTACCGAGCTCATTCCCGAGTCGAAGAAATTCAGGATTTTCATCTCCACACTTACGTCCATCACTCTTGACAACCACAACTGCATCCCTACCCAGGACAACAGACTTCTGAGAAGAATCGTCCGCGATTACAACAAGGGCGCCTTTTCGGCCCGCGAGACGATACGCCAGTGGCAGAGTGTGCTGGATGCCGAGGAAAAATGGATATACCCATACCAGGAAAACGCCGATGTGATGTTCAACAGTGCATATCTGGTGGAGTTTGCGGTACTGAAGAATCACGCCGAGCCCATACTTCGCAGTGTTCCCAAGAACTGTCCGGAATACTCCGAGGCGCACAGGCTCCTGAAATTCATCCACTATTTCGTCCCCGTCTCCGACAAGGAGATTCCTCCCACCTCTCTGCTAAGGGAATTCGTCGGAGGGTCAAGTTTCAAATATTAGACAATTATGAAAAAGATATATCTGCTTGTTTTAGGCATTGCCCTTGTGGCGTGCACTCCTGTTTACAGGGATTCCACAAAACCTCTCGACCGCAGGGTGAACGACCTGCTGAACAGAATGACGGTCGATGAGATGATTGCCCAGATGAACCTTCTTCCGAGATGGGACACCAACGATTCGAGCGTGCGTGCGGCAATCGCCCGCGACGAGGTCGGCGCGATTCTCAAGGCCAGCGGTGTGGAACTCAACCGTTCGCTCCAGGATGATGCCCTTAAGGCCAGCCGTCTTGGGATTCCCCTGATGTTCCACGAGGATGTAATCCACGGTTATCGTACCATCTTCCCGGTCCCGATTGCCGAGGCCTGCAGCTGGAATCCCGCCCAGGTTGAGGAGAACAGCAGGATGATAGCCAGGGAGTCCGCCGCCGCGGGACTGCAGCTGACGTATGCTCCGATGGTGGATGTCAGCAGGGATGGAAGATGGGGACGCATAATGGAGACCAGCGGAGAGGATCCGTATCTGAGTGGGGTGATGGCCGCTGCGAGGGTGCGCGGATTCCAGGGAAAGGATTTGGCGGACACGTCCACCATAATGGCCTGCGTCAAGCATTTCGCCGGCTATGCCGTGCTTGGCGCCGGGCGCGACTATCAGAATGAGGAATTCTCCCAGAGGGATCTGGAGGAACTTTATCTGCCTCCTTACAGGGCTTGCATAAAGGAGAACGTCGGCGCTCTGATGGAGTCTTACACAATGTATGACGGGATACCTGTCAGCTACAGCAAGTATCTTCTGACAGACGTGCTCCGCAAGGAACTCGGGTACAAGGGACTTCTGATGACAGACTGGAAGACTATGTATTACGCTATGACAGAGGGAGCCATCGATACGGAGGAACATTCCGTCGAGAAGGCAATAAATGCGGGAATCCAGATGGATATGACTTCCGAATATGTGGTAAGACATCTGAAGGACCTCTACAAGAAGGGGAAAGTGTCGAAAAAGACAATACGCAACGCTGCATATTCCTGCCTTTATGCCAAGTTCCAGATGGGCCTTTTCGACGATCCGTACAAGTATTTCGATGCACAAAGGCAGAGCAGGGAAGTGATGAGCGATTCCATCAAGGCGCAGGCTCTCGAGGCTGCAAAGGGAAGTATGGTCCTGCTGAAAAATGACGGCATCCTTCCTCTCGGGGTGGCAAAGCTGGTGATGGTTGCCGGCCCGATGGCGGATGCGAAGGAGGATTTGCTTGGAGCCTGGAGTGCATGCGGCGTTCCGGAGGAAGTAATCAGCCCTATGGAGGGTTTCAGGGAAAAGTTCAGGGTCGTCGGAAATGCATCTACTGTTATCGTCTGCATCGGCGAGCCGAGGAATATCATCGGGGAGGGCGTTTCTACCGGTAAACTTCAGGTGGATGATTCCCAGATAGCCCTGCTTAAGAAATACAAGTCCCAGGGCAAGAAGGTCGTTGCGGTTCTCTTCAACGGAAGGCCTCTTTGCGTGGGGGACATTCTTGACAATTGCGATGCCTTGCTTGAAGCCTGGTATCCGGGAACTATGGGCGGACTTGCTGTCGCATCCGTGCTTTCAGGCGAGTACAATCCGTCGGGACGCCTTGTGCAGACATTCCCCAGGCACGTGGGACAGGTCCCGATCTTCTATTACCCCAAACGCTCCTTCGGGCACGTATGGCCCATCGACATTGGCGATGATCCTCAGTTCCCGTTCGGCTTCGGACTGAGCTATACCACATTCGAATATTCCAATCTTTCCGTTTCCGCGGATTCGTTCCCGGCATCGGAAGGGGTGGAGGTGAGTGTGGACATTACCAACACCGGAACTATGGAGGGAGTCGAAACCGCCCAGTTGTATGTGGCCGATCTAGTCTCTTCCGTAATCCCGAGGGAAAAGATGCTGAAGTCGTTCGACAGGATTTCACTTGCACCGGGCCAGACGGGAACCGTAACTTTCAAGCTCGACAGTTCGGCGTTCGAGATTTACGACGAGAACCACAAGTGGACAGTGGAGCCCGGAGAGTTCCGCATCGAAGTAGGTGCCAATTCTTCCGAC
>JAKSJY010000038.1 GCA_024402025.1 Bacteroidales bacterium
GAGTACTGGAACATATATGCGGCGTCGAAACGCATCTGCTCGAAGAGAGAAATCGTATCGGCGTGGTCCTCGAGGGTCTCGGAGCAGAAACCCGCAATCACGTCGGTGGTGATGGCGCAGTCCGGCATCAGTTCCCTTATCTTGCGGACCTTTTCGAGATAGTCCTGCCTTGTGTAGCGGCGGCGCATCTTCTCCAGCATCCTGTCCGATCCCGACTGCACCGGCAGGTGGATGTGGTGGCAGATGTTCGGCCACCGGGCCATCGTCTCCATCACCTTGTCCGAGATGTCCTGCGGGTTGGATGTCGAGAACCTTATCCTCATCCCCGGACACGCCTGGGCCACCATCCCCAGCAGGGCGGCGAAGTCCGTACCCTCGAAGTCGTATGAATCCACGTTCTGCCCCAGCAGCGTCACTTCCTTGTATCCGTCTTGCGCGCAGTCGCACGCTTCACGCACTATGCTCCCGCAGTCGCGGCTTCTTTCGGCGCCCCTGGTATAGGGCACGACGCAGTATGAGCAGACGTTGTTGCATCCCCTCATTATCGATATGAATGCGCTGACCCCGTTCTTGTCCAGTCTGACGGGCTTTATTTCGGCGTAGGTCTCTTCGCGCGAGAGCTCCACGTCGATCTGCGGCTTTCCCCCGAGGGCGGCGGAAATGAGCGCCGGGAGCCTCCTGTATGCGTCCGGTCCGGCCACTATGTCCACTTTCCCCGTTTCTATGAGTTCCTGCTTCATCCTTTCGGCCATGCACCCCAGTATGCCTATGATCACGGGCCTGTTCCTCCTTTCAAGGACGAACTGGTTTATCCTCCCAAGTATCCGCTGCTCCGCATTGTCGCGCACCGAACAGGTGTTCGCCATGATGATGTCCGCTTCCCCTATGTTTTCCGTGCGGGTGAATCCCTCCTTCGAAAGGATGGAGAAGATCACCTCGGTGTCGGCGACGTTCATCTGGCAGCCGTATGTTTCTATATAGACCTTGTTCATTTCGCGCAAAGATATAGAAAAAAGAGTATATTTGTGGTATGAAGACAGTTTGCAGAATGCTTCTTGTGCTCTCGTTGCCTTTCGTCTGCACCGCAGCCGCCGCGCAGCAGCCGGAAGAAGCCGTCCTGTATCGCGATTCAGTCCGTGTCCGAGAAGCGCCCAGGGTGGCGGAGGATATGGTGGGATACAGCATTTTCGACAACCTCCCTTCAGGTGTCACGGTGCGCCACTCTCCGGCCGTCTCCGTCGCGATAGAGGCCAGGATAAGCGAGAACAGCCAGACGCTTTCCGACGGCTACCGCATCAGGATATATTTCGACAACAGCAAGACTTCCCGCGAGGAATCCGCCCGGGAGGAAGCCCGCTTCCGCAGCGTATATCCCCAGTACAGGACGTACCGCAGTTTCAAGAACCCGTTCTTCAAGGTGACGGTGGGCGATTTCCGTACGAAATCCGATGCCCAGATCGCCCTCTCCGACATTTCCAGGTTGTTCCCTTCCTCCTTTATCGTAAAGGAGAAGATAAAGTTCCCCATCATCGATCTCAGCTGCCCCGTGCGCATCGATACGCTGAAGGTGCCGGTGGATACGATGTATCTATACACAGTCGAATAATGATCAATCAGGGTCAGACTCTCCGCCAGGTTCAGAGGCTCTCACCGGTTCAGATTCAGACAATCAAACTTGTGGGGTTGCCTGTGCTGGACCTCGAGCAGACCGTGCGCAAGGAGCTGGAGGAAAATCCCGCCCTGGATGACACCCCCCTCTCCAATGACGAGGAGTCTTCGAGGGAGGTGTCCCTGGATTCCGTGGAAGCGGACGATTCCATTCCCGAGTACAGGCTCAGGATGCAGCATTCCTCCGGCGTTCCGCGTCCGGAATTCGGCTTCAATCTTTCGGTGAAGGACAGCTTCACGCAGAGTCTCAACGACCAGCTGGGTTTCCTTCAGGTGTCGGAACGTTGTCGCGCGATAGCATCTTTCATCATAGGTTCGCTGGATGCGGACGGCTACCTCAAACGCGACACGGACTCTCTCGTTGACGACCTTGCGTTCCATGCGGGCATCGATGCTTCCGCCGGGGAGGTGGAGGAGGCGCTGGCTATAGTCCAGGGGCTGGAACCCGTGGGCGTGGGAGCAAGAAATCTCAGGGAATGTCTTCTCCTGCAGCTCCGCTCGAAAAGACCCGTCAAGCCGGTCTCCGATGCCATTGCCGTCCTGGACGTGTGCTACGATGACTTCGTCGAGAAGCGTTTCAAGAAAATACTTTCCCGCTGCGGAATCTCCGAGAGCGAGCTCAAGGAGGCGATAAATGTCATATCGAAACTGAATCCCGCGCCGGGAGGGGGCATTGACGACTCCTACGACGATATCGCGTCCAGGGTCGTGCCCGATTTCGTCCTGAAGGAGGATGGCGGTAAACTTTCGTATGAGATGCCCAGGTCGAACATCCCATCCCTGAAGGTGTCCAGGCAGTACGAGCAGTTTCTCCAGCAGCCCGTCAGGAACGATGCCGACAGGCAGGCCGCGGAGTTCGCGAAGCAGAAGATCAATTCCGCAAAGTGGTTCATCGAGGCTCTCAAGCAGAGGCAGATGACACTGAAGAAGTGTATGGATGCCATTATCGAGCTCCAGAGTCCTTTCCTTGTCAGCGGGGACGAGGATGACCTCAGGCCGATGATACTCGAGGACGTTGCGAAAATAGCCGGGCTCGACATCTCCACCATATCGCGTGTCGTGAACAACAAGTACGTCGAGACCTCCTTCGGCATCATTCCGATGAGATATCTGTTTTCGGAGAAAATGTCCACCCAGGATGGCGGGGAAGTGTCCGCAAGGGCGATACGGAAGGCCCTGCAGGAGATTGTGGATGCCGAGGACAAGCACGCTCCGCTCACTGACGAGCAGCTTGTGGATGCGCTTACCGCAAGCGGGTTCAAAATAGCCCGCCGCACGGTGGCGAAGTATCGCGACCAGTTGGGGATACCTCTGGCACGCTGGAGGAAAGAAGTTTAGATTTTGCTATCTTTGCGCGACTTATGACCGATTGTCTTATCATTGGCGGAGGCCCTGCCGGTTATACGGCAGCCGTTTATGCCGGCAGGTCCGGACTCAGTCCGGTTCTGCTCGAGGGACCCGAGCCCGGGGGACAGTTGACCCGGTTGCAGACCATATACAATTATCCCGGTTTTCCGGATGGCATCGATGCCGCGGCTCTGATTGCGTCAATGCGTTCGCAGGCAGTCAATTGCGGCGCGACCGTGCGCTCCGGCGTCGTGGTGGATGCCGATCTGGCAAGGCACAGGGTAACCCTCGATGACGGGACGTCTCTGGAAGCAAGGGCGGTTGTCATCGCTACCGGGGCAGGCGCCTCGTATCTCGGCTTGCCTTCCGAAATGAAGTTCCGCGGGATGGGGGTGTCCGCGTGCGCGACCTGCGACGGACCCTTGTGCAAGGGGAAGGTGGTGGCCGTGGTCGGAGACGGAGATATGGCGTGCAGCGAGGCCCTGTATCTTTCGACTCTCGCGCGGAAGGTCTATGTCATAGTGCGAAGGGACACTCTCCGTGCGGTGAAAGCGAATGCCGACAGCCTTTCCGGGAATGCCAAGGTGGAAATCCTGTACGGGACAACCGTGCTCGAGGTGCTTGGAGATGATTCCGGAGTGAGCGCGGTAAGACTGGAGAAGGATGGCAGGGTTTTTGATATGGAGATATACGGCCTGTTCGTTGCGATTGGCCGCACCCCGCAGACCAGGATGTTCGAGGGACAGCTCGAACTGGACGACAGGGGATATGTGGTTTCGGACGGGGTGAAGACAGGGATCCCCGGGGTGTTCGTGGCGGGGGACGTTCGCGCGACGGATGTCAGACAGGTGGTCACGGCTGCATCGGACGGATGCCGGGCAGCTCTTGAGGTTGGAAAATATTTGAGAAAATGAAAAGATACATCATTGCTTTTTCTGTGCTTGCCGCTGTGATTTTCGTCTCGGCGTCATGCAAGTCCCAGTATGAGGAGCTCCTGCAGAGTTACGATACCGAAGCCAAGTATGCGGCGGCGTTCGACTACTTCAACACGGGAAAGTTCGACAAGGCGGCGCAGCTCTTCGAGTCCCTTTCCGTGATAACCACGGGCACGGACCGCGATGATACGGTCCAGTTCTACTGGGGACTGAGCAACTACAACATGAAGGATTACTACACTGCGGAGACGAATTTCGATACCTTCGTGACCAATTTCCCCCGCAGCGTGTTCACCGACCAGGCCCAGTTCCTGCGCATCGACTGCCTTTACCGCTCGACGCTGAGATACGAGTTGGATCAGAACCCTACCTACAGGGCCATCACCGCTATCAGCGAATACATCATCGCCTACCCCAAGTCTCCCAACATTCCCGTGTGCAGGAAGATGATGGACGAACTTGAACTCCGTCTGGACCGCAAGGCATACGAGAATGCGAAAATCTATTATACGATGGAGGACTACAAGGCGGCCAGAGTTGCTCTCAGGAATGTGTTGAAGGACGATTCCGACAATGCATACCGCGAGGACATACTCTATTACACGGCGATGGCTTCGTACAAATACGCCCTCAACAGCGTTGCGGAAAAGCAGAAGGAGAGATATCTGGTATTCATAGACGACTATTTCAACTTCATCGGGGAGTATCCCGAATCGAAATACCGCAAGGAGCTGGATGCGGATTATATGAAAGTTAAAAAATAATTGAAACTTCCGCATCCCGGGGTTCCGTAAATAATAAAGGAAAACAATTACAGTTATGGATTACAATAAGATTCCCAAGAACACAATCACCCGCGACACCAAGTATCTCGCGGAACCTACAGGCAACCTCTATGAGACAGTCGTTCTTCTGTCCAAGAGGGCCAATCAGATTTCCCTTGCAGAGAAGAAGGAAATCGCCCGCAAGCTCGAGGACGTAAAGAACGAGCGCGACACTATGGAAGAGACCTTCGAGAACAAGGAACAGATAGAGATCTCGAAGTACTACGAGCGTCAGCCCAAACCTGATCTCGTCGCCATTGCGGAATTCGAGGCCGGTGAACTTTCCTATCGCAAGGCCCATCAGGAAGGAGAGTAGAATGCTCCGTTCCCTCCATATAGAGAATTACGTTCTGATAGACTCTCTGGATGCTTCTTTTCCGGAGGGTCTTGTTATCATAACCGGGCAGACCGGCGCCGGAAAGTCGATTCTTCTAGGCGCTCTGGGCTTGCTGCTTGGGGCGAAGGCCGATGCATCCGTCATTTCGGCCGGGGCGGATTCCTGCATAGTGGAGGGCGAATTCGAGGTGTCCGACCAGGATGTCCGAGGCTTCCTGGAGGAAGCCGGCGTCGAGTGGGAGAACGGTTCCCTGACAGTAAGGAGGGTGGTGTATTCCACCGGAAGGTCCAGGTCCTTCATCAACGACTGCCCTGTGCAGGTCGGCGTCCTTTCCGAAATCTCCGCGCGCCTTGTGGACATCCATTCCCAGCACCAGAGCCTGCTCCTGACCAACCGCCGCTTCCAGCTTTCCCTGCTGGATTTCTATGCCGGCGTTGATTCGAAGGGGCTGGCGGCACAGTGGCAGCGTATCCGCGAGACCGAGGCCGAACTCGAGAGCGTGTCCGGGCAACTGCGCAGGCTTGAGGCCGACAGGGAATACAACCAGGCCCAATGGGATCAGCTTTCGGCCGCAAAACTCGAGCCGGACGAACTTGAGTCCCTAGAACTCGAGCAGAAGCAGCTTGCCAATGCGCAGGAAATCAAGGCTTCGCTTGGCGAAGTCTGCGCCTGTTTCGCTTCCGAGGGAGAAGGAATGTCTTCGGATATATGCGCTTCCCTCAAGGAGGCGGCCAGACTTCTTGAAAAGACGTCCAGGTTCATTCCATCCCTTTCCGAACTTGCATCCCGCGTGGAGTCCAGCAGGATAGAGCTTGAAGACATCAAGGCCGAGGTCGAGTCTTCCGATTCTTCGGTGGTTGTGTCCGGGGAGAGGCTTTCGGAGGTGGAGGAGAGGCTGGCCCTTATCTACCGCCTCTTCCAGAAGCACGGTTGCAGGACCATAAGCGAACTTCTCGAAGTCCAGGCGGGTTTCGAGAATGCCCTTTTCGATTCCGATTCGCTCGAGCGGAGAAAGGATGCCCTTGAAAAGGAACTTTCTTCGTTGAGGAAGACCTTCGATGATATGTGCGGAAAGGCGCATTCATCCAGGGAGGCCGCAGCGGCCGGATTCGCTTCCTCCATCCAGGACAGCATACGTTATCTCGAACTGGACAGGGCGGTGTTCTCGGTATCGGTCTCCCCGTGCGCTCCCGGACCGTCGGGAACGGACAGCGTAAGTTATCTTTTCTCCTCGACGGGGGAAAATCCCGTAGATGTGTCCAAGTGCGCGTCAGGGGGAGAAATCTCCAGGATAATGCTATGCCTCAAGGCTATGATGGCACGTTATTGCGCGATGCCTACGATGGTCTTCGACGAAATCGACACCGGGGTTTCCGGCAGTACTGCCGACAAGATGGGTGAGATGATATGCGGCATAGGAAAGGACAGACAGGTTTTCGTCATAACGCACCTCCCCCAGGTTGCCGCGAAGGGCAGTGCTCACTATCTGGTGGAGAAGGCCGAAAATCCCGACGGCCACGTTTCCTCGTCCGTGCGCGCGCTTGATCCTGATGCACGCGTGATGGAGATAGCAAGACTGCTCTCCGGGTCCACCATTACGCCGGCGGCCATTGCCAACGCCAAGGCTCTTCTTTCCGCCTGAGTCCGGCAGTTTTTCAGTAAAGTACAGTTGAATTGAAAGGGGCGCTGAAGACAATGCGCCTTACGGCCGTGTTTACAGTCCCTCGGGTGCCGTCCACCCCGTTTTTGAAATTGAAATCGGTCTGAAGCCCGTTTTCGCTGTACAACGGAAGTGCCTTCGCCCAATCCTCTCCGAAAAGCCGGTACAGGTTGATGAAATAGTGAAGGACATCATATCCGTGGAAGGCGAATGAATCCGGGTCGGCCCCGAAGAAAGCCCTGTATTCCAGGACAAAACGGTGGATGTTCGTATCCGAATAATCCACGAAGAAGGTGGAACTCATATGGGTGGATGCCGCGCAGAGTTCCGAGATGTCGGCAGAGCGCACTTTTCCCGTGCCGTAGAATTCAACCTTGTTGGATTTGTAGGTCTGTTCCGCGACCTGTCTCAGTACGTCCCTGACGAAGACGTCGTTGTCCGAAGCTGCAAAGCATCTGGATGTCGTGTCCTTGTTGCTGCAGTGGGAGTCGAAGGTCTTGATGGCCTCGACCCCTTCGTAGATTCTGTAGGAGATCTGTACGGGTTTTCCGAAGTTGTCCAGGACGGAATGTATGTGCTCGGTGCCGGGGGTCGGCTTTACGTCACCCTCGCTTACGACGAGCATGGAGCTGTGCTCCAGAGTGTCCGCCATATCGGACATTATCCAGTTCATTGCATCGTCCGTCTGGAAACGTGAAGGTGTGCTCGCCAGAATTACGGGAAGCGAGTCGCACAGGCTCTCTGTCTTGGTGTCCAGCGGGGAAATCAGAGGTTTGCCCTCGGGAAGCATCGGGATTACGGAAAGGATGTCCTTCGTGCTTACCGGTCCGATAATAATGTCCGAGTGGGCAATCTTCATCCTGTTTCCGAAAGACAGGAAGTCGCGGCTGTCGATGTCTATGGCCTCAAGATTGATCTTGACGCCCTCGTTCCCGAGGTCGCGTGCGGCCATCATCGCGCCGAAGTAGAAGTTCAGGTAGTGTGAATTTGCAGTAGAATCCGCACCCACAGGCAGCAGCAGAATCGCTGTCGCCTGTGAGAATGCGGTCGTACTTATAAGAAATGCGCCGGCAAGTATTGCTGCAAGGCGTTTCATCATTTATTTCTTGTATGCGGCGTTGAGTCCTTCGATGAGTTCTTCGGTGATGTCGAGGTTCTCGTCTCCGATTGCAACGGGGCTGGGAAGAAGGTCTCCCTGGGTGCTGATGATCATCGCATATCCCTTCTCCTCATTGTATGTCTTGAGGAAGGTGTTGATTGCATCTGCGATGTTGTTGAGGATGACCTGCTGCTCTTCAGCGAGTTCCTGCTGCTTCTGCTGAGCGTAGTTCTGGAAGTCGGCAACCTTCTTCTGGAGATCCTGATATTTCACCTCGGCCGTGGAGCGGGTGAGAAGACCCTTGTTGAGTTTGTCGGTAAGTTCCTTGTCCTCGTTCTCGAGTTTCGTGCGGCGGCGGGTGACTTCCTGGTCGATGCCCTGGGCCTTGGTGTTGAAGGATGCCTGGAGGTCGTTGGCCATATTGTACCCGGCTACGACCTTGTCGAGGTTGAAATAGACGATGGCGCCGCTTTCAGCTTTTGCCTCCTGGGACTCGCACTTGTGAGCCTTGGGGTGGCAGATGATGGGGCAGACAACAGCGGCGATAGCCAGCACTACGGCCACGATGCTGCAGATAAGGGAGATTTTTGTGTTCTTTTCCATTTTTGTATTGTTTTGTTATTTGTTTGCGTGTGCTTGCTTCAGATATTCGGCGACGGTTTTCTCCAGACCCAGGTACAGCGCATCGCTTATCAGCGCGTGGCCTATCGACACTTCGTCGGTCCAGGGGATATGCTGCACAAAGTATGCCAGATTGTCCAGATTCAGGTCGTGGCCGGCATTAAGCCCAAGACCTGCATCTCGGGCTGCCTTTGCGGCCTCGAGATATGGGGCTATCGCCAACTCCGGGCCGGAAGCGTACCTTGCGGCATAACCGGCCGTGTACAGTTCCACCCTGTCCGCTCCGCATTCCGCCGCACCTTCTACCATCTTCGGGTCGGGGTCCGTGAAAATCGACACCCTTATCCCGGACTCCTTGAAGCGGCTGCAGATGTCCTTGAGAAAATCCCTGTTCGCGAGAGTGTCCCATCCGGCGTTGGATGTGATTGCATCCAGGGCATCCGGCACGAGGGTTACCTGAGCGGGGACCACTTCCCCGACCAGTTCGCAGAATCTCTTCCCGGGATTGCCTTCGATGTTGAATTCCGTATGCAGGATGGGCTTGAGCAGCCTTACGTCAGAATATCTGATGTGGCGTTCGTCCGGTCTGGGGTGGACGGTGATGCCTTCCGCTCCGAACCTTTCGATGTCCAGCGCCGCCTTCTGCACGTCGGGAAGATTCTCTCCCCGCGAGTTGCGCAAGGTGGCTATCTTGTTGATATTGACACTAAGTCTGGTCATATTGTAAGATGAGATGCAAAAATAACAATAAAAATCATTAAATTTGACTCGAATATGAAAATCGCATATTATATCAAGAAAAAACAACTGGCTTCCGATCCGGTAATCTTCAACCTCGTGGAGTTGCTCCGCTCTTCCGGATGCACCGTCTATGACGTCTTCGAAGGCCTCCAGGACTCCACGGACCTGGTTATCTGTTTCGGTGGCGACGGGACCATTCTGTCCGCCTCCGGCTTCGTGGCTGAAAGGAATGTCCCGATTATGGGAGTGAATATGGGCCGGATGGGCTTCCTCTCGGACAACAACCCCAGGGATGTCCTCTCTGCAATCGTCAACCGTACCTACCGCATCCAGGAAAGGACTATGCTGGACGTCGAGGTCGTGAACCCCCAGGGCGTGTCCAGAAAATTCACTGCGCTCAATGACGTTTCCGTGCGCCGCAACAGTCCGGGCATGCTCGGGGTCGACGTATCCATCTCCGGAGAGCAGCTTCCTGCGTATTGGGCGGACGGAGTCCTGCTTGCCACCAGTTCCGGCAGCACCGCATACTCCCTCAGCGTCGGAGGCCCTATCTGCACTCCCGATGCCAAGGTGTTCGTGCTTGCTCCGATAGCGCCGCATAATTTGAATATGCGTCCTCTTGTCATCAGCTCGGCTTCGGAACTTGAAATCGTCCCGCGCTGCAACGAGAAGGTCTCCGCCGTAGTCTCAGTCGACAACCACGAATATCCCGTAGAACCCGGGACCAAGGTGTTTGCAAAGGCTTCGTCCATTTCTCTGAAGGTGGCGAATGCCGGAAAGTCCAATTTCATCCAGGCCCTCAGGCACAAGCTCTTCTGGGGCGAGGACATCAGAAATCAGAAATAGTATGACGGTTCCTCAGCACGTGTCCATCATTATGGACGGCAATGGCAGGTGGGCTCAGGCTCACGGTCTCGAAAGGGTGAAAGGACATATCGAAGGAGTCAAGAGAGTCCGCGACGTCGTCGAGGAGTGTGCCGAACTCGGGGTCAGGTACCTTTCGCTTTACACTTTCTCCGAGGAAAACTGGAACCGCCCTTCCGGAGAGGTCGGCGCCCTTATGGATCTTCTCAAGCAGTCAGTGGAAGGGGAGTATGACAACCTGATGCGACAGGGCGTGAGGTTCATCGCGCTCGGCAACAGAAAGCGCCTTCCCGCCATGCTGAACGCGGCGGTCTCCAGGCTTGAAAAAGCCACTGCCGGCAATACGACAATAACGCTGGTGGTTATGCTCAGCTACAGCGGGCAGTGGGACATACTCCAGGCGGCAAGGCAGCTTGCCGGCGTGAGCGAGGATGAAATCACTCCGGAACTTTTCGCGTCCAAGCTTGTGACTGCGGGGATTCCGGACCCCGATCTGGTCATCAGGACTTCGGGCGAGAAGAGATTGTCAAACTATATGCTTTGGCAGACGGCCTACTCGGAATTCGTGTTCGTCCCCACACTTTGGCCCGATTTTGGAAAGAGCAATCTCCGGGATGCACTTGAGGAGTATTCCAGCCGTGACAGACGTTTCGGAAAAGTGAAATAAATAAGCTATATTTGCAGGCTTTTATTAAAATGGAATTGAAGCGGATATTCTTGACCCTTGCGTTGATCTCGACGGCATTCCTTGCGTTCGCGCAGAATGAGGTCGATTACGGTCGTCCGAAATCATACATAATCGGAGGCATCGACGTGGTCGGGAACACATATTTTTCATCTGCACAGATTGTCCAGCAGACGGGTTTGCAGGTCGGCAGCCGGATTATGGTGCCGGGAGACGAGGTCAGCAATGTCATCAGGCGTCTGTATCTCCAGAAGTATTTCGACGACGTGGGGATTTACATCGACCACCTTTCCGAGGCCAGCGACAGCGTTTTCTTCCGCGTCGAGGTGAGGGAACGCCCCAGGGTGTCCAGGTGGAGCCTTTCCGGCGTCAAGTCCGGAGAGAAGAAGGAGCTTCTCGAAAAGCTCAATCTCCGCAGGGGCGGGGAGTTCACCGAATATGTCGACAAGGTGTCCTCGGACGTAATCAAGGGCTATTATGCCGAGAAAGGCTTCCTTCTCTGCGACGTGAAGTCGGAAGTGGTGAAGGATACGGTCATCAAGAATGCCATCCGCGTCAACTTCGCCATCGACAAGGGCGACAAGGTCAAGATCAAGGATATCAACTTCAGCGGCAACGAACACGTCAAGGAGTACACGCTCGCCAAGTCGATGAAGAAGACCAAGTCCGCGAAGTTCTACAACTTCTTCCACTCCAAGAAGTTCGACGCCAAGGAATTCCCCAACGACAAGAAACTCCTGCTCAACGCGTTCAACGAGCAAGGCTACCGCGATGCCAGAATTGTCCGCGATACGATGTACTACGTGGATATCGTGAAGGACAACGGCAAGATCAAGAAGAAACTCAACATCGACTTCGAATTCGAGGAAGGCGACCGGTATTATTTCAGGGACGTGACCTGGACGGGAAACTCCGTTTATTCCACAGATGTCCTGGATGAGATTCTGGGCATTTCCAAGGGCGACGTCTATGATGTAGTGTCAATGGAGAAGCGCCTCTACGGCGGAGGGAAGCAGAACGAGTACGATATCTCCAAGCTTTACCGCGACAACGGCTACCTGTTCTTCAACATCACCCCCGTCGAGACCAATATCCAGAATGACTCGGTGGATGTGGAACTCCGGATTTCGGAAGGAAAGCAGGCTACACTCAACAATATCGTCATCAACGGCAACGACCTCACCAGCGAGAAGGTTGTCCGCCGTCAGGTTTATACCAGACCGGGCTACCTCTTCAGCCAGTCGGACTTCGAGCGCTCCATACGCGAGATTGCATCGCTCGGCCAGTTCGATGCCGAGGCCATTATGGGCTCCGATGGATACAGCATAGTCCCGAATCAGGTTACCAACACGGTGGACCTCGTGTACAATGTGGTGGAGAAACCTTCCAGCCAGCTTGAACTTTCCGGAGGTTGGGGCGGCAA
>JAKSJY010000039.1 GCA_024402025.1 Bacteroidales bacterium
GTGGAGCCGCATTCCCCCTGAAAGGGGGATGTCGCGAAGCGACAGAGGGTTGGGAGGTGGGGCTACAAAAAGAGCACCGCGTGAGCGATGCTTTTTTTGTAGCCCCGAGGGGAATCGAACCTCTATCTAAGGTTTAGGAAACCTCCGTTCTATCCGTTGAACTACGAGGCCGCTGATCGGGAAGTGCGATTACTCGGCTTTCTTCTCGATAATCTGACGTCCGCGGTAGTAACCGCACTCGGGACATACGCGGTGGTAGATTACTGTAGCACCGCAGTTAGGGCATGTTGCGAGGGTGGGTACCGGAGCGAAATCGTGGGTACGTCTCTTTGCTGTTCTCTGGTGAGAGAATTTGTGTTTAGGATGTGCCATTTTATTCTGTTTTTAAATATTTTACTGTTTCCTTATCGCATTCTCCATCCGGGTGGACTTTCTGCAGGGGCAGTGATATGCATACGAAATCGTATATATCCTGACTGAGGTCCAGCGTCTCGCATTCTTCGAAGGAAGTGTGCACAGGAAGGGTAACTTCACCGAGGCAGCGGTCGCAGACCGCTACTACAGTGCCTTCTATTGTGCCTTCTATTTCGACCGAAGTGCCTGTATTGTTTGCCGAGACCTTGACGGAAAGGTCCGCATCCAGCAATTCGGAGTTCTCGAAGCTGCGGAAGAATTCTCCACCAACGTGCCATTCGAAATGATTGACACCCGGTTTCAATTCACGAAGGGATATTTCAAAGGGTTGCAAAGTTAACAAAATTTTTTGCTAAATCAATCTTCGTTGTCGCTATTTCTTTTTCTTGCCAGCGGGTCGAGCAGAATCTTGCGCAGACGCATGTGGTGGGGCGTTACCTCTACAAGCTCATCCTCCTGGATATATTCGAGAGCTTCCTCGAGCGAGAACTTGATTGCCGGAGGGAGAATGATCTTCTCGTCCGAACCGGCCGCACGCACGTTGGTAAGCTTTTTCGTCTTGCAGATATTGATGTTCAGGTCGCGTTCCCTGGTATGTTCTCCAACAACCTGACCCGCATATATTTCCTCTCCGGGATCGACGAAGAAGCGCCCGCGATCCAGAAGCTTGTTCATCGAGTATGCGATTGCCTCTCCTGTCTCCAGCGATACGAGGGAACCGTTGCTCCTGTGTTCGATTTCGCCCTTGAAAGGCTGGTATTCCTTGAAACGGTGGGCGACTATGGCTTCTCCCTGCGAAGCGGTCAGAAGGTTGGACCTCAGTCCCATCAGTCCGCGGGTCGGAATCTCGAATTCCAGGAGAGTGCGGTCTCCACGCGGTTCCATATGGATGAGCGCACCCTTGCGGCGTGTGCTGATCTCGATGGCCGCTCCGACGAACTCCTCGGGCACCTCGATGCTGAGTTCCTCGATAGGCTCGCATCTCTGTCCGTTGATGGTCTTGTCAAGCACCTTGGGCTGTCCGACCTGAAGTTCGAATCCCTCGCGGCGCATCGTTTCGATGAGCACGGAAAGGTGCAGTACACCGCGTCCGTACACTACGAAGGAATCCGCCGTGAGGCCGGGCTTTACCCTGAGGGCCAGGTTCTTCTCCAGCTCCTTTTCCAGACGCTCCTTGATGTGCCTTGAGGTTACGTATTTTCCATCTTTTCCGAAGAAAGGGGAGTTGTTGATGGTGAAGAGCATACTCATTGTAGGCTCGTCGATTGCAATGGGGGGAAGCGCCTCGGGGTTCTCAAAGTCCGCAATGGTGTCTCCGATTTCGAAACCGTCGATGCCTACCACGGCGCAGATGTCCCCGCATTCAACCTTGTCCACCTGAGCCTTGCCCAGTCCCTCGAAGACCATCAGCTGTTTGATCTTCTGTTTCTGGATGATGTCGTATCTCTTGCATAGGCTGATGTTGCTGCCTGAAGTGAGGCTGCCCCGCGTTATGCGTCCTACGGCGATTCTTCCGACATAAGGGCTGTACTCGAGCGAGGAGATTAGCATCTGAGGCGTTCCTTCCTTCACTTCCGGGGCCGGAATCTCTTCGAGAATGGTATCCAGCAGGGCAGTGATGTCGTTTGTCGGCTGACGCCAGTCCTTGCTCATCCATCCCTGTTTTGCCGAACCGTAAACGGTCTTGAAGTCGAGCTGCTCCTCGGTGGCGTCAAGGTTGAACATCAGGTCGAACACCTCTTCCTGTACCTCGGACGGCCTGCAATTGGGCTTGTCCACCTTGTTTATGACCACTATGGGTTTCTTTCCCATCTGCAGCGCTTTCTGCAGCACGAACCTCGTCTGCGGCATACATCCTTCGAAGGCATCCACAAGAAGCAGCACACCGTCCGCCATATTGAGGACTCTTTCCACCTCTCCGCCGAAATCGGAGTGCCCCGGGGTGTCGATAATGTTGATTTTCACCCCTTTGTAGATGACCGACACGTTTTTCGCGAGGATTGTGATACCTCTTTCGCGTTCAAGGTCATTGTTGTCCAGGATAAGTTGTCCGAGGTTTTCCGGCTGCCTTACAAGATTCGCCTGATAGATCATCCTGTCGACCAGAGTGGTCTTGCCGTGGTCGACGTGCGCGATGATCGCTATATTTCTGATTTCTGTCATACACTTACTGAAAAACGCGCAAATATACAAAAAAAACGGCACACCGGGAAGGTGCGCCGTAATGAATGACGATGCGGTTTATTTCCTGGCAATCGAGCCCGCTCCGTGGATGGCCGAATTGACGTGCTCCGCAAAGAGGTCGTCAATGTCGATCTCTCCGGCGCCGTTGATGGTCAGATTCGCCTGGATGCAGCGTCCGCCAAGGTCGAGGCTGCCCGCTCCGTTGATGGTGGCGTTGACGGTACCGGCGTCGATGCCTTCAATCTCGCAGTCCCCGACTCCGTTGATGGTGACGGTAATCTCAGGGGTGCGGATAGAAGCGATTTCGCAGTCGCAGGCTCCGTTGCAGGACAGGGTGAAGTCCTTGGTGGTGCTGATGCCGTTCTTGTTCTCGAATTCGCAGGCCCCGTTGCAGGACAGCGAGTTCAGGATGTCGGAAGTGATATAGATGCTTGCACCTTTGATGCCCCTGAGCCTCTTTTCGGACATCCTGATACTGAGAGTCCCGTTCTCGACGGCGATCCTGATATTGTCTATTATGTCACCGTCCGCGCGGAGAATCACTTTCGGCGCCCCGGTCTCATACTTGATTTCGCAGGGAATGTTGCAGGAAATCCCGTCGAAGGAAGCGACATTTATGGTTCTGGTGACTTGATCTGCCGCAAGTACGGCTGCCGCGTTTGCAAAAAGCAGGATTGCGGCGGTGAAAATCGTCTTTCTCATTTCAAATAATCTTTCAAATCAATGCCCAGAAGGGCTGCTTTTTTTACAAATATAGGCAAATCTTCATTAATGAAACGTTCTTTCTCATTTTCCGTGATGATTCTTACCGCATCCTGGGCGACGAAGAATCCTATTCCTCTCTGGTTGGAGATTATTCCCCTTGATGAAAGGGTGTCATAGGTTCTCGCCACCGTGTTGGGATTGACGCCTATCTTTTCAGCCCATTCCCGCACGGACGGGATTCTTTCGGAAGGCTTGAACTCCCCGGAAAGAATCTTCTCGGATATATCCTCCGCAATCTGGAGGTATATGGGTTTTTCGTTGCTGAATTCCATTGCTTTAGAGTTTCAGGGTTCTGATCCGTGCGTAAAGTCCGGCCGCGAGAGCGGAGATGATAATGGCATAGATGATTCCGATAAACCAGTAAATCGTATTGATGATATACTGAGGGTCCTTCTCTTCGAATACCTTGGAAAGCCAGCTTTCGAAGTCCATATCTCCGACAATGAGGATGGAAAGAATCGAGCAGACGAAGGAGAATCCTATCATTACAAGGAAGGTCTTGCCTATCTTGGATTTCTTGAACACCAGCACTCCGAGATTGAAACAGAGAACCATTTCAATCCAATTGAGCCACAGTATGCCCAGAGGGCTCCCGGCCACGCCGACTTCATCCTCGCCAAACGAAACCCACAGCGCATTCATATCCCCGCAGGTGAGGCACTGCCCGTAGGTTCCGGGGAAGATGAGGCTCATCAGGGCGTCGCTGCCCAGAAGAAGGGCGAACAGCACGAAGGGAACGATGATGCAGGAGACCGCCACCATCGAAAGCCATTTTTCGAAGGTGGATGCAGGGAGCATCAGATATTCGGCGCCGAAGCGCTTGTCGGTAATTTTCCCGTACTGCTTGACGGGGAAGTTGAGGATGCTGACAGTGAAGGCGACGGCGAACATCGTGATCCTGTTGGAGAGCGGCTGCACTCCCCACTCTCCGGATATCAGGCTGTAAATCACTTCAAAGAAGAAATAGAATATGACGGGAAGAAGCCCGGATATCAGGAGGCTGAGCCCGAAGTTGTTTTTCGCCTGGGCTGTCTCGCGGCTCAGATATTTCCAGAATCTTTTGATATCGAATGTGTTACTCATTGCTGAAAAGTGCTTTGACGGTTTCTTTATTGGAATGTACTGCATTGAAGAGCGCCTCGACGTTGACTTTCGAATCTTCTCCGCTTGCGTTGGGATAAACCTGGATGAATCCTGCAGGGAGCTGCTCGCTGTACAGGGTGTCGGACTTGAGTTCCCGGCTGTAGTCGAAGAACAGTCTGGAACTGATTTCCTCTATGCTTGCATTGAGCAGAACGTCCCTTTTGTCGAGGATGATGATGGGGTCGATGATGTTCTCGAGGTCGCGCACCTGGTGCGTGCTGATAACGATGGTAGCGTCCTCGCGGGTGTATTTGAGGATGGCGCTGCGCAACTGGCTTTTGCTTGGGATGTCGAGGCCGTTGGTGGGCTCGTCAAGGAAGAGGTAGGCGGTGTTGCAGGCGAGGGCGAAACTGATGTATGTCTTTTTGAGCTGGCCGTTGGACATTGTGTTCATCCTTGCGTCCTCGGAGGTCTCGAAAAGTTTCATAAGTTCCGAAAACTTCTCCCGGTCGAAGAGGGGGTAGAATTTCCCCTGGCTTGCGGCCCACTCGGAGGCTTTCATCCTCAGCGGGGCTACCTCGTCGGGGAGGTAGTACTGGTTCCCGAGGAATTCGGGGTCTCGCCTGTAGGGATCGAGCCCGTCGGTGGAAATCTCACCGCTCCGGGTTTTCTTAAGACCGCAGAGCAGTGTCAGCAGGGTGGTCTTCCCGACTCCGTTCTCGCCGAGCAGACCGTAGATCTTTCCCGGCTCGAGGCGGAGATTGATGTTGCGGAGCACTTCCTGCGCCCCGAAACTGAATGCCAAATTCTTAACTTCTATCATTATTCTACTGTATTAGTTAAATAGTACACTGCAAAGGTAGACATATTTTTCAGCAATGCAAATTTTTTTCAATGTTTTTTATCTTCTTCGTATCTTTGCCTCTATGGGTAGTAAAGGGACAAAGGCTCTTCTGATAGCCGCTGCAGCATTTGTGGCGTGCATAATCGTAGCCGTGCTCCTGCTTTTCTCATCAAATGCGTCGTGGCCGGAGCGTCAGAAGGCTGAGCCTTCCTTCGCGCAGAGCAGCGGGGTTTCCGCGGACGCGAAGGGAATAAGCCTGCTGCTGCGCTTTGTCCCGACGGACGCCATTGCCGTACGCTGCTTCAGCAATGCCGGCAGCGGCATCCCTTGCACCTTCGGCACCGGATGCGAATACGCCGCTCTCGGGCTTGAAGACTTCGAAGGGTGCAGCGCGCTGGTCTCCTTGCACTACCTCGGCTCAATGTCGTCGCTGCTTGTGCTCGATCTGGGCCGCTGCACCAAGGACTTTCAGCAGAAGGTGGACAGGCTCGAGACCGACATTGCGGGCCTGGGCCTGGAGTTCAGATATTTTGCCCCGTCGCAGGACAGGACTTCAAGGGGCGTGATGCTTGTAAGCCGTTCCTCCAACGTAATAGAATCCGCCGTGCTCCATCGGGAAAGGGGAGCCTCCCTGCAGGATGCCGAAGGCTTCGATGACGCCCTGCAGCTTCTTCCGCTCCACTCCGATGCCGTGGTCGTCGATCCGCGCTATCTCGGCAAACTCATAGACAAGTCGGTCCTTTCCGAGCGGTTCGACGGCAGGGCGAGAGCCTCTGCGCTGAAATTCATATCGTCCTGCGCCACGTGGGTGGTGGCCGTCGCTTCCGATGATGAGGCGGACTGTTATGACCTTTTCCCGGTCATCCCCGATGACGGCACGTCCTACCTGTCGGCAATCGGCGTCCTCCGTCCCTGCGTATCCTGCATAGGCGGCATCCTTCCCCCTGCGGCGGACTACGTTATAGGAATGACTCTCCCGTCTCTTGATGATTTCGTTCCATCCCTGGAGCGCTACCTCGATGCCAACGGGCGGCTTGTCGCATTCGGCGTGCGCTGCTCGGATTTCAAAAAGCGTGTGAAATGCTCGCCGTCTGCCCTGTTCGAGTCCATGGAGGCAAAGGAAATTGCGAAAATATGCTGCTCCGGCAGGGAGGTGCTGGCGGTCCGTACCGGAAAAGGTCTTGCGGAGAAGGTCACGGCCCGTCCTGCCGACATAGCCGAGGGCGCGAGGATACTTTTCGGAGATGAATTCGGAATCCCTGCGGCTGAAGATATGGTGGTGGAAGGGGATTTTCTTGTAATCGGCGCCGACGCGGCATCCTTTGAATTCCCCGACCCTCAAGAGCAGTGCGGGAGTATCCCGCTGCTGTCCAAGGGTATGAAAATGTATATACATTCCGAGGTGGCCGACCTGTGCTGGAGCCGCGGCGGGATGAAAATGAAAATCAATTGACAGATGAAAAACAAATTCGATTCCAGATATCTGGAAATGGCCTCGGTCTGGGCCAAGAACTCATACTGCAAGAGACGCCAGGTCGGTGCGCTCATCGTCAAGGACAGGATGATCATTTCCGACGGGTACAACGGTACTCCGTCGGGGTTCGAGAATGTCTGTGAGGATGAATCCGGAGTGACGAAGCCTTACGTGCTCCACGCGGAGGCCAATGCCATTTCCAAAGTTGCCAAGTCCGGAAACAGTTCGGAGGGTGCAACCCTGTACGTTACGGCATCTCCGTGTATGGAGTGCTCAAAACTGATTATCCAGGCCGGCATCAAGAGGGTGGTTTACAGCGACGAGTACAGGCTGACGGACGGAATAGACCTTCTGCGCAAGGCCGGTGTGGAATGCGAAAAGATTTCGTTGGATGAACAGAAATGACAGATTCTTCGTTCTTACTCTGGCAGTAGGAGTCCTTTGCGGTTTTATGATGGCAACTTGCATCCACACCGCGAGGGACAGGAGCCACAGGATGCGTGCCGAATACCTGAACTGGAGGAAACTCAATCTTATACTTGAGCAGGTGGACAGGAATTACGTGGACGAACCGGACAGGAAGAAGGTGACGGAAGCCGCGGCGGCAGCCGCCCTGTCCGCCCTGGACCCGCATTCGATGTATGTGCCGCCGGTGGAGCTGGAACAGTCCGAAGAGGACCTTGCAGGTGGTTTCGACGGGATAGGAGTACAGTTCAACGTTCCCAATGACACTGCGATAGTGATCGAGGTGATTCCCGGAGGGCCGTCCGAAAAGGCCGGTCTGCTCCAGGGCGACAGACTCATAAAGGTGGATGACAAGGTGATAGCCGGAGTGGGCTGCCCTCAGGATACGATGGTCCGCAGGATGAGGGGACGTGCGGGTTCCAAGGTCAGGATAACGGTGTCGAGGAACGGGGAAGTGATTCCGTTCGACATTACAAGGGGAAAGATCCCCACCTACAGCGTGGATGCTTCCTTCATGGCCAACGACACTACCGGATACATCCGTCTCTCCAAATTCTCAAGGACCACCTCGGATGAGTTCGAGGATGCCGCGTCAAAACTCTCGGAGGCTGGAATGAAGCATCTGATAGTGGATATCAGGGACAACAACGGAGGCTACCTTGACCAGGCATTGAAACTCGCCAACATGTTTCTCGAGAAGGATTCCCTGATTGTCTTCACTGAAGGCAGGCGCAGTCCGAGACAGGAGTATCGCTCGGACGGCAAGGGGGCATTGAAGGATGTGAAACTGAGCGTGCTGATTTCGGACGGCAGCGCATCCTCGGCCGAAATCTTCGCCGGAGCCATCCAGGACAACGGTCGCGGGACCATCATCGGCAGGCGTTCGTTCGGAAAGGGACTTGTCCAGGAGCCGTTCTATTTCACCGATGGAAGCGGAATCAGACTTACTGTCGCAAGATTCTATACCCCTTCCGGACGTTGCATACAGAAACCGTATTCGGACGATTACGAGTATGAAGTGCTCAAGCGCTACAACGACGGAGAGATGGTGGCCGCTGACAGTATGAAGGTCGAAAACGGAGGCATCATCCCTGATGTCTTCGTCGCAATCGATACCACAATCGCCACGCAGTTCTATGTGAAATGCAACAGGAAGGCGACAGCAATGCGTTTTGCATCCTCATATTTCGATGCCCACAGCGAGGAGCTCCGCAATATCGGGGATTTCCGTACGCTCAAGGAATATCTGGAATCTGCAGACATCGCGCAGAGTTTCCTGGATTTTGCCGAGTCCCGGGACGGAATCAAGACAGATGCATACGAGTGGAAGAAGTCTTCCGTGTATATGCTTCCGCAAATCTATGCATTGATCGGCCGCTACTCGAAGATGGGTGACAACGCATTCTATAGGTTATATCTGGATATCGACGACACCTTCAAGGTTGCTCTTACTGGGCGATGAAGGTGTAGGTTATAGTGCCCATCTGCCTTTGCGGTGCTGAAGCGACGTGGTTGAAGCGCGTCTTCCTTGCGGCGTTGGTGGCGAATTCCCTGAGGCAGTTGTCGCCGGAGGACTCGTCCTCGTTGATTTTCACCGTTTCCACCGTCCCGGATGGGTTGACGCCGATGATGACGGTAACTTCACCCGCCCCGAGGCATTTGTAGGCCGGACTTGGTATGTAACTGGCCTTTCTTCCCTTAAGGGTATAGTTCACTACTGCAGGACCGGTATAGATTTCGTCCTGTTTCCTGTTCTCGTTTTCTTTCCTGCTTGGGGAACTGACTTCAGGTGAATCCGGATCGTCCTTTCTGTTCTGAATCTCCTCGAACTCTTTCTGCACTCTTTGCGCATCAGCGTACAGCTTCTCGGCGTCTATTCCCTTCGCGTCCTTGAGTACGCTGTTGTCTACGGCTACGTTCCTTACCGGTTCGGCATTGTATGCGTCCCCGAGCAGTCTCTTGAGTTTCTCGTTGACGCTCTTTTTCAACTCAAGTTCTTTCTGAAGTTCCTCCGCCTTGTCCTGCTCGCTGTAGTCGATGACTATGTCCAGCTGACCTTTGAGCGAAGGCGATACGACGGCGGAAAGCAGAACTATAGCAATTACCAGATGTACTATCAGGGTTATGTATAGTCCGGCCTTGTCTTCTTTCTTGAGGAATCCGCCCACTGATTATTTCCGTTTTTCCCGCAGTTCCTTCTCGATGGTTGCCGTAATCACATCAGTGGCTACGGAATTGGGGCCGCCTTCAGGAAGGATGATGTTTGCATACCTCTTGCTCGGCTCGATGAATTGCAGATACATCGGCTTGACTGTTCTGGTATATCTTTCGATTACCCAGCTGACGTCCTTGCCGCGCTCACGTATGTCCCTCTCGAGAATCCTGATGAAACGGACGTCATCGTCGGTGTCGACGAATATCTTGAGGTCCATCTGGTTGCGGAGTTCCGCACAGGTGAAAATCAGGATGCCCTCTATGATGATGACTTCCGCAGGTTCTACCCTGACGGTTTCAGTCTTGCTCCTTGAACAGGCGATGAAGGAGTATACAGGCTGGTCCACTGCTCTGCCCGCCTTGAGTTCCTTGAGGTCATGGCAGAGAAGCCCCCAGTCTATGCTGTCGGGATGGTCGAAGTTGCGTACCCTCTTTTCTTCGTCTGTAAGGTCGCTGGAATCTTTGTAGTACGAATCCTGAGGGATTACGACCACTCTTTCCTTAAGCCTCTTGGTAATGGCTTTTACAACGGTTGTTTTTCCGCTGCCGGATCCTCCGGCTATTCCGATGACAAGCATAACTAGTATTCGCAGTTTTTAGGTGTGCGGGGGAAAGGAATCACGTCACGGATATTCTGCATTCCGGTGATGAAGAGAAGCAGCCTCTCGAATCCCAGGCCGAATCCGCTGTGGGGGCAGGAACCGAATCTTCTGGTATCGATGTACCACTCGAGATTCTTGCGGCTCATCTTGAGTTCGTCTATCCTTGCCTCAAGTTTGCCAAGGTCGCTCTCCCTCTCTGAACCTCCGATGATTTCTCCGATTTTCGGGAAGAGCACGTCCATTGCGCGTACTGTCTTTCCGTCGGGGTCCTGTTTCATATAGAATGCCTTGATATCCTTGGGATAGCCGGTCAGGATGACGGGCTTTCCGAAGTGTTTTTCCACGAGATATCTCTCGTGCTCGCTCTGGAGGTCCACACCCCAGTAAACGGGGTATTCGAATTTTTCTCCGTTTTTGATAGCTTCCTCGAGAATCCTTACGCCTTCAGTATATTCAAGACGCACGAATTCAGTGCCAACGACGCCCTCTAGCCTCGAGATGAGTTCGGGGTCGTATCTGTCGTTGAGGAACTGGATATCGTCGCGGCAGTTGTCCAGAGCGTACTTGACGAGGTGCTTGATGAAGTCCTCGGCAAGGTTCATATTGTCGTTGATGTCATAGAACGCCATTTCGGGTTCTATCATCCAGAATTCCGCCAGGTGGCGCGGAGTGTTCGAGTTCTCCGCACGGAAGGTAGGGCCGAAGGTGTAAATCTCGCCCAATGCCGTAGCTCCGAGTTCTCCTTCGAGCTGGCCGCTTACGGTAAGGCTTGCCTGCTTCCCGAAGAAATCCTTCGAGAAGTCGGGCTGGCCTTTCTTGTTTTTCGGAACGTCGTTGAGGTCGAGAGTGGTGACCTGGAACATCTGTCCCGCTCCCTCACAGTCGGATGCCGTGATGAGAGGTGTGTTCAGATAAACGAAACCTTTCGAATGGAAGTATTCGTGGATGGCGTATGCCATCTGGCTCCTGAGGCGTAGAACTGCGCCGAAGGTGTTTGTCCTTGGGCGCATATGGGCCACTGTCCTCAAGTACTCGAAAGTCGTATCCTTCTTCTGGAGGGGATAACGCATCGGATCGCATTCTCCGTAGACTTCGATCTTGTCGGCATGGATTTCCACTGACTGGCCGCTTCCGACCGATTCGACCAGACTTCCGCAGACGGAGATGCAGGCTCCTGTCGATATCTTTGACAGGATTGCTTCGTTTTCGGGGGTCTTGTCGACTACAATCTGGATATTCTTGATTGTCGAGCCGTCATTGAGCGCGATGAACGCGATTTCCTTGTTGCCTCTCTTTGTCCTGACCCATCCTTTGGCCAGAACCTTTCCGCCTGCCTTGGTCTCGAGCAGGTCTTTGACTTTTGTACGGAGTATTTCTTCCATTTTCAAGTTCTTTTATTTTAAAAAGCAGCCCTCAGTAAGGGGGCTGCTTCTATAGGGAAAGCTGAATCTTATTCAGCCGGTCTCCTTGCGGAGTACATGATCTTAAGCGCGGAGCAGCGGCGCAGCTCTTGCTTAACGTCGGTAATGATACCCATTCTGACGTCCTGGTCAGCTTTGATGCAGACTGTCATGAAAGGACGGTCGCCCTCTTTCATTGATTCACGCTCGGATGCGATGAAGTCGCGGATGTCATCCTTCGTCTTGAACGAATCGTTGAGCTGGATACGTGCATCGGTACCGTACTGGGCCTGGAGAGACCTGATAGGCGTACCGATATTGATGGAAGGGGAAAGATCCTTTCTTTCAAGTTTTACAACCTCTGAAGCTTCAGGCATCTTGACCTGGACCTTGTTCTCGGTTTCACGCATCTGCGTTGTAACCATGAAGAAGAACAGGAGCATGAAGACGATATCGGAAAGGGAGCCGGAAGAAATTCCGGGCATCTCCTTTTTGTTGTTTGAACCACCGAATTTTGACATAACTGTGCCTCCTGTTATCTTGCTGAATTGTTAACGTCCTTAGGCTCTGCCTCCGAGATGTTCTGGGGAACCGCTTTCTTCACCCAACCCTGCTGCTCTTCGGAGCGACGCAGGTAGGG
>JAKSJY010000004.1 GCA_024402025.1 Bacteroidales bacterium
CTGGAGCGGTTATCCCCTATAAGTGGAAATTATCTTTCGTCAAAAACAGCAGAGCCTTCACAAGGTCTTTTTCCAATTGTCCCTTAAGCTGTTGCAGGGACTCGAAAGCCATCTCGTCACGCAGTTTCTGCCGGAAATCCACGCTTATGTCCATCCCGTAGATGTCCTTCGAGAAATCGATGAGATGGGCCTCGATTGTCTGCTTCCCGTCCACGTTTATCATCGCTGGCAGCTGCTCTCCGCATACTGAGGCGTAACCGAAATAGACTCCCGTCTTCGGGATGCATTTCAAAGGCTCACGGAGTTTGATGTTAGCCGTAGGGAAACCTATCGTACGGCCTTTGCGGAAGCCTCCGACCACGACTCCGGATATGGAATACGCCCTGCCCAGCATTGCACCGGCATCCTCCACCCGCCCGTCCTCGAGGGCGTGGCGTATTCTCGTGGAGGAAACGGGAAAGCCCATGGCCTCGTACGGAGCGCACACTACGGCCTGCATCCCCATCTTTCTGGCAAGCTCGGCTATTTCCATTGTCGAAAGGCTGTCGGAGCCGAAACGGTTGTCATAGCCCAACACTATGGCATCGACACCCTGCGACTTGAGGATTTCCAGATATTCTCCTGCCGTTTTGGAGGCCAGCGACCTGTCGAACTCCATAAGGACGATGTCTTCCACTCCGGTCTGACGAAGCAGAAGGTCTCTCTCCGACTCGGACGAGAGCAGCCGGAAATCTCTGGCATCCTGTTGGAAAAGGGCTCTGGGATGGGGCCAGAAAGTTATTATCCGACCCTGCTCCCCCCTCTCGGAAGAGAGGTCGAGCAAGGTCGAAATCACTTTGCGGTGTCCGAGATGGACACCGTCGAAAAAACCTGTAGCCGCTACAGCCATTTGACTATGGGGAGATCCTGACGATGAGGCAGGAAATCAGCCTTGGGATAGATGCGCGTACCTACCTGGTACATTCCCGTACGTTCGGGAAGGATGGAGGCGCGGAAAGTGGCGACACCGCCTTCGGCAGAAGCCAGTTCGTAGTTCAGGACCTCCTGGATGTGGAGATTGCCCTTCCCGTCCGAGGAAGTGAAAATCATCTCGACTCCGATCTCTTCGGGTTTGATGCGCCCGAGGTCGAGAACGACCTCAGTAGAGAGCATATTGTCCTGCGAAAGGACATAAGACGAATCAGGCTGGGTATATGACACTATCCGGATGTTGTTCCATTCCGAAACGATGTGCTTTTTCCAGGCGGCGATATCCTTCGCAAGCCGGCAGTTGTCGGCGGAAAGTTCGCCGAATCTCCTGCTCTGGGGAAGATAGTACTGGTTGCAGTAATCTGTCAGCATCCTGTTGGTGGTGAAGTTGGATGCAACCTTCGCGATGGTGTTCCTGATGTAGCCTATCCACTCCTTGGAACGGCCGCTTGCATCGGTATTGTAGTATGCAGGGGCGATTTCGTTCTCGATAGTCGCATAGATGGTAGCCGCATCCAGCTCGTTCTGGTAGTTGTCGTCATCGTATGTCCTCTCCAGAGGAAGCGCCCAACCGGCGTCTTTCTGATAACCTTCCACCCACCAGCCGTCAAGTACGGAGAAATGCATCACTCCGTTCATGCAGGCTTTCTCTCCGGAAGTTCCGGATGCCTCGAGCGGACGCGTAGGGTTGTTGAGCCATACGTCCACGCCCTGGACAAGCCTCTTTGCAAGAGTGATGTCGTAGCCGGGGACGAAAATGATCTTTCCTATGAAGCGTTCGTCCTTGCTGATTTCCACAATCTGCCTGATGAGGTCCTGGCCGGCGCCATCCGCAGGATGCGCCTTTCCTGCGAAGAGGAACTGCACGGGCTGCTTGGGATTGTTGACGATGGCATCAAGCCTGTCGAGGTCCTTGAAAAGCAGCATCGCCCTCTTGTAGGTGGCGAAACGGCGCGCGAAGCCGATGGTGAGCACGTCGTCGCGAAGCGTCTCCTTGATGGTGACCACCTGGCTCGGCGAATAGTGCGAGCTCAGGGAAGGGTTGCCAAGACGGTCCCTGACAGTGTTGATAAGGTCGGATTTGAGGAACTTGCGGGTCTCCCAGATTTCCTCGTCCGGGACGTTGTATATGCCGTCGAAGCATTTCTTGTCGTAGTGGTGCGTCTTGAATTCGTCCCCGAACACCTTTGCGTGGATGGCCTTCCATTCCTTGGAAGCCCAGGTGGGATAGTGCACGCCGTTGGTAACATAGCTGATATACAGTTCCTCGGGCAGATATCCGGGATACATATTCGCAAAGATGTCCTGGCTTACCTTGCCGTGAAGCATCGAGACTCCGTTCACATTCTGGCTCAGGTTCGCTGCGAGAAGACTCATCGAGAAGCGCTCGCCGTGGTCGTCCGCATTGATTTTGCCGAGTCCCATCATAGTGCGCCACTCGATTCCGAAACGCTGGGGGAAGTGCCCGAGATAGCGTGCGAGCATCTCTTCGTCGAACGCGTCGTGACCTGCAGGCACAGGGGTATGCGTGGTGAACAGACCGGAAGCGCGAACCATTTCGACAGCCTCGTGGAATTTCAGATCGCCGTTCTGCATATATTCCCTGAGCCTCTCAAGGCCTGCGAACGCGGCGTGACCCTCGTTGTAGTGGTAAATGGTGGGGCTCAGCCCGAGGACGCGGAGAGCCCTCACGCCTCCGATGCCGAGGAGTATCTCCTGCTTGAGCCTGTTCTCCCAATCACCGCCATACAGCTGGTGGGTTACGCAGCGGTCCTCCGGAGCATTGTCTTCGAAATCGGTATCGAGGAGGTAGAGGTCCGTGCGTCCCACTGCCACTTTCCAGATGCGCGCGAACATATCGCGGCCGGGCATTGTAACCTTTACTTTCTTCCACTCCCCGTTCTCTCCGATTACGGGCTCGGCGGGAATCTTTAGAAAATCCTGGGCGTTGTACTCCGCAACCTGGTTGCCCTGAGGGGTGAGCCTCTGGGTGAAATATCCATAACGGTACAGAAGGCCTACCGCGACGAGATTGACGTTCATGTCGCTGGTCTCCTTGAGGTAGTCGCCCGCAAGGATTCCGAGTCCTCCCGAATAGATTTTCAGAGAGGTGTCGAGGCCGTACTCCATACAGAAATATCCGACGGAGGGTTCGCTGCGTTTGGACTTCATCTCCATATACGAATTGAAATCGTCCATCACGGCATTGAGCCTCGATACGAAATCGCTGTCGTTTGCCAGCTCCTTGTATCTCTTGAGGCTTACCTTGTCGAGAATCTCCATCGGGTTGTGGCCCGACTTGTGCCACAAGGAAGCGTCAATGGTCTTGAACAGGGCCTTCGCATTGTCGTTCCAGCACCACCACAGGTTCTTGCACAAAGTCTCGAGGCCGGAAAGTTTTTTCGGAAGGTGGCGCGTTACCATAACGCTCCTCCAACAGGGTGTATCTGAAAAATTGTTTGTCATATCTACTGTTTTTCTGAAAGCGCTTCATTGACACGTATGATGAAGTCGCTGAGAATGTTCATATAATTTATGAATGCTTCGTAAGGTGTGTCATAAGGGTTGAAGTACTTGTGCACGTCGGCATCCGAGAAGAATTTGGTGCACATATAGTAAAGGTGGTCGCTCTCCTGGAGGTGGCCGTAGTCAGCCCAGAGGATGGGGTCGTTGAGGATGGAGAGTTTCTCCTGCAGGCCGTAGAGCTTGTTGTAAGCATCCTGCTGGAGTTCGTTTCCGAGCCAGGCGGTAAGGTCCCTCTCTTCATCAGCCCACGAAATGGCATTGGGGACCGAGAGGTCTCCGACGGAATTGTGGTCCGCAGCGACCTCCGAGGGGGTCTGGAAGCGGTAGGACTTGTCCTTGAGCACGATTTCGGGAAAGGCTTTCATAAACTCGAAGATGCCGCTTCCTTCTTTCTGGTGCTCTCCGAAGGTCTCGTAGTCCATAAAGAGGTTTATGATCTCGCCTTCGCTTTCATCCAGCCAGGACTTGTACTTTTCCGCAGTAAGGGGCCATTCCTTCCATCCCTTGTCAGAGAACCTGAAAGCGATGTCATCCGAAAGCCCGTAGTTGCGCAGAAGCAGTTTCTGGTCCGGCTCGAAATCGTTGTTGTAAATGAAATTCGGGCTCTTCCAACCCATTATGTGCCTTGCACCTTCAGTAAGCACGGTCTTGAATCCGAGTTCATAAGCCTGCTTGCCTATGGAATCGGAGTATATCAGTTCGGTGTTTCGGAAAGTGACGGGAGTGACTCCGAAGTACTGCCCGATGGCAGCCTTGTGCTTCTGTACCTGATGGGCGAACTCGGCAGGTGAGGAAAGTCCGGCAAGGGAATGATAATATGTTTCGCATAGGAACTCGACACAGCCCGTAGCCGCCAGCTCACGGAAACTGTCGATGACCTCCGGCGCATACCTGTCGAACTGCTCGAGTGCAGAACCGGAGATGCTGAATGCAACCCTGAACTTGCCCTTGGAAGCCTTGATGGTTTTCAGGAGCTGCTCGTTCATAGGGAGATAGCACTTCTGGGCGATACGCTTGAGAATGGTACGGTTGGCGAAATCGTCATAATAATGCGAGTCCTTGCCTATATCGAAGAAACGGTAGAGACGAAGCCTTGTAGGCTGGTGTACCTGGAAATACAGACAGATTGATTTTGCCATATTATTTACTTTATTATTGATTCATAAACTGCCTTGAGTTTTTCCGTGGCATAATCCCATTTGAGGGAATTCACTTCCTCAAGACCCCGCTGCGACGCGAATTTCGAGAGCGCGGGATACTGCAGGAGGGCATAAATGTCATCCGCCATCGCATCCACGTCCCAAAAATCGACCTTGAACGCATATTTGAGCACCTCGGCAGCACCGCTCTGGTGGGAGATGATGCTGGGCACGTTGGAGCGCATAGCCTCCAGAGGCGAGATTCCGAAAGGCTCGCTCACAGAAGGCATTATATATACGTCACTCAACGCGAACATATTCTGAACGTCCTGTCCCTTGAGGAAGCCGGTGAAATGGAACCTGTCGGAAATGCCGAGCCGGGCGACCTGACGGATGGCCCTGTTCATCATATCTCCGCTGCCGGCCATTACGAAACGCACGTTCTTCGTACGCTTGAGGACCTTTGCGGCGGCATCGATGAAATATTCCGGTCCCTTCTGGAAAGTGATGCGTCCGAGGAAGGTGACGACCTTGTCCTTGACTCCGCGCTGGACGTCCACGTCTTCCCTGCCGCTGAAATCGACGGCGTTGTGCACGGCGACGACCTTGTCCGGGGAGATGCCGTATTTGTTGATGACTATGTTCCTCGTGAACTCGGATACGGCAACGACCTTGTCTGCCGCTTCCATACCGCGCTTTTCGATTGCGAACACGCGGCTGTCCACCATATCGTCCGTCCCGCGGTCGAAGGATGTCGCGTGGACGTGGACTACGAGAGGTTTTCCGGAAAGCTCCTTCGCGGCGATTCCGGCAAGATACGTAAGCCAGTCGTGGGCGTGGATCACGTCGAATTCTCCGGCGTGCTGCATAGCTATGGTCCCGCCGACCTGGGCATAACGCGACACTTCCTCAAGAAGGTTGGCGCCGTACTTTCCGGAGAAGCAGAACTTCTGCCCGAAACCTATCCTGGTCTGGTGGACCTGGTTGCGTTTCATCTCCTCGATAGCCTCGAAATACTCATCGGGATCGACGTACGGTACGAGGTTGGAGTCCACGTGAAGGAACTTCACCTTGTCAAGGAACTCATCGACCGTATCGCTCACGGAGGCCACCGCCACATCACTGGCGTCGATTATCCTGGTACAGGTCTGGTCTTCATCCCCGCTGGCGTGGGGCATCACGAAAAGCGTCTCCACTCCGTTGTGCGCAAGACCTTCCACTATACCCTTGCAGGCAGTTCCGAGACCGCCGGCAATATGTGGGGGAAACTCCCATCCGAACATCAGAACTCTCATACTACGCCTCCTTCTTGTATTTGTTCAACAAAGATTCGGCCACGAGCAGCGCCGACGTGCTGAGGGCTGAAGATATGGCTCCGTGCGGCTCGAACGGAGGATCTCCGTCGTAGAGTTCGGAAAAGGCTCCGACTCCGTGCTTGTTCAGATCTTCGTAGAAACCTTCGAGAAGCCACTCGGCCTTCTTGACGAAAGACGCTCCCTTCATACGGAAAGCCAGTTCGATATACTGTTCGAGAAGACCAGGACGCGTACATCCGTTATAGTAGGCGAGGTCTCGGTCGACCTGAGAGCCCTCATATGCGCCCGTGTAGTTTATATACCTCGGCGAGCGCGTGCGGAGTCCGCGAGCGGTCACGAGTTCGTTCGCAATGACCCTGAGGATGCTGGGATGGAGTTCGTCGTCAATCGGGGAGTACTTGACCCAGATGGCGAACATGGCCCCGGGGCGTATCTCGGTACTCTGGCCGTTGTTGTCCACGTGGTCGGCGAGATACCCCTGCCTGTCCATCCAGAACACGGGCTGGAAATTCTTTTTCACAAGGTCGGCGACGGCCTGCCACTTGGAGACGAATTCTCCGCCCTTCTTTCCGAACTTCCTTTCCATCTCCAACGCGAAGCAGATGCTGTTGTACCAGAAGGCATTGGTCTCCACCTGGAATCCGGCCCTCTCCGTAACGGCACGTCCGTTCACGTAAGTGTTCATCCAGGTGAGGGCCACTCCGTCCTGTTGCGCCCAAAGGAGGCCGTTCGGCTGCATTGCCACTTCCTTCCTGACTCCGGGAAGGTAACTTTCCAGGACTCCCTTGACGGTCGGGCCGTACTTCTTCCACACCTCTTTCTCATCGGCGCCGAATTCTATGTACTTCTGCAGGACACTGGCCATATAGAGAGGGGCCTCGACCTGGGTGGTGCGATGGAAAAGACGTTCCTTCTCGTCGGAGATGAGATTGTCGAGAATCTCCTCGAAATCCTCGGGGCGGCCTGCATAGAGAGTGAGACCGGGAAGGCAGAGAAGGGTTTCGCGCAGAAGCCCGGTGTAGAGCCAGGAATAACCGGCATTGATTCTCTTGCGGCTGTTGTGGTTGGTAACGAGAAAATCCGCGCAGCGCACAAGCTGGTCGTGGTAGTTCTCGACAACCCCTACGGTCTTTATCTTTTCATTATAGACGGAAGCGAAATTCTTCGGCTTCTCAAGGAACTTGGATGCCGAGAAGATGACGCTGCCGCCTTCCTTCATGTTCAGCGTGAAATACCCGGGCACAAGGATATCCTCCTTGCACTCATAACCGCGGCGGTACTCGTTCGAATAGGTGATGTCGCGGTTCCAGTACGGTCCGGGAACGAAATCAGCCTTCTTGTCGAACTGAAGGAAAAGTTCCGGGAAGCCTTCGTAAAGGCAGAACGCCTGCCCGCCGTCGATGGGCGATGGGGTAGGATCGGCAACGTCATTCACGTGCGTGAGCGCGTGGACATTGCGGAACGGAAGGAAGGGACGCAACTGGAGCACGGCATCCGAGGGGGCCTCCAGCAGTTCGTACTTGACAAGCAGCTGGTCGCGGTCGGGCCTCAGGAGGAGGCTCTTGCGGAACAGTATTTCCCCAACCTTGTAGGTGATCTGCGGGACTACGTCGGCGTTGAAGTCCACAATGTACTTGTGGCCGCGCGGCTCATAGATGTCCCCGTAGCAGTGGATGCCGAGGTTGAACTGCTTGCCGTTCACGATAAGCGTCTCGTCCATGGATGAGAGCATCAGGTAGCGGTCCCCTCCGAACCTGTCCAGGGTGAGGGCCAGCAAACCGTGATACCTGCGGGTGTTGCAGGTGAGGATGGACGTGTTGCAATACGCTCCCAACTTGCTGGCGGAGATGATCTCACGCTTGAGCGAGTACGAGAGGTTTACAAGTTCAGCCTTGTTGAATTTCAAAAAAGCCATATATATCTACTTTTTGAGCAATACGACAGCGCACCTGCTGGGCAGGTACAGTTTCAGCATATGCTCTGTGGTAACGTGTTTCTGGTGGGCGTTGAGGCGCGAAAATCCCCCGAATCGGGAATCATCCGAACTGAACGCCATTTCATACTCTCCATCCTCCGCAAAAAAGCCGTAATTGTCATACGATTTACAGGGATTGAAATTGAGCGCAAAAATAGCATTTTTCCTGCGGAAAACCAACACCTCGTCCCCATCGTTGGCAACGATGCATTCCGGACGCGCGGAAAGTATCTCATTGTCTTTCAGGAAACGGACCATCTGTTCATCGAAATTTCTCAGGTCCCCGTAGCGCAACTGCTCATTGTCGCATAGCGACCATTGGCGTCTGGCATATTTGTACGACCATCCGTTCCCCTCCCTGGGAAAATCTATCCATTCCGGATGGCCGAATTCGTTACCCATGAAAGTGAGGTAGCCGTCGCCGGCGGTGGCGGCAGTGACAAGACGTATCAGTTTGTGCAGGGCGATGCCCCTGTCGATCTGAAGGTTCTGCGAAGCCTTGTCCATATGGAAATACATCTCCTTGTCAATGAGCCTGAATATGATGGTCTTGTCCCCCACCATCGCCTGGTCGTGGCATTCGGCATAGCTTACAGTCTTTTCGTCCTCCCTCTTGCGCGTGAGTTCCCACCACATCTCCCCCATCTTCCAATCCTCGTCGCTGCGTTCCTTTATCCATTTTATCCAGTGGTCGGCGACGCCCATCGACATCCTGTAGTCGAATCCGACGCCTCCGCAGGAAAACGGTGCGGCGAGGCCCGCCATTCCGCTGACGTCCTCGGCGATGGTGATGGCCTTGGGATAAATCTGGTGGATCAGCGCGTTGGCGAGGGCCAGATAGGTCACCGCGTTCTCGTCCACTCCGGAGTTGAAATATATGTCGTAGTTCCCGAAATCGACGCCCAGACCGTGGTTCCAGTACAGCATCGAGGTCACCCCGTCGAAACGGAATCCGTCCAGCATATATTCCTCCATCCAGTATTTGCAGCAGCTCAGAAGGAAGTGGTTGACCTCATCCTTGCCGTAATCGAAGCAGCGCGATCCCCACGCAGGATGGTATCCCGCCTCCCCCTTATAGAAATAAAGGTCCTCGCGGCCGTCGAATTTCCCGAGGCCCTCAGCCTCGTTGCTCACGCTGTGGCTCTGGACCATATCCATCACCACGGATATCCCCATCGAGTGCGCGGCGTCCACGAGCGCCTTGAACTCCTCCGGAGTGCCGAAACGGCTCGAGAGCGCGAAGAAATTCGATACCTGGTAGCCGAAACTTCCGTAGTACGGATGCTCCTGAAGGGCCATTATCTGAATGACGTCATATCCGAGACGCGCGATCCTCGGGAGCACGTTCTTTCTGAACTCCGAGAAAGTGGACACTCCCTCCTTCTCGCCGGACATTCCTATGTGGCATTCATAAATGAAGGGATTGCCGGACTTGGAAGGCCTCTTCGACTTCCATCGGTACGGATGCTCCGGGTCCCATACCTGGGCGCAGAAGACGTGCGTCTCCGGGTCCTGGACAGTTCTGGTGGCATATGCGGGCAGCCTTTCCGCACCGCCGCCGCTCCACTCGATGAACAGTTTGTAGAGTGCACCGTGCTGGAGGAAAAGGCCAGGCAGCCTCAACTCCCAGTTGCCGCCCCCGACGGGCGAGAAGCAGCAGGCGGAAGTGCGTTTCCAGTTGTTGAAATCCCCGACAAGGTAAATCCTTGTCGCATTGGGAGCCCATTCGCGGATAACCCAGGAGCCGTCCGCTTCCTTGTGCAGACCGTACCACAAATGGTTGTTGGCGGCATCACCGAGATTGGGCATAAGTTTCCTGCGGGCGGAGTGCGGAAGGGAACAAAGGTGCTCGGCATATCCCAGAATGCGGGAATGCCTTGCATCTATCTTGTCCCTGAAAGGCTCCAGCCAGGGGTCAGTCTGATATATCATCATATCTTTTCAATCTTTTCCCTTGCGGTTCTCAGGTAGTTCCGGCAAGCTTCCAGCAGTTTTCCGGACTCTTCGATAACGGCATCGATATCTTCCAGACCCGTTGCAGGGTCCTCAACCTTCTTCGCGATTTCTTCCAGGCGCCTGAGCGCCTCGGGATAATTGAATTCAGCCATATCTTTATTTTTTTACGTCAATGGATTCCACGACGGCCAGCGCAGTTCCGTCAGACATCCGGACGCTTATCCTGTCATTCCTGCGCATGTCGCCGACACGTTTGAGCACCACGCCGCGACCGTCTGTGACAAGGGTGTACCCCCTTCGCAGCAACGCATTCGGGTCAGCGAGCGCAATCCTGCTTTCCAGATTGTCCAACTTCGACTCTCCCAGGGCTACCTTCCCCGCATAGGCCTGCTTTATCCTCAAAGGCAGCGGCCCGAGCCTGAGATCCTGCGCACTGATTTTCGAGGCGAACGCCATACGCAGCCTTTCCTCGAGCCTGGAGATGTAAGCGTCCGCCTCTTCATAGAGCGAAATGAACTCATCCGCCAGGGCGGTCGGGGTCTTGACGAATTTCCAGGCCACAATATCGGCAACGTGACAATCCTTGTCGTGGCCTATGGCGGTAAGGACAGGAATGGGACACAGGGCTATGGCCTTGCAGAGATCGTAGTCGTCGAAACAGGCCAGATCCAGCGCAGAACCCCCTCCCCGCAATATCAGTACCGCATCATAAGGATTCCCGGACGGCGAAGCGGCGAGTTCGAGGGCCGCCGCGATTTCCCCGGGAGCGTTGGCTCCCTGCATGGAGGCTTCGAAAAGCTGCACCTCGAAGGCGAAGCCGTATTCGTTCTCGAGGAGATGGCGTTTGAAATCCCCGAATCCGGCGGCATCCCTTGCGGAGATGACGGCAAGGCGATAGGGAAGCACGCACAAATCCAGCCTGCTCTGGGCTCCGAGAAGGTTCTCTTCCTCAAGACGCTCCACGGTTTTGCGGCGTTGCAGTTCCGCGTCACCCAGCGTGTATTCCGGATTTATATCATCGATTATCAGGGACAACCCGTACAATTCGCTGAAATTCACCTGGGCGCGGACCAGTATCTGCTGGCCGGCGGTGATGTCCGAGCCGGTGGCGTCCCGATAGAATGCGGAAAGCATTCCGTACTTCGAGGCCCATATTATCGCCTTGGCCTTGGCTTTCTGGATACCATCCTCGCTCTGCACCAGATCGAGATAGCAGTGGCCGTTGGCGCGATGCTGGATCGAGGCCACCTCGGCACAAACCCACAACTTTTCCGGGAACAGACTTTCGAGCCCTTCCCGCAGCGAGGAGCATAAAGTCAGCAGGTCTGTGCAGTCCATCAGTGTTCGCTTTCAGCGCGGTCTATTCCGTTCTTTATCTGAGTCCAGAGATTGTTCTTCACCACCCATACGAGGTCGAACACCATCACTCCGCTGGTCTCCCTCATACATAGATACACCGCATCCTCGAACTCGTCGAGATGGTTCACGGCATAAAGGGAGCCCTGCACCCTGCAGGCATCGGCGATGTCGCGTTTGGTGCGGAAAAGTCCGTATTCTATACTTTCGAGGTCTTCCATTCCCCACACCCTCTCAAGATAGGTGCCGGTAACGAAAAGGTCAAGTTCCCCGGCAAATCCGGTCTTGCAGTATCCGTCCTCCGCCCAAGGCAGGCCCTTGTAATATTCCGCCTGGTCGCAGGCCCAGTTCTGACCGTTCTTGTAAATCGCGTGGAGCCAGGATGCGGCCCAGTACTCGAGATCGACACGGGGCTTGACTGACTTGAGATAGGTGCGGACGCCGGCGATGAAGGACTTGATGTTCCCGCTTCTCCAGGTCCACCACTGCCTGTAATACTTGCCGGGAATGACTTCTCCGTCCTTTCCGTAGGAGAATATGTCCTCCGGGAAGTTCCCAATTTCTTCTCCGATGTATTCCTCGAACTGTTTCCTTGACAGTTCTGAGAAATCGGATTTCATTCCGGGATAGCGGCAGTAATCCAGACACAGGCCGTCGAGGTCATATCTTTCAACTATTTCCTTCACGGTCCGCATACCGTAGTCTATCGCATACGGGTCGGAAGGGTTGAGGAACGCGGAGACCTCGGAAGGGTCGTTCTCTATCTTCAGAAAGCCCTTCGGAGTGTACTCAACGCAGGTATGTTCGCAAAGTTCAGCATTGGAATAGCAGGGTCCTTCTCCATTCATCGGACATCCCACCGAGAACGGTGTCATCGCGACGGTCACCTTCATTTTGCGCCTGTGCGCCTGGTCGATGAAATACTCCAGATAGTCCCACCCTCTTTCTCCGAGCTCGAATCCGCCTTCCCGCGTGCGGGCAGGGACAAATCCGCTTTCGTACAAAGCCAGTCCGGCGGCTCCCTTCACGTCAACGACGACGCGGTTGAAACCCGTCTCCCTGGCCTTGTCAAGGTAGAAACAGATGGAATCCTTCGTACTCAGACGCGCGAAGTTGGCGTCATCGCAAATCCACAGCGACTTATCCTTCGCTGTATCCTTTGAACAGGAAAGCGATAGCAGCGCCACCGCAACAAGCATCAAAAATTTTCTCATAGAAAGGTTTTTTATTTCTGGCGGCAGTAAATCTGCACCGGGCATCCCGTCAGATCGAAATTCTCGCGCAACTGGTTTTCAAGGAAGCGTCTGTAAGGGTCCTTGATATACTGGGGTAGGTTGCAGAAGAATGCAAATGCCGGGAAACGCGTGGGAAGTTGGGTGACGTACTTGATTTTCACGTACTTGCCCTTCCAGGCAGGCGGCGGAGTCTCCTCGAGTATGGGGAGAAGGGTGTCGTTGAGCTTCGCCGTGGAGATCCTGCGGGTATAATTCTCATATACGGTCGACACCGCATTGAGAACGTCCTGGATTCTCTGCATCTTCACTACGGAGGTGAAGATTATCGGAACGTCCGTGAAAGGCGCCAGACGCGAACGGAGGGACGCTTCGTATTCGCGCAGGGTGTTGTTGTCCTTGATGAAGAGATCCCACTTGTTGACGACGAGCACGCAGCCCTTGCGGTTCTTCAGGATGAGGTTGAAGACGTTCATGTCCTGGGCCTCCATTCCGGTGGTGGCATCTATCATCATTATGCAGATGTCGGAGTGCTCGATGGCACGGATGGAGCGCATCACGGAGTAGAACTCCAGGTCTTCGTGGACCTTGGCCTTGCGGCGTATCCCCGCCGTGTCGACAAGCATGAACTCGTGGCCGAATTTGTTGTAGTAGGTCTCGATGGAATCGCGCGTCGTACCCGCCACGGGGGTGACGATGTTTCTCTCCTCCCCGAGAAGGGCGTTGGTCAGCGACGACTTGCCGACGTTCGGTTTGCCGACGATGGCGATGCGCGGAAGCCCTGCATAGGGATCCGGCGCGCCTGCCTCGTCCGCAGGCAGCACTTCGACTATCCTGTCCAGCAGGTCTCCGGTACCGGAGCCGTTGGCGGCGGAAATGTTGTACGTCTCTCCAAGTCCCAGGGAATAGAACTGGTAGGTGTCGTACATCTTCTCCCCGCTGTCCACCTTGTTCACGCAGAGAATCACCGGTTTTTCGGCACGGCGCAGCACATCGGCTATCTCGGAATCGTAATCCGTGACGCCGGTGGATGCCTCCACCATAAAAAGAATGACGTCAGCCTCGGCAATGGCTATCCGTACCTGTTCGCGGATTGCGGATTCGAAGACATCGTCGGAATTGGTGGTGTATCCACCCGTATCCACTACCGAGAATTCCCGTCCGCACCATTCGCAGCGTCCGTAGTGACGGTCGCGCGTAACGCCAGAGATATCGTCAACGATAGCCTGGCGCATCCCGACCATACGGTTGAAGAGTGTCGATTTGCCGACGTTAGGCCGGCCGACTATTGCAACTAATGCTCCCATTTTTCTTTCTTGTAAAGTCCGCAGTCCTCGCAGGCCGCAGAATAATTTCCCGTACACTTTCTGCCGTGCAGGTCGGCATCCTCATCCTTGTAGCACCTGATACCCCTCTTGCGCATCTCCTCGTTCGAACCGACGTCGTATTTCGGGAATTCGCCGTCCTTTTTGAGAAGGAAAACGCACATCCCGGCGATACCGAGAAGAAGGACCACGGCGGCGGCAATGAAGGTCGGCATCCGCGCTACCTGTCGAATTCGGGGCTGATAGCCTCGTAATTGTAAACCTTGTGGATAATCCTCGCGAAGGTCTTCGCCATCGAAACGACACGGATCTTGCTGTCCCCCTCAAGCTCGGGATGAGGTACGGTGTCGGTGATGTAAAGTTCCGAAATGGCGGATTCGTGGATGCGCTCGACGGCTTTCCCCGAAAGGACTCCGTGCGTCGCGCAGGCCCTTACGCTGAGCGCTCCCATCTCCTTGAGGACATCGGCGGCCTTGCAGAGAGTCCCGGCCGTGTCTATCATATCGTCGACGATGAAGACGTTCTTTCCGGCAACGTCCCCGATGGCAGTGATGCTTCCGACGACGTTGGCCCTTTCACGCGTCTTGTGGCAGATGATGACGGGCACGTCGAGGCTGCGGGCATAGATGTTCGCCTTCTTTGCGCCGCCCATATCCGGAGCCGCGATGGCGAGGTTGGGTATGTTCATCTCCCTGATCATCGGGAGGAACACCTTCGAGCCGTAGAGATGGTCAACGGGAATGTCGAAGAAGCCCTGTATCTGCTCCGCGTGCAGGTCGCAGGTCATCACCCTGTCCGCACCGGCCGCCGCGAGGAGGTTGGCCACGAGCTTCGCGCCGATGGCGACCCTGGGACGGTCCTTGCGGTCCTGGCGGGCCCATCCGAAATACGGGATGACCGCGATGACCTTGTCGGCCGAAGCCCTCTTGGCCGCATCGATGGCCAGCAGCAGCTCCAGCAGGTTGTCCGCAGGAGGAGTGGTGCTCTGAAGGATATACACGGTGGCGCCGCGCACGCTTTCTTCAAACTGAGGCTGGAATTCGCCGTCGCTGAACGGCGTGACCGTCATCTTTCCGAGATGCTGCTCCGGCTCGTCGGAGTAACGGAGAACATTCAACTCGTCAATGACTTTTTCTGCAAAATCCTTGGAGGCTCTGCAAGCAAAGAGCTCCATTCTGTGACTATGCTGCATGGTTTTATAAGGTTTTCAAAATATTGTCTATATAATCGAGAATCTCGTCCCGGCCCCTGCGGGCTGCGGACGAGCACTTTAGCATATCCGGAAGCTGCTCCCATCCCGAGGCGGCGATAATCTCCTGGTCCCTGAGAATCTGCTCCTGAAGCACGTTGGGGCCTATCTTGTCCGTCTTGGTAAAGATGATGGCGAAGGGGACTCCGTTCTCGCCGAGTTCGGCGAGGAAGTCCAGGTCTATCCTGGTGATGTCGTAGCGGCAGTCCACGAGTACGAAGAGCATCACAAGGTCCTCCGAATGCGAGATGTAGTCGGAGATGACGTCGTGGATTTCGTTTCTGACCTTCTGCGGAGCGTTTGCGTACCCGTATCCCGGAAGGTCCACAAGATACCAGGAATCGTTGATGAGGAAATGGTTGACGAGTTTTGTCTTTCCGGGGGTGGAGGAGGTCATCGCAAGCTTCGAGTTGTTGCAAAGCATATTTATCAGCGATGATTTTCCGACGTTGGACCTTCCGATGAACGCGAATTCGTGCAAACGCCGCGAAGGCCGTTGTCCGACCCTTGTACTGCTGCCTGCAAATTTCGCTTCGACTATTTTCATAACCCGTCCCTGATCCGCACAAATATACGGAATTTCCGTGATAATTCAGCGCGAGGAATCAGCCCAACGGATATGTTATTTCGAAGCAGGCTCCACCCAGCGAGTCGGAGTGCCGATAGCGTATGGAAGCACCGCAGGATTCGAGGACGCTGCGCGTTATCGCAAGGCCGAGGCCGGTGCCTCCGCTCTTGGTCGTGAAGTTCGGAGTGAAAAGTTTCTCCACGTTCCCGTCGCTCACTCCGGGGCCGTTGTCCTCGAATGCCATCGAAAGCGAATCGCCGCAAACGGCAAGGGTAACCCTCACCTTTCCTTCACCTCCGGCGGAGCAGGCCTGCACGGCATTGTTGAGGATGTTGAAGACAACCCGAGTCATCTGGGGCTTCGGGCCGGACACTTCGATAGCCTCAGGTCCGTCATATTCCATTTCCACCCCGGGAACGGAACTGAACAGCGCAATTTCATCACGCACCATCTTCCCGAGATCGAAGCGCACGGGCTCCTCAGTGTAGAGCTTGGCAAAAGTGGAGAATTCATTGGCGGTCTGGGTAAGGACCTCGATGTGTTCGAGAAGTATCCCTGCCATATCGTCGAATTTATCCTGCCAGCTGGGGTCGTTCTGGGACTTGAGGCGTATGATTCTCTGAATCTGCAGCTTCATCGGGGTGAGCGGGTTCTTGATTTCGTGAGCCACCTGACGGGCCATTCCGCTCCAGGCCTTGTCCCTCTCGGCCTGGGCGAGAGCCTTGGAACTTGCGGAGAGTTCGCTGACCATCCTGTTGTAGGATTCGACCAGACTTGTGATTTCATCATTTCTTTCGTAAACGATGGGCTCCAGGTTGTCCAGGTCCGCATACGACATCTTCTCTCCCATTTCCGACAGAGGCCGGAATATCTTGTCCACTATGGCGGACGTAAGGAAACGGCTTACAAGCAGCAGTATGATGAAAAGGGCGACGATTCCGACCGCATGCATCACTGCATCCTCGCCGAAGTCATAGGAAGTCTCGGTATACGGGGACGAAAATACGGCTATCAGGTCTCCTCCGGAGCCGAAAAGCGGAGCGTACATCGTGGAATAGCTCCTGGGGCCGTAGCTCTCCTTGTGGATATAGTAGCCTTTGTGCTCGTAGATGATCTGCTCGTACGCCTCTCCGTTCATCCTGCGTCCGGCAAAGAAGCGGTTGCCCGTTCCCGGGACGGTACTGAGCAGCAGACGCCCGTCCGGGGCATAGATGTCGATGTCCGAAGAAGTCGTCTCGCTTACCCTGCGCATCAACTCCAGGGTCCATCTCGACGAGAGTTCGGACGTGGAACGGACGGTCCTGACTCCGGACTGGAGCATCGAGCAGATGGCGTTCACCTTGTCGGACATAAGGGTACGCATGTTCGATTCGTTGCGGTCATATACGAACAGCACGCTCACCACCGCAAGCACGGTCAGGGTGACTATAAGCGAGAACATCAGTACGAGCGAAATCCTGCGCCTGAAGTAGTTCTTTTCCGCTTTCCTGCGCCTGGTGTCCCCGCCCGGAATCAGCGACAACGGCAGGAATACCGAAAGCTGCAGCAGCAGGAAGGCTATCGCGAGGAAGAATCCCGAAGCGGCCGGACGGGAGATGATGACTATGTCTTCATCATCCACGGGGCATACGAAATGCATATAGGAATCTATTACCTGGTAGCCGTCATCGTCCCCTATGAGCGCGGAGTACTTTTCGTCGCTCAGGACTGTAGGATATGCGTATTTTCCGCTGAAGAACTGGCGTTCGCGCCCGCTGTAGCGCGCATAGGAATATCCGGAGGGAATCTCGGACAAAACCCTTCCGGGGTCGAAGGCGGCGGGGAAGACACGGTTCTTGATCTCAGGTTTCGGTTCTACGATTATGGATACGCTCCTCATTCCGGCCGACGGTATGAAATAGATGAAAGTACCAACATACCGGCAACGCGCGCTCTGCAACGGAGCATGAAGGAATCTGGAATCGTTTGAGATTCTGACTGCCTCGTCCACGCCCAGGGACGATTGGTCTGCGCCTATGCGGACCTTGATGTCGTAGTCCAGAGGCAGGTTCCTGAGGAAAATGTCCGCGACGTGCCTCCTGATTTCAGCAGTTCCGTTGGACGAGATGGAGGCGAAGGCAATGAAATCATCAGAGGCGATCTTGCGTTCGGACTGCCTCAACAGGTCCTCTACCTGCATATCCCTCTCGATGGAGATGCCCTCGGCCCACGCGGAAGCGAGCTGCCTTTCCTTGTTGAAGCCGAGAAGGAAGATGATGGAGAAAAGATATGCGCTGCAAAGGCAGGAAGAGACCAGTTTCCCCACCCTGGAGAAAACGGGCACGCCGCAAGAGGCAAGCAGGAACAGGACTGAGGTCAACGTCATCAGCATCGACACTATCACAATGGCGCTAGCGACTGTAAGGGATGATATCTTGAAAACCGATAGCGATATGTGCGTGTAAACTATGACTTTGAGAACGCCTACGAAAACAAAAAGCAGAACCAGCAGGGACAACAGGGCGCATATGCCGACGGCAAAGATTTTTCTCCGCCCGGATTTGCACCAGCGTCTTATGGAAGTCCTTTTTCTGTAAACAAGGAGGCTGAAGATAAATATCAGCAGATTGATTGCCAACACTGCCTTTATCTGGGACAGCTCTCCGCTGAAGTTGGATGAGCGTCCCGTGAAATCCGAATGTATCTTGAACAACGGAATCCCTTCGTAGGACACGACAGCACCGTCTTCAGAAGAGAGGTGCTCGAAACGGCAGTTCCTCGGTTCCTTGAGCCGGAGACCGGAGATGACCCTCACGGCTCCGACTTCCCGGGAAGTCAGGATATAGGCATGCCTCCCGAGATGGAAAAAAACGGGCTTCTCCCCCACGAAGGCGAAGGCGGAAGAAAAAGAGCTGAGATCGTCAGACTCCACCGGCAGCTGGTGGCACCAGCTCTGCAAAGTACCGCCGACATACCTGTAGACAGCCATATCCTGCGGCAGGTCTTCCAGGTGCATCCATTGGGACGGGTCCTGGAGAAACGCTCTCCCGGCATATGCGTCAAGACGCCTGAGTTTCCTGCCGACCATCCTCTCAACCACCCTGGCATCGCGCACAAGTGCCTTTTCCGGCGTTAAACGCGCGAAACAAAGGGCTGCCGCAACTGCAAGCAGCGGCAGAATGATCAGAAAGCGTTTTACGGACTTCTTCATTCGTGGTGGTAGGCTTCCCCCTTGATTATGGTGAAAGCCCGGTACAATTGCTCTGCAAAAATCGTGCGCACCATCTGGTGCGAAAACGTCATTTTCGAAAGTGACAATTTGGAATCCGCCCTGGAATATACCTCAGGGCTGAATCCATAGGCCCCGCCTATTACAAAGACAATGTCTTTCGAGGCGAACGACATCTTCTTTTCCAGCATTGCAGCGAACTCGATGCTGCGGAATTCCCTGCCGTGTTCGTCCAGGAGAATCACGTCGTCTCCCGGCTTCACCTTGGAAAGGATAAGCTTTCCCTCGGCCGTCTTTATCTGGTCCCTGCTGAGGGAAGAAGCGTTCCTGAGTTCCGGAATTTCCACCAGGTCGAAGCCTATATAGTGGCGAAGCCTGGAAGAATAGACTTCCAGGCCTTCGCTGACCCACTTGATGTCAGTCTTTCCGACTGTAAGAAGTGTGATTTTCAATGGTCTCAGACTCTCTGACCGTAGGTGCGGTCGAGTGTGTTGACGGTAATGACGTCACCCTGGTTGATGAAGAGGGGCACCATGATCTTGGCGCCGGTCTCGAGGGTAACTTCCTTCAATGCCGAAGTCGATGCGGTATTGCCTTTCACTGCGGGCTCGCTGTATGTCACCTCGAGGGTTACATAAGTGGGAAGTTCGCAGGTGAGGCACCTTTCCTCTTCGCCGGTGACGAACATCATCTCAACGTGCTGTCCTTCCTTCATAAGGTCAGAGTTCTCAACTGCCTCGACAGGGAGTTTGATCTGCTCGTAGGTCTCTTCGTGCATGAAATTGAATCCGTCCTCCTCAGCATAAAGGAACTGATAAGGCCTGCGCTCGACCTCGATTGTCTCGATTTTCGCGCCTGCCGTGAAGGTGTTCTCGAGGATGCGTCCGTTCTCGAGGTTGCGGAGTTTGGTCTTTACGAAAGCGGGGCCTTTGCCGGGCTTTACGTGCTGGAACCAAACGATTACGCACGGTTTGTCATTGAAATTAAGATAAAGTCCGTTCTTGAAATCTGCTGTTGTTGCCATATATTATGATATTGGTTTCTAAATCGCACAAATATAATCAAAATTTCTCTATCTCGGAGGCCACCTGTTCGAGAAGCCACCTCGGAGTGCTGGTAGCCCCGCAAACGCCGACCTTGTCGTTGTCCCCGAACCACGCCGCCTGCAAATCCTTCGGGGATCCCACGTGGAAAGTCCTGAAGTTCACGCTTCTGCAAAGATCGCAGAGCACCTTTCCGTTCGAACTGGTCTTGCCGGACACAAAGACGATCACATCGTGCTCCAGAGCGAATTTTTCCAACTCGTCGTGACGGGAGGCAACCTGTTTGCAAATGGTGTTGTACACCTTGTACGGAGCCTTCATCTTCTCTTCGAGGATTTTCGAAAGCTTCCCGAATTCAATGGGACTCGCCGTCGTCTGGGAAAACAGGTCCACGGGACGGTCCACGTCCACCTCGCAACTGTCGAGCAGGAACTCCAGTTCCCCGGTACTGTCTACGACGTGCACCCGGCTTTCCGTCACCTGGCCCTCGAGTCCGAGGACCTCCGGATGCCCGTGTTTTCCGAATATTACAATCTGGTTTCTGGCCTCGCGCACGCTCTGCTGGAGATTGAGCACCATAGGGCAGGTGCAGTCTACCAGCTTAAAGCCCAGGGAACGCAATTTCTCGTAGACGCGGGGCGGCTGTCCGTGAGCCCTTATAAGTATGGTCTCCCCTTCGGCAGACTTTATCTGGTCCAGATCCTCGATATCCAGGGGCACAAGTCCCATTGCTCCGAGCCTGGAAAGTTCGGCATCATTGTGGACTATGTCCCCGAGGGAGTAAAGTTTTCCGTGCTTGGAGAGAAAGTCCTCGGCACAGGTGATGGCCCGTATGACACCCCCGCAAAAACCGGAATGGGGGTCGATCTCTACTGTTTTCATTCCAAAATTCCGAATTTGCCCTGAATGATTCCCTTCAGCCAGGCTACCTCTTCGCCTATCGTCATTTCACTATTGTCCAGCAGATAGGAATCGGCCGCCCTCGCCAGAGGGGACACTTCCCTGTGGGAGTCTATCTCGTCTCTGCGGCGCAGATTTTCAAGGACTTCTTCCATTACGGGATTCTGCCCCTTGAGCGCCATCTCGTCAAAGCGTCTGCGGGCCCTTACGATGGGGTCCGCGGTCATGAAGATCTTTACCTCGGCATCGGGAAACACCGTCACCCCTATGTCGCGGCCGTCCATCACGACCCGACGGGACGCAGCGCAGCGGTGCAGGATGTCATCCACGAAACGCCGCACGTATGCCAATGCCGAAATAGGGGACACCTGCGAGCTGACGGGCATGGAACGTATTTCCGTTTCCACGCACCTGTCACCTATGAACGTGCGGTTCGAGGAGTCGAAATGCAGTTCAAGCCCTTCGAGAGCCTTCTCCAAGGCGGGACTTATGACATTGTCCCCGGAAATGAGCCCGTTCTCCTGTGCAAAAAGGGTAACGGCCCTGTACAACGCACCGGAGTCCAGATACGTGAATCCAAACTCCTTCGCAATGAGTTTCGCGAAGGAACTCTTCCCTGTACTGGAATAGCCGTCGATTGCAATTATTATTGAGGGAATCTCCATAAACTATACGTATTCTTTGACGTTGGCCGCCGAAATGACGTTGTCTCCCAGTATAAGCAGCCTCTCCACCACATTGCGCAGTTCCCTGATGTTTCCTTTCCAGGAGCGGTTCTCGAGCAGAGCGATCGCCTCTGCGGAGAATTCCTTGCGCGGGAGCGCCGTTTCCTGACTGATCCGGTCGACGAAATAGTCGACAAGCAGGTGGATGTCGTCCTTCCTTTCGTCCAGAGACGGGACGTTGATGACTATCACGCTGAGACGGTGGTAGAGGTCCTCCCTGAAACGCCCGGCCTCTATCTCGGAGAGAAGGTCCTTGTTGGTGGCGGCGATGACACGCACATCGACCTTTATGTCGGTGTCGGAGCCGACACGGCTCAACTTGTTCTCCTGGAGGACACGCAGCACCTTCGCCTGGGCCCCGAGGGACATATCCCCTATCTCGTCCAGGAAGAGGGTCCCGCCGTCGGCCTGTTCGAATTTCCCCTTGTGCTGCCTTACTGCGGAAGTGAAGGAGCCTTTTTCGTGGCCGAAGAGTTCGCTCTCTATGAGTTCGGAAGGGATGGCGGCGCAGTTGACCTCGATGTAGGGCATTGCGCTGCGGGGGGATTTCTGGTGAAGTTCCCTTGCCACGAGCTCCTTTCCGCTGCCGTTCTGTCCGGTGATGAGGACCCTTGCGGAAGTGGGAGCCACCTTGTCTATCATTTCCCGCACTGCGCAGATCGGGGCGGATTCGCCTATCATCCTGGCGCCGAAGACTTTCTTCTTGAGGATTTTCGTCTGCTGCGAAAGGGTGGTGCGTTCGGTGGCGTTCCTGATTGTAATGAGTATCCTGTTGAGGTCGAGCGGCTTCTGGATGAAGTCGAACGCACCTTTCTTTATGCAGTCCACCGCCGTGTCGATGTCGCCGTGGCCGGAAATCATCACTATGGCGCTGTCCGTTCCTTCGGAAACGAGCTTCTCAAGCACGTCAGTCCCGTCCAGGCCCGGCATCTTGATGTCGCAGAAAATCACGTCGAAGTGCTGCGCGAGAGCGGCCTCCACGCCGCTGTTGCCATCTTCGGCCGTAAGGACTTCGTACCCTTCGTCCGACAGGATCTCCTTCAGCGAGTTGCGGATGGCCCTTTCGTCGTCTATTACCAGAATTTTCATAATGCCTGATGTTCAGCGGCAGCCCTCTCCACGGAAACGGAGCGTTTCAGCACGAAGCCGGCCCCAAGATATTTCGTGCGGACATCCTCGTCCGCGGCCAGCGCCGCAGGAGTTCCCTGCTGGAGGATGGTGCCCTCGTAGAGGAGGTAGGCGCGGTCGGTGATGGCCAGGGTCTCACCCACGTTGTGGTCGGTGATGATGACGCCGATGTTCTTGTATTTGAGTTTGGCGATGATGTACTGTATGTCCTCGACCGCGATGGGGTCGACGCCTGCAAACGGCTCGTCGAGGAGGATGAACTTGGGATCCACCGCAAGGGCCCTGGCTATCTCGCAACGGCGTCTTTCGCCTCCGGAGAGCTGGATTCCCAGCGACTTGCGGACTTTGGAAAGGTTGAATTCGCTGATGAGCGATTCGAGTTTCTCCTTCCTGATTTCAGGGGAGTACCCTTTCATCTCCATCACGGACATTATATTGTCCTCCACGGACATCTTCCGGAACACCGACGCGTCCTGGGGAAGATAGCCCACTCCCATCTGGGAGCGCTGGTACATAGGCAGCCTGGTGATTTCGGTGTCGTCCAGGAACACCTGGCCCGAATTGGGGGCGATCTGCCCGGTAATCATATAGAAGCTGGTTGTCTTCCCCGCTCCGTTCGGGCCGAGGAATCCGACGATTTCCCCTTGGTTCACTTCCATCGAGACACCCTTCACAACGGTGCGGACGCCATATTTCTTAACCAGATTTTCGCAGCGGAGTTTCATTTCACATCAAGTTCAAGATCAAACACCAGGTCGTGGACCTCCTTGTTTTCGGACATAAGTTCCTTCGCCTTGTCCTCGGGCATATAGACCACTTTCTTCTGCTCGGTTTCGGGAATCACGTATATCTCCATCCTGACCTTCGAGGAGCCTGCCAGCATACGCAGCCTTTCCTCGAGGGAATGCAGCAGCTTTTCTTCCAGCCACTGCTTCTGCGCCTCGCTTACCACCGGAAGAGTGACTATCTTCATCCCGTCCGCCTCCGATAATTCCGGCCGGGCGCTGCGGAGCATATTCGCGAGCCTGGGCTGGTTGTCATAGGGCTCGCTGAGGCGCGGCCACACTTCCTGCATCTTTTCATCCGTCGGTACGGGAGCCCCGGCATTTTCATCAGCGGCTTTCACCTCCTGCTCGTCCTCGGCCATCAGGGCATCAAGCGACAGGGCTGACGGCTTTTTCGCTGCGGGCTTCGGGGAGGGTGCCGGCTGCGGCGCGGGGGCCTGCCGGGGTTTCGGGGCTGCGGCGATCTGGGCTGCAGCGGCAGGTGCAGCAACGACGGGTGCGGCAGCGACGGGGGCGGCCACCGGCTTTGCGGAGGTCTGCTCGGGGGCGACGGTGATATAACAGAGCTTCATCAGCGCGAATTCGATATGCAGTCTCTGGTTTGCGGCCGCCTTGTAGCCGGCTTCGCAGGCGGTGGTGATGGAAAGTGCATCATAGATGAACTTGACGCTGCATTTCGAAGCCTGCTCCTTGTAGCGCAGACGCAGGGAATCCGGAAAATCCAGCAGGGATTCCAGACCGCCGGTGCGGCTGACGAGAAGGTCACGCAGATGCTCCCCTACGGAGGAAATGAAATACTGGGCGTTGAAACCCTTCGCAAGCACTTCGTCGAAAATCAGGAAAGCCTTTGCGTAATCTCCGGCAAGGGCGGCATCCACAAGGGAGAAGCCGTACTCGTAGTCCAGGACGTTGAGATTGGAAAGGACATCCTCGTAATGCACCTGCGTACCGCAGAAGGCGACTGTCTGATCGAAGATCGTCAGGGCGTCGCGCATTGCTCCGTCCGCCTTGCGGGCTATTACGTGCAGGGATTCATCATCGATGGTGACACCCTCCTTGGCGGCGATTCCGCGCAGGTTCGCGACCATATCGGGAACGCTGATGCGGTTGAAGTCGTAGGTCTGGCATCTGGAGAGGATGGTTGGGAGTATCTTGTGCTTCTCCGTTGTGCAGAGAATGAAGATTGCGTGTGCGGGAGGTTCCTCGAGGGTCTTGAGGAAGGCATTGAACGCGGAGGAGGACAGCATATGGACCTCGTCGATGATATACACCGAATACCGGCCTACCTGAGGGGGTATCTGGACCTGGTCCATCAGGGTCTTGATGTCTTCGACTCCGTTGTTCGAGGCGGCATCGAGCTCGTGTATGCAGTATGAACGTCCCTCCGCAAAGGAAATGCAGGATTCGCACTGTCCGCAGGGTTCCATATCGGCGGAAGGGTTGGAACAGTTGATGGCCTTGGCGAAGATGCGTGCCGTACTGGTCTTGCCGACACCCCTCGGCCCGCAGAAAAGGTATGCGTGGGCCAGCTGTCCCCTCAGTATGGAGTTCTTGAGGGTCCGCCCGATATTGTCCTGGCCTACGAGCGTTTCGAACGAGTCAGGACGGTATTTCCTTGCTGATACAATGTAATCTGACATAACCCACAAATTTAACCATAAATTCCAAACTCTCAAAACTGTGGTTCCGGTACGGACACGGCTACGACCTCATTGCGCGGCCCGTTGTCTTGAGGGCCTTCTCATCGAGTTTCCCGCCTTCAAGAACACAGCGCCCGTTGATGAAGACCTTCTCGATGCCGAACGCTTCGCTCCTGTTGGGAACTCCGTTTTCGAGAGCCTTCTCATCGAACACAGTGAAATCGGCGAAGAATCCGGGCTTGACATAGCCCCTGTCCTTGATGGAGAAGCGGTCGGCCACGGCGCCTGTCATTTTCCGGATGGTACGCGGCATTGTGTCTCCGGTCCCGAGCAGTGAGTTCTGCAGGAATTTCGGATAGCAGTCGTAGATGGCGGGGTTCTGAACGCCGTGCTCCTCCACCCAGGCATCCGTCATATAGAGACAGGTGTCCTGTTTCGACTGCCAGGATATGATTTCGGGAGTGCTGTACGGGCCCATATTGACCCTTCCCTTGAAATCGCTCATTTCGCAGAGGTCGAGGTATGCGTCAATGCATCCCTTCCCCATTTCCTTCGCGCAGGCGGCTACGGACTTGCCTTCCCAACGTTCGTTGCCTTCTCCCAGATAGGCGATGATGATGTCGTCCCATCCGAAACCGAGCAGCATTATGGAAGCCTTGCACAGTACGGAGAACCTGAGCTTGTTCCACCATTTGCGCTTTTCCTTCGCGCCGAGGGCCTGGAACCAGGCCGGCATCACTACGGTGATGACACTGACTCCGAGCAGCTCGCTGTATATGTCGAATTGGGCGTCGATTCCTTCAGAGCGCATCTTGTCGAGTATGGCGTGCGCCTTGTCCTTGGTTTTGAAAGTCTGACGCCCAACAAAGATGAGGTGGCTGTGCTGGAATTTCATCTTGAGGCCCTTTGTCACCTCGACCATCTCGTCGAGCGCCCTGAGGTTGTGGGCGCGTCCGAGTAGAGGATAATCCATCGAGACCTTGGATTCGGCTCTGGGATGGACCGTCATCGGGCGGTCGTATTTCTCGCAGAGCTCGGCCACTTCGCGCAACTCGGCGACGTCGGCATATATGCCCGGCTGATACATCAGTCCGAGGCTCAATCCGCAGGCTCCCTGTTTCAGACCTTTCTCCAGAATAGATTTCATCCTCTCCGTTTCCTCCGGGGAGAGTTTTCTGGCAGCGTCTCCGGCGACACTTGCCCTGGCGGAACAATGGCCCAGAAGCAAGGCTATGTTGCAGGGGGTGTTGCCGTCTATCGCATTGAAGAAGGACTCCGCGTCCGGATACACTCCGGTCATATCATCCGAATATTTGAACAGATCTCCTCCGACTTTGTCCACGTTGGGGGTGTCAGGTTCGAAACCGACTGCGGAAAGTCCGCAATTGCCGGTGATGAAGGAGGTTATGCCCTGTCTGATAAAAGGATCGAAGTATTTGACGGGCTGCTTCTTGATTGCAAACCAGTCATTATGCGAATGTGCGTCGAAAAATCCGGAAGACACACTGAGTCCGCTGATATCGATTGTCTGCGCCTGGGGGTCTTCGATACTTGGTGCGACCTCGAGGATTCTGTCGCCCTGGAAAAGAATGTCGCCTACGAAAGGCCCGGAAGCGGTACCGTCATAGATTCTGCCTCCTTTGAGGATGGTTTTAGTATCTTTCATACTTGCAAATATAAATAAAAAAAGAACTTACGGGTTGCGCGAAGGACATCACGCTGATTTCCCGAAAAAAATGTAAATTTGTCAAAGAGTATGAAAAAGAGGAAAAAAAGCGTAAGGAAAGTTTTTCCCCAGTTTGTCGGGAAAGTTCAGATGACCCGTGAAGGGTTCGCGTTCGTAACGGTTGAAGGGCAGGATGAAGACATCTTCGTCAATATGCACAAGACGCGCGGGGCCCTCAACGGAGATACGGTCAGAGTGTCCGTAACAAAGTCTCCCGCAGGGAGCCACGGCCATTCGAAGGCAATGCCTTCCGGGCAGAGAGGCCAGCGCAGGGAAGGTGAAATCGTGGAAATAATAGAAAGATCCAAAAGGCCTTTCGTAGGGATATACCATACCATAGGGGCGAACGCCTGGGGGCTGATGCAAAGCAGGACGATGCCTTACGACATCCAGGTGGACCCGGAAGACGCCGCCGCAATGGGCGCCCAAAGAGGGTGGAAAGTTGCCGTCGTCGTGGACCGATGGGACCGCGGAGAAGCATACCCGAAAGGTCACGTCGTCGACGTGCTTGGAGAGCCGGGGGCGAACGAGACGGAGATGCATGCGATACTCGCCGAATTCAACCTCCCCTACCGCTTCGAAAAAGAAGTCGAGGACGCCGCGGCGGCCATTTCCTCAAAAATCACCGCCGACGACCTCAAAGGGCGCAAGGATTTCAGGGAAGTGCTGACCTTCACCATCGACCCCGCCGACGCAAAGGATTTCGACGATGCGATTTCGCTGCGGAAACTCTCCGACGGCAACTATGAAGTCGGCGTGCATATCGCGGACGTGAGCTGGTACGTAAAGGAAGGGGGCATCATAGACAAGGAGGCCCGCTATCGCGGAACCTCGGTTTATCTGGTGGACAGGACTGTCCCGATGCTGCCGGAAAAACTATGCAACAATATGTGCTCGCTGCGTCCCGGAGAGGACAAACTGACCTTCTCGGCGGTATTCGAGATAAGTCCTGAGGCCAAGGCCCTGAAATCCTGGCTCGGGAGAACGGTTATCCGCTCGGACCACCGTCTGGATTATGACCGGGCCCAGAATATGATAGAGAACCCGTCAAAGGACGCGCTCGGAGAAGCAATCTCAGTGCTGAACTCCATTGCCGGCATCCTGAAGAACAAACGGCGCCAGGCCGGAGCCATCGATTTCGAGCGCCCTGAGATGAAGGTGGAATGCGACAAGGACGGACGTCCCGTACGCATCTACCAGAAGATATCTCACGAAGCGAACTTCCTCATCGAGGAGTTCATGCTGCTGGCCAACAGGACGGTGGCCGCCTTCGTGGGAGGGAAGAACAAGACTTTCGTGTACCGAATCCACGACATCCCCAACCCGGACAAACTGGAGAATCTCAAGGGCTTCGCAAAAGGTTTCGGCTACAAGATCGAAGGGGGTTTCGAGGGACGCGAAGCGGCGAAGCAGATCACGACCCTTCTCAAGAGCGCCGAAGGCAAACCGGAATACGCCGCTTTCCAGGATATTGCACTGCGCTCGATGGCAAAGGCGAAATACAGCACCGACAACATCGGCCATTACGGGCTCGCCTTTGCGGACTATACCCACTTCACCTCACCTATCCGCCGCTATCCCGACCTGATGGTCCACAGACTGCTGGCGCTGTATCTTGACGGGGCGAAGAGTCAGGACAAGGACTACTTCGAGAACGAGTGCGTCCACGCAAGCGAAAGGGAATCAATCGCCACGGACGCGGAGCGCACCAGCGTAAAGTACAAGCTTGTGGAATATATGCAGGGCCACGTCGGAGAAGAATTCGACGGCCACGTCTCCGGCGTCACCGAATGGGGAATGTATGTGGAAATCGAGCCCACACATATCGAAGGGATGGTCCCTCTCCGCGAGATAAAAGGTGATTTCTTCGAATTCGACGAGAAGAGATACCGCCTCGTCGGACGTCGCACCCGTCGCATATTCAGACTCGGCGACCCCGTAAGAATCAAGGTCGCCAATGCGAACCTCGAACAGAGGATTCTCGATTTCGAACTTATCGAGGACGGGTCAGAAGAAACTTTGCAGACCCCTGCGGAAGAAAGCGTACAACCCCGTCAGACTTCGGGGAGAGCACAGCCTGACCGGAAGAAATCCCGATCCGCCCACCCGACTCGGAAACGAGCTGCGCGCCACCCTCAAGGCAAATGAAAACGTTGAAAAGACCTGATTCGCTCGGGTCTTTTCTGTATTCGGACCCTATCTCAAGCAGGGACGTCACAAAATGCGGACTGTCCACAATCACGTTCTCCTCATCGGGTTTTGAGGAATAGTGAGTCCTGTAATCAGGGAGGACCGTATAGTCTATCGCGTCCTTGGATTCCTGTATGTGGAGTTGGCGGGGTTTCCCGTCCAGCCCCGGACGATTGTAGTCGAATATCCTGTAGGTTATGTCCGACGTCTCCTGAATCTCCGCAAGGTAGCAGCCCGCGCATATCGCGTGAATGCGCCCGGCCGGAAGGTAGAACACATCCCCGGCTGCGGCATCGTACGAATCCAGCACCTCGGTTATGCGTCCTTCCTCCACCAGAGCCTCATACTGCTCCGGTGTGATTTTCTCCTTCAAACCGCAGATTATCCTCGCTCCATCCCCGGCGGCAACGACATACCACATCTCGTCCTTGCCCTTGCAGCCGTGGCGGCGCGCGGCAAGTTCATCATCAGGATGCACCTGGATACTGAGATCACGCCGGGCATCTATGAATTTTATCAGCAGAGGAAACTCCCCGGGGAAAATGTCTGTGATGCGGAGACCCTTGTCCGGGCCCTCGCAGACAACCGACTCGCTGCCCGGGACAGCGGAAAGCACCCAGCTTTCCGTGCCCCAGACAAGAGTCTTGAGTATCGGTTCGAACTTGTACACCTTATATCAGCGGCTCGGCGGTCATTGCCTCAGGCTGAGGGATTCCCATCAGTTTGAGGATGGTAGGAGCGACATTGCAAAGGGCTCCGTCCCTGACTGTCTTTACCTCGTCGCCCGCACCGATGACAATGAACTGAACCAGGTTGAGCGAGTGGGCCGTGTTGGGCGAACCGTCCTCGTTGACCGCATAGTCGGCATTGCCGTGATCTGCCGTAAGCAGAACTACGTAACCGTGTTCAAGTGCGGCATTGACAACCTTCTCAACGAGACCGTCGATAGTCTTGACAGCCTTGCAGATGGCGTCGTACACTCCGGTATGGCCTACCATATCGCCGTTGGCGAAGTTGAGGATAATGGCATCCTCCTTCTCGGTAGAGATTGCCTCGATGAGTTTTTCCGCCACTTCGGGAGCGCTCATCTCAGGCTGGAGGTCATAGGTCGCGACCTTGGGGCTGTTGACGAGTATCCTGTCCTCATTCTCGAACGGAGTCTCCCTTCCGCCGTTGAAGAAGAAGGTGACGTGCGCATACTTCTCGGTCTCAGCGATGCGGAGCTGGCGTTTGCCTGCCTTCGCAAGGGTCTCTCCGAGGGTATCCTTGACGATTTCCTTGTCGAAAAGGATGTGTACGCCCTGGAATGAAGCGTCGTAGGGAGTGAGGCAGCAGTAGTACAGAGGTATGGTGTGCATTCCCTCCTGGGGCATATCCTGCTGGGTGAGGACTGCGGTGAGTTCGCGTGCGCGGTCGTTGCGGAAGTTGAAGAAGATGATGGCATCGCCGCTCTCCACCTTGGCAACGGGCTGTCCGCCCTCGGTAATGACGACAGGCTTGATGAATTCATCCGTGACATCCTCGCTGTAGGAAGCCTTGATGCCCTCGGTGGCAGACGCGAACTGTGCGCCCTTTCCCTCTACGAGCATATCGTATGCCTCCTTCACGCGGTTCCACCTCTTGTCACGGTCCATCGCGTAGAAGCGGCCGCATACCGTTGCGACCTTTCCGGTCGTCTGCGCCATCTTTTCCTCGAGTTCCTCGACGAAGCCCAGGCCGCTCCTGGGATCGGTGTCGCGTCCGTCCATGAAACAGTGCACATAGACCTTTTCAAGCCCTTCCTGCTTTGCGACGGAGAGGAATTCGTAGAGGTGATTGAGGCTCGAGTGGACTCCGCCGTGGGAGGTGAGACCCATGAAATGGAGTTTTTTGCCCGTGGTCTTCACATACTCATAAGCTGCCGCTATCTCCTTGTTCTCAAGGAGTTTGTGGTCGCGGCAGGCCATATTGATCTTCACGAGGTCCTGATAAACCACACGGCCTGCGCCGAGGTTCATATGCCCGACTTCGGAGTTTCCCATCTGGCCGTCCGGAAGTCCCACGTACTGCCCGCAGGCATTGAGGTGGCTGAAAGGATATTTTGCACGAAGGCTGTCGATGAAAGGCTGGCCCTGGGTGTAGATAGCATTGCTGCGGTCAGGGCGTCCTTCCCCCCAACCGTCAAGAATCATCAAAAGTACTTTCTTATTCATAGCGATCATTATTTGTCAAGTCCGCGAGCCCTCAGGAGCGCACCCGCATCCGGGTCAGCTCCGCGGAACTGCTTGTAAAGTGTCATAGGCTCCTCGCTGCCGCCCTTCTCGAGCACGTTACGACGGAAACTCATTGCCGTCTGGGAGTCGAAAATGCCCTTGAGCTTGAAGAGCTCGAATGCATCCTTGTCGAGAACCTCGGCCCAGAGATAGCTGTAATACCCGGCGGAATATCCGCTGGAGCCGAAGATATGGTTGAAATACGTACTGCGGTAGCGCGGTATGATTTCCTGGGGGAGACCCATCTGAGAGCAAACGGATTTCTCGAATTCCTCGAGGTCGGCGGGAACTTCGGAAAGTTCGTGCCACTTCATATCCAGAATCGACGCAGCGCAGAGCTCGGTGGTGGAGAAGCCCTGACCGAAGTTGGCGGCCGCCTGAACCTTTGCGACGAGATCCGCGGGAATGACCTCGCCGGTCTCATAGTGGAATGCGTATGTGGCGAGCACCTCGGGTTGGAGAGCCCAGTTCTCGTTGATCTGCGAAGGGAGCTCGACGAAATCGCGCTTGACGTTGGTGCCGCTGGTGCCCTTGTAGGCGCACTTGGTCAGCAGACCGTGCAGGGCGTGGCCGAACTCGTGGAACATAGTCTGCACCTGGTCGATGGTAAGGAGCGAAGGCTGGTCGGCCGTAGGTTTGTTGAAGTTGCCGACATTGACGATGACGGGACGGATTTCGCCGCGTACCGGGTCAATGTACTGCTCGACGAAATTGGTCATCCACGCGCCGGCCCTCTTGGTGTCGCGAGGGTAGTAGTCGGTGATTATGATACCGAGCAGGGAGCCGTCGGCGTCAAGAACCTTGAAGGCCTCGGCCTCAGGGTTGTAGAGCGCGACTCCTTCGATGGGCTCGAAACTGATGCCGTAGAGGCGGGATGCGTTGCCGAATACGCCTGCGCGCACGTTTTCCATCTTGAAATACTGCATCACTTCGGCTTCGTCAAGGTCATAGCGCGCCTTGCGGAGTTTCTCCGCATAATACAGGTAGTCCCAGGGCTGAAGTTTCTCTCCGGGTGCGACGTTGCCCGAGGCGGCGTCGGCGTCCATCATTGCCTGAAGGTCGACAATGTCCTTCTTCGCGCACTTGACGGCTGCCTTCATTATGTTGGCGAGGAAGGCGTCAACCGTCGCGGGGTCGTGGGCCATCTTGTCCTCGAGTATCATTTCAGCGGGATTCGCGTAGCCGAGAATCTTCGCCTTTTCGATGCGAAGCTGCATAATGCGCAGGACGGTGGACTTGTTGTCGTTGGCATTGGAGTTATTGCCGCGGGAAGAATATGCCTTGAACATAGCCTCACGCCTTGCGCGGTCGCTCTCGGAAGCCATATCGTCATAGAAATTGGCTACGCTGCGGCCGAACTGAGCCTTGTATGCGTTGCTCTCGGCAAGGAGGTTGTTGCCGAAAACGAGGGCTAGGGAGGCCAACTCGGAATCAATCTCCTTGATTCTGCGCTGCTGCTCCTCCGGAAGGCCGATTCCGCTCTTCTCAAAGCCGTCATAGAGATCCTTGAGAAGCATCTGCTGCTCGCGGCCGAGGGCGTCGTATTCGTTCTCATATACCGTCTTGACCCTTTCGTAGAGGGCCTTGTCCATCATTATGCTGCTTTGGAACTCGGATACGAGAGGCATTGCCTGTGCGACAATGGCATTGATCCGCTCGGAAGCGTCGGATTCGCTGACATTGAACAGGACATTCGCAACTCTCGAGAGCACTTCCCCGCTCCTGTCGAAGGCGGCGACGGTGTTTTCGAAAGTGGGAGCCTCGGGGTTGGACACTATCGCGTCTATTTCCGCTCTCTGAAGTTCGATGCCTTTCTTCACTGCGGGAAGATAGTGGCAGTCTTTGATTTTGTCAAAGGGAGGAATCCCGTAAGGGGTATCCCATTCCCCGTAAAAAGGATTAGTGCAAGAAACCATAACAAGCGCTGCTGAAAGCGCGACAATTAATTTTTTCATCTTAATTTTTTCCTGATTTGGAACGGTATCAAATTTAGCACTATTTGCCAAATTTCCCTAATTTTGCACACGCATATCAAACATTTTACGATGAAAAAAGCATTTTTGACATTGACGGCCGCGGTGCTGTGCGCCCTGGGCCTCCACGCACAGACGGTTTACACGGATGCCACCCGATTCGACATCTACGGAAAAATCAGCGACGACACTCCCGGTCCGTATTGCAGACTGCCCATTTCCCTGGAGGGAGTTTCCCGCGAACCGGTCTGGCATCTCGGACTCCAGAGCGCCGGAATCTACGTACGCTTCAGGACCAATTCGGTAAACATCCGCGCCCGCTGGACCTCGCACGGCAAGGAAGCAATGAACCATATGACCGATACGGGAGTACGCGGTATTGACCTGTATATCTTCGACGGAAAAGCCTGGAGGTTCGTCGGCGCCGGACGTCCCAACCCGGCATCGAAAGAGACTGCCTCCGACCTCGTATACAGTATGGACGGGAACTGGCATGAGTGTATGATCTATCTTTCGCTCTATGACGGAGTGGACAAACTGGAAATCGGAGTGGACGAAGGCGCCGGCATCTCCCGCTCCACCCTGAACTCCCCTCGCGCGGAAAAACCCGTCATCGTATACGGCACCTCCATCACCCAGGGCGGCTGTGTATCCCGTCCGGGAATGTGCTACACAAGCATTCTTTCCCGCAGGCTGGACAGGCAGTTCATCAACCTCGGATTCAGCGGCAACGGCATCATCGACCTGGAAATAGCCGAGACGATGGCCTCGTACGAAGACCCCGGGATGTTTGTTCTGGATTACGAGGGCAATGCGAAGGCCGCCGATATCGAAGCGAGAGGCGAGAAGTTCTACAGGATTCTGCGCGAAGCGCATCCGGACGTACCGATTCTCTTTCTCGGCGCGAAGGAGTATCCTTATCTTGCCTTCAATCAGAGTGTACCCGCAACTGTGGCAGCGAATGACGCGGCGCAGAAAGCCCTGTTCGACAGACTTCGCAAGGCGGGGGAAAAGAAGATTTACTACTGCCCCAAATTCGTGATGACCGGAGATGCCTGCGAATACACAGTTGACGGCACGCACCTTACCGACCTCGGAGTTGCGGAATTTACGGATTTTCTCTATCCCTATTTCAAAAAAGCCCTCAGGTAGAAAACCGTTGAAGTAAAAAAGACGCCGACCAAGTGGCCGGCGTCTTTCATTTATGTTTCAGAGTCAGGTACTAGTTGAAGAAGTACTTGAGGCTGAAAAGGATTGACCAAGCCTCTGCCTTGATCTGATTGTACTTGGTGTAGTTCTGAGTAGGATAAGCACCTTCGACCTGTTTCATCGAGAAGACAGGCTTGCCGCCGTCAGAAACACCTTCGTAGTTGAGAATTGCGATGTTCTCACCGACAGATGACTGGTAACCGGAAAGCTTCTGGACACCCCAGCTGTTGTTGATCATATTGCCGATATTGTCGATGGAAACGGCTGCCTGGAAGTTATGAGTCGTGTTTCCAACCTTGAAGGAGAAGTCCTCTGCGATACGGAGGTCGATTCTGTGCACCCAAGGAGCGCGAGCTGCATATGCCTCTGCATACTGTCCCTTGTGTGCGCTGAGATACTTGTCGTTGTTGACGAATGTCATGAATGCCTGTCCGTCCTCGGGGGTCTTCCAAAGAACGTCGTTGATATCCTTGGGGATGTAGATAAGATCTGCTCCGATACCGTCACCGTTCATATCGCTTGTGTAAACGAAACTGTTGCCAAACGAAGAAGCAGCTGTGTAGTAAGCGTTGATGTGGAGACCGTTTCCGCCGAATATCTTCCAAGGAATGAAGTAGCTGATATTGGCCATAACCTTGTCGGGAAGAACATACTGTGAACGCTGTACGCCGCTGAGATTGAGACCGCTTACTGTAGGGATTCCTGTATATGCGGAGTTGGCGGCTGAGCCCGGGAGACCGGTGATTTCCTTTGACTCGGTGTGAGTGTAGGCAGCCATAATCTTCAAGTTCTTGACAGGCTCCATATTTACAGTAAGGTTGGCGGTGTAGCCATAACCCTTCTGGGTGTTGGCAAGAACGTATGCGGAGGTCTTGGCGTAGTTGTAATCGCCACACTGATTGTAGTTTACACGGTTGTCGGAACCTGCGAAAGTAGCTGTAAGCTTGCTGTTGTCAATGTTCCAGTCTTCCATCGTAACACCCCAAATGGTCTTGTTGAACATACCCTCAGCAGTAACGGTGAAGGGGAAGTTTACGGGGACTTTGTAGTCTACGGCAACAGAGGTCTTCCAAATCTGAGGCATGCGGAAGTTGGGATCAACGCCACCGATGTAGTCGTTTCCACCGAGACCTGCGCTTTCAGCCGAAGGAGAAGTGGGAAGTCCGAGAGTGCTGACGATCTTCTTCACGTCGGTCATCATCTTGCCACCTTCGGTAAGGGTTTCGAGAGCACGACGTGCTTCATCGGAATACTGAATGCCGATAATGTTGTCGTTGGCATCCTTCTTCCATCCGGCCTGAATGTTTGCGGTGCCCTGGATCATACCTGAGTTCTGAGGCATGTTGGTGAAGAATACGAGAGGGAGACGGCCCTGGAAGAAACCTGTACCACCGCGAACGATGAGGCTCTTGTCGCCGTTTACATCCCAGTTGAATCCTACGCGGGGTGAAACCTGAAGACGTGTGGTAGGCCATACGCCGGTATCCACCTTCCTTCCGCCATAATCAATGGCTGCGATATTGGGGTTGGTCTTGATAGCGGAGTTGTCGAATGCGATAAGGTCGCCGCGAAGACCGTAGGTGAGCTTGAAGTTCCTTGTAATCTTCCACTCGTCCTGAACGTATGCTGCGGTCTGGTTGTACTTGACGATACCTGCAGGGTTGTCCTGCCCGTCATAACCGTAGGTAAGGCAGAATGAAAGAGGGAGAGCGTCATTGAGGAAATCCTCGGGGCTGGCATAGCGATAGTATGCGGTACCGTTACGCATATAGGAGTTGCGTGCGGACATCTGCTCGAAGTTGAGACCGGCAACTACCGTGTGTGATCCGAGGTAGAATGTAACGTTGTCCTGAATGGTGAAGTTGTTGTTCTTCACACCGTTGTTCCAGGTAAAGAGCTCGTATCCGAAGGAAGTGTAAGGAGTGAACTGCTTGAATCCGTCTCCAACCTCCTTGCCTTCAGTCATGATATCGACGTGAGGGAAGGGAGCGGAGTTGGAACCGCGCTGATCGTTGATATTGGTGTAGGCAGCGAGGAGCTTGTTGGAGATCTTGTCACTGAGGCGGCTGTTGAGCTCGGCGGTGATGGACATAACGTTGTTCATCTGGCTGTACATGTTTCCGGAGAACGGCTGTGAAACCTCACTGTCGCGGTTCTTGCTGGGACGGAAGTCGGCGAGAGCCTTGTTGCGGTCGTCGCAGGAGCTTCCGTTAGGAGCGTACCAGTACTGGTTGTTTGTCTGGTTGAAACGGACGCTGAGCTTGTGGGCGTCGGAGATGTTCCAGTCGATGCGGGCGAGAATCTTCATATTGTCGGTACCGCCGGGATAGTTGGTGTAAGAGCCGGGGTTGTAGCCGTAATCCTTCTGAAGCTTCTGGCTGATCTGATCGAGAACGGCCATCTTGGCGGCGTCCTTGGTAGGATCGAGGAAGTGCTTTACGGCCTGCTCGGGCTGCTTCTGGATTTCGAAGTTTACGAAGAAGAAGAGCTTGTCCTTGATGATGGGACCGCCGATTGTAGCACCGGCGATGAGATTGGACTCAGCCTTGCGCTCGCCAAGGTCCTTTCCGGCAACGACGTTACCGCGGAAGTTCTGGTTCGTATAGTATGCGTATGCGGTACCCTTGAAGGTGTTGGTACCGGACTTTGTAACTGCGTTGATACCGCCGCCTACGAAGTTGCTCTGACGAACGTCGTAAGGAGCGATTACGATCTGCATTTCCTCGATGGCGTCAAGAGAGATAGGGCTGCCGCCGCCGGGAAGATTTGCGGAAAGACCGAAGTTGTTGTTGAGGTTCGCACCGTCGACGCTGAAGTTGGTGGAACGGCCGTCGGAACCCGCAAAGTTCATACCGTTGGAGTACGGTGAGAGTTTTGCAATTGCGGAGATGCTGCGGTCAGAGTTGGGGAGATTCATCATCTCGCTATTGGAAACGTTGGTGGAAACACCTGTTTTCTCAGCTGTGAACTTTGCAGCAACTGCAATGATTCCGGCTTCGTCGAGAAGTTCCGACTCGGGAACGAGGCTGGCGTCTACCTGATACGTCTCGGAAAGAGCGAGAACGAGTCCTTCGTGCTGAACTGTCTTGCAGCCGACGAGGGAGATGGTGACAGTATAGGGTCCGCCGGGACGCATACCGTCGATGGTGTAGTAACCGCTTTCGTTCGCAAGTGCATAGTACTGCGAACCGGTAGGAGTGTGTACGGCGATTACTGCCGCACCGGGAAGAGGAAGGCCGTTTTCGTCAACGACGCGGCCGTTCAAAGAGGAAGTCGTGAACTGCGCGTAGGCAGAAACACTGATGATGAGCGCTGAAATTGTCAGCGCAAGAACTGAAAGGAATTTTTTCATAAATTTTTTGATATGATTATGAATAGTTGTTCCAACAAACCCGGCGCAAATTTAGTCCATTCTTTCCTCTTTGCAAATAAATTTTTTTAACAATTTTTCAACATATTTTCGTACCTTTGCACCAAATCGACATATGGGGAGAGATTTGACTGCTTGCAACCCCGTAATAAAATGCTAAAAAGATGAATTACCTGTTCACTTCGGAATCGGTTTCCGAGGGTCACCCCGACAAGGTCGCTGACCAGATTTCAGATTCAATACTCGACGGATACCTCGCGCAGGACCCTGATTCAAAGGTCGCCTGCGAAACGTTTTGCACCGAGGGGCTGGTCGTAGTGGCCGGAGAAGTCACATCGAAAGCCAGCGTGGACATCGACGCCACCGTCCGCAAGACGATAGAAAGAATCGGATACACCAAGTCCGAATACGGCTTTGACGCGAAGTCCTGCCGTATCATCTCGGAAATCCACTCCCAGAGCGCTGACATCAACCGCGGAGTCGTAAGGGAAACCGAAATGCAGCAGGGCGCCGGAGACCAGGGAATGATGTTCGGCTACGCCTGCCGCGACACCGAGGACTATATGCCTCTCGCCCTTTCCCTGTCGCACAAGCTGCTCCAGGTCCTTTCTGACATCCGTCACAACGAGCCGCAACTGATGCCATACCTCAGACCCGACGCCAAGGCACAGTTCACCATCGAATTCTCCGGACGGCACAAACCTCTGCGCGTCCACACCATAGTTCTCTCAACGCAGCACGACGAGTTCGCCGAGGATGAGACAATGCACACCGAAATAGAAAGCGACGTACGCAGCATCGTCATCCCCCGCCTCATCGAATCCCTGCCGGAGGAGACGGCCGACCTCTTCGACACGGACTATATCCTCCACGTCAACCCCACAGGCAAGTTCGTCATCGGAGGTCCCGCCGGCGACACGGGTCTTACCGGACGCAAGATAATAGTGGACACCTACGGAGGCCGCGGAGCACACGGCGGCGGTGCATTCTCCGGAAAGGACCCTTCGAAGGTGGACCGCAGCGCCGCCTATGCGGCACGCCATATCGCGAAGAACCTCGTGGCTGCCGGAATCGCGGATGAAATACTTGTCCAACTGGCATACGCCATCGGCGTCGCAGAGCCTGTCAGCGTTTTCGTGGACACCTACGGAACGGCACACGTTGCCCCGGAGGATACGCAAGGCATAAGCACCGATCGCGGGGAAGCGGCCGACGCCTACATCGCGGAGAAGGTGCGCGAGTTGTGGGACCTCCGCCCCGCAGCCATCGTGAAAAGGTTCGGTCTCAAGAACCCCATCTATCTCCCGACAGCCGCATACGGGCATATGGGACGCAAGCCCTACAGCGAAAACGGACTGGAATTCTTCACCTGGGAAAAACTGGATATGGTGGACGCCGTAAAGAAGGCGTTCTAAGGCTCGACCCAATGGATGCGGATGCCTGAGCGCTCCATCGCGCGCCACCAGGTCATCTGTCGCTTGGCAAACTGATGTATGGCCGTCGCGAGAAGGCTCTCCATCTCCTCGCGGCCCGTCTGCCCCAGAAGATATTGGGTGACGAACTTGTACTCGAGCCCATATGAAATGAGGGTCTCCGCCGGGACTCCGCCGCGCAGCAGCCCTTCTACCTCCCCTATCATCCCTTCTTCGAGGCGGGCTTTGAGGCGTGCGTCGATTCGCGCATTGCGAGTCTCCCTGTCGACCAGGGTCCCGATGAAGAAGGTGCGCATATCCGTCCTGGGTTTCATCTCGCTGAGAGGTTGCCTTTCACCGAAACTGTACCCGCAGGTGGCTGCGCTGATGTACATCCCCGTTCCGCCGCACAGGATGGGGAACGCCCCTCGGGAACGGATATCGTCATAAGCCTTGCGGAAATCCTCCTGGAACTGGTGGACATTGTACTGCTCCCCGGCCGGCAGGATGTCGACAAGATGGTATGGGACATCTCCGTATTCATCGAGGTCCTTTCCCGTACCTATGTCCATCCCCTTGTAGACCTGGCGCGAATCGGCGGAAATTATTTCGCAGTTTCCGATGCTCCGGGCGAGCCCCACGGCATAGCGTGTCTTGCCCGAAGCGGTAGGCCCCAGGACGCACACAAGGTCTGTCTCCCCCGTCTCGAGGAGCCTTTTTATTTCTTCCGCCCTGACGGTCTCGGCCTCGGGCAAAGGCGCAATTGCATTCTTCATTTCAGGACAAATATACGAAATTGAAAAAAACTCATTACATTTGCATTCGAATTGACAGTCCAAATGGCAAAGTCCCCGGGCATACACATCAATAACAAGAAGGCATCCTTCGACTATGAATTTCTTGAAGAATATGATGCCGGAATTGTGCTTGCGGGAACGGAAATAAAGTCACTGCGTGCCGGAAAGGCATCTCTCCAGGACGCATACTGCTATTTCAGCGGCGGGGAACTGTATCTGCGCGGAATGAACATTGCCACCTACTTCTGGGCCTCCTGGGGCGGACACGACCCCCTGCGCGACCGGAAGTTGCTGCTGACCAAAAAGGAGCTGAGGCATCTTGCGCAGGCCGACAAGCAGAAAGGACTGACGATAGTGGCGGTTCGGGCCTATATCGCCGACAACGGATACGCAAAAGTCCGCATCGCGTTGGCGAAGGGCAAGAAGGAATTCGACAAGAGGGCGTCGATAAAGGAAAAAGATCTCCGTCGCGAGATGGAAAGAGCATAATGGGGTATTAGCTCAGTTGGTAGAGCGTTTGAATGGCATTCAAAAGGTCAGGAGTTCGATTCTCCTATGCTCCACAGTTTTCAAGAAGGCTTCCGGATTTTTCCGGAGGCCTTCTGGATTTACTGGTAGTACAGAAGAATTTGGCCCAGGAAACAGGTCATATTCTGCTCGATGAACTCCTCCGTGCGGCCGAACCTGCAAAACCCTGTGTTTAGGATCTGAGAATCCTGTTACATAGAGGTCAGGGTCTGGAAGGGGTTGGAGGGACGAGAGAGCCGAAGGTCCCCGGCGGAGCGCAGAACCGGATGGCATACCTGCGGGCAGTGCGGTTTTGAAATTGGGTCGGAGACTTGCTCCGGGGACCCGGTTCTCAAAACCGCACTGCCCGCAGAGAATGCCGGAAACAGGATGAGGTCACACTGCCGTCCGGCCCCTTCCAGGCCCGAACCGTCTTCGACATTGATCCCGTCGAGCAGGATTCGGTTCTTCGTCAAATTTCGTGCTATGAAGCGAGGCATGTTTGATACATTTTGATCCATAGCAACCTATCAGAAGCTCTTCCATAC
>JAKSJY010000040.1 GCA_024402025.1 Bacteroidales bacterium
CCAGCTCTGGAGCGGAATTGTCTCGGGTGCGAAGGAGTACGGCTACGAATCCCTGAGCCTCGACATGAAGCCGTCCCAGAACGGCCTTGTCATCAGCCTTTGCGCTACCGGATCCGAAAAGGCGGCGAGCGCCGCGAAGCGGTCCGTCGCCCACAGCAAGGATCTCATCTGCGTAAGCGGCAGCCTCGGTGCAGCCTACCTCGGCCAGCAGGTCCTCGAGCACAGATTCGGCGAAATAGAGAAATACAAGATGTTTGTGGGCTCATACCTGCGCCCCGAACTCCCCCCTGACGTGCCTTCGCAGTTCGAAAGCTCGGAGATATACCCATCCTTCGGATATTTCGTTTCCAGCGGCCTTTCGGATGCCCTTCTGAGGCTCTGTCGCGATTCCGGTCTGGGCGCGAAGGTCTATGCCGACAAGATTCCGTTCGAGGGGAACACCTTCACCCTTGGAAAGGAACTGGATATAGATCCGGTTTCCGCGGCTATGAACGGAGGGGACGATTGCCGTCTGCTCTTCACGGTGCCTATCCTTCAGATGGAGAAATTCCGCCACGACTTTCAGGCCTTCGATATCATAGGCCATCTCGCACAGAGCGAAGTCGGGGCCGTGCTGGTCACTCCGGACGGACTGGAACATCCGGTCAGCGCCCAAGGCTGGAGGTAATCGAGTAGCTCAGCCCCATCTTTTTCAGTTCGTCGGTGAAAGTTCCGTCGACACTTACGCCCAATTTTCTGGGTGCGGTGTCGATTGCGCCGTATTTCGGGTCGAGAAGACGTATTGTCAGCGGGGTATGTCCCTTGTGGTGCTTGAGCAGTTTTACGAACTCTGTTCTGAACTCCTTGTTGAGAAGCGGCGTTGGTACAGGAATGGTGAAACCTCCGAGGTAGGCCGTGTTGACGTTTCCGAGAGAAATCACCTTGGAAACCCTGAAATTGAAATCCGGTTTTGCGGGAGCGTTCTCCCCTTTTCCGAAATATCTTGCCTTCAGTTCCCCTTCGACAAACAGCTCCCTCTTTTCTTCCATAAAGGACTTGAAGTTGTCCACATCTTTTCCGAAAAGGGCGATTTCATACGTTCCGCTGTAGTCTTCCAGGACGGCGCGCACAGAGGGAGAGCCCGAACGGGTGGTTGTCATCTTCGAACTGGTGACGATACCCGCGAGGTAAACTTTCCGTCCCGTCTGGGTCTCAGTCGCCTTTGAGATTTCCTGCGGCAAGTCAGCCAGGCGGCAGTTCGTGAAACTGTCTATCTCGAACCTGTAGCGGTCCAGGGGGTGGGCCGACAGATACATTCCGACAACTTCCTTTTCCTTCTGGAGCAGCAGCAGGCTGTCCTCATCGGCAATGGCCTCCGGCATCTTCGGCCTTGAGGGCTTAGTCTCCTCGGCGTCACCGAACAGCGATACGGAATTGTCCATTTTGTCGTTTTTGTACAAGTCCGAGTACTTTGCCAGGTCGTCCAGGAACAATTCTCCGCTATTCTGGGAAGGCACGAAGAACTGCGAACGCTTGTATCCGAAAGAATCGAACGCGCCGGCATAGACAAGTATTTCCAGCGCCTTGCGGTTTACGGAGGCGTTTCGCGGGTCTTCGGCGCTATAGACGGCCATTCTCTCGACAAAGTCGAAAACGTCCGCGTAAGGGCCGTTTTCGTCCCTTTCCCGGACAATGGCGTCCACTATGTTGTTTCCGAAACCCTTCATCCCGCCGAGGCCGAAGCGGATGTTGCCGTCGGAGTTGACCGTGAAGGTTGCCGAGGATTCGTTCACGTCCGGACTGAGCACCTGTATGTTATGAAGGCGGCAGTCCGCCATTATTTTCTTGATTTCCTCCATGTCGGACAGGCTCCTCGAGAGGTTGGCCGCGAGGAATTCCGCCGTGTAGTGGCATTTCAGCCAGCCTGTCTGATAGCTGACCCAGGCGTAGCAGGTTGCGTGGGACTTGTTGAATGCGTATTGGGCGAACTTCTCCCAGTCCTTCCAGATCTTGTCGAGGGTCTTTATGGGATGGCCGTTCGCCTGTCCCTGCTCCATGAACTTGTCCTTGAGCTTCATCATTTCCTCGATCTTCTTCTTTCCCATCGCCTTCCTCAAGCGGTCCGCCTCGCCCTTGGTAAAGTTTGCGAGCAACTGGGAAAGAAGCATCACCTGCTCCTGGTATACGGTGATTCCGTAAGTTTCGTCAAGGTACTTGGCCATCTCCGGAAGGTCGTATTCGATAGGCTTGAGACCCTGTTTGCGGTCGACGAAATCCGGGATGTAGTCCATAGGACCCGGCCGGTAGAGGGCGTTCATCGCGATAAGGTCCTCGAAGCAGTCCGGATGGAGTTTCTGGAGCCACTTCTTCATTCCTTCGGATTCGAACTGGAACACCACGGTGGTGTCTCCGCGTCCGTACATCTCAAAGGTGGGCTTGTCGTCAATGGGAATGGCTTCGATATCTATGTCTATGCCATGCCTCTTGCGGATGTTGTCCAGGGTCTCGTGTATGATGCCGAGGGTGTTGAGCCCCAGGAAGTCCATCTTAAGCATTCCGACCTCCTCGATGAAGTGCCCGTCAAACTGGGACGTCCATACGTCCAGCCCCGTTTCCTTGTCCTTGCTGAGGCAGATGGGAATATAGTCCGTAAGGTTTCCGCGGCCGATGATGGTTGCGCAGGCGTGCTGACCGACCTGGCGTATGCTTCCCTCCAGCCTTTTTGCGTATTCCAGCACCTCCTTGTTGGTCTCGCTTCCGTTTGCAAGCTCTTCCTTGAATTCCGGCACCAGGGCATAGCATTTCTCAAGGGTAATGGGGACAGGGGTGTCCTCCATACCTTTCTGGAAGGTTTTTCCGTCTTCCTCCACTATCTTGAACCCGGACTTCAATTCATCCAGCTCGGGATTGAAGGGATATTTTTTCTCCTGCTTTTCGCTCAGACGGTCGGGGACCATCTTCGAAAGCCTGTTGGATTCGTCTATCGACACCTGGGAAATGCGCGCGACATCCTTTATGGCGCTTTTTGCGGCCATTGTGCCGAAAGTGATGACACGGCACACGTGGTTAGAACCGTATCGCTGCTCCACATAGTTGTGGGCGACGGTCAGGTCCTCGAAATCCACGTCGATATCCGGCATGTTCACTCGGTCCGGATTGAGGAAACGCTCGAACAGGAGCTTGTACTTGATAGGGTCAAGGTTTGTGATGCCAAGGCAGTACGCCACGACCGAACCGGCGGCGGAACCACGCCCGGGACCCACCATATAGCCCATCTTCCTGGATGCGGCGATGTAGTCCTGGACAATGAGGAAGTAGTCCGGGAACCCCATCTTGCTGATGGTTTCCAACTCGAAGCGTATCCTCTCCTCCTGCTCTTCGCTCAGTGTCTGCCCATATCTCCTATGGGCGCCCTGATATGTCAGGTGGCACAGGAAGGCAACCGAATTGCAGAATTCCTCACCACGGTCCACCTTGGTCTCCGCTCCGGTTTTCTTATCCTTGTGGACCTCATATCGGCCGCATTCGATGATGTGGGCATATTCTTTCAGCGCGTCATCGAGGTTCGCCAGAAATTCCGGGTCTATCTCGAACTTGGGCAGGACGGGTTCGCGGTCTATGCTGTAGGTCTCGATTTTGGACAGGACTTCCATTGTGTTGGAAATCGCTTCCGGATGGTCGGGGAACAGTGCGGCCATTTCCTCTTCGCTTTTCAGGTATTCCTGCTGCGTATAGTGGAGTCTGTCCGCATCGGAGACGTTTGCGTTCGTCGTAAGGCAGATGAGCCTGTCGTGCACGGGTCCGTCCTCCTTGCGTATGAAATGGACGTCGTTTGTCGCCACCACCTTCACTCCCATTTCCTCTCCCAACCGGAAGAGAACCGGATTCACCTCCATCTGGCGGTCGTACACGTCCTGGCTCAGGCCGGGAACCTCCGTCCTGTGCAACTGCACTTCCAGATAATAGTCATCCCCGAACACCTTCTTGTGCCATTCTATGGCTTTGCGTGCCGCATCCAGGTCTCCGGCCATTATATCCTTGGGCAGCTCTCCCGCAAGGCAGGCCGAGCAGCAGATGAGATTTTCGTGGTACCTTTCCAGTATTTCGTGGCTGACCCTCGGCTTGTAGTACATTCCGTTGATGTGGCCTTCGGAAACTATTTTGATAAGGTTGAGGTAGCCGGCATAGTTCTTTGCCAGCAGGATGAGGTGGTAATATTTGCGGTGGTCCTGGTCCTTGAGGGTGGCGTGGTCGTAGTGCCGGGTGACGTAAACCTCGCAGCCGATGATGGGGCGGACAATGAGATTGCCTTCCGCATCCTTGTTCTTTTTGTCGTAAGCCTGCTTCAGGAAGTCCTTGACCCCGAAAACATTGCCGTGGTCGGTGATGGCTACCGCCGGCATGTTCAGTTCGCGCGCACGGGCGAAAAGTTTCTTGCAGTCAGACAATCCGTCCAGGATCGAATACTGGGTGTGGACGTGAAGATGAACGAACGACATAGTATTGCAAATATAACAAAAAAGATGTCCGACAAAAAGCCGGACATCCTTTGAATTCCGAAAAAATTCACCTCTTATTTCGAAGCGAGTTTCTTGCGCCTCTTGCACTCTGCGTCGAACATGATAGGAGTACCGATCATGATGGAAGCATAAGTACCGACGCAGATACCGAGGCAGAGAGCGACGGAAAGACCGCGGATCGACTCGCCGCCCCAGATTGCGATTGCAAGCATAGGAAGGAGGGTTGAAACCGAGGTGTTGACGGTACGTGTAAGAGTTGCGTTGAGGGACTTGTTGACGGTGCCCTTGAAGTCGTCGTTCGGGTGCAGCCTGAAATTCTCACGGATACGGTCGAAGATAACCACATTGTCGTTGATGGCATAACCGATGATGGTAAGGATGGCTGCGATGAAGGTCTGGTCAACGTCAAGGTTGAATGGCAGGATTCCGCTGAAGGCGGAGAAGAAGCCGATCATGATGATTGCGGTATGTGCCAGCGAAACGACGCCGCCCAGACCCCAGGTCCAGCCCTTGAAACGGATAGCGATGTATCCGAAGATTACGAAGAGGGCGAGGATGACGGAGATGATGGCGTTGCGGCGGATGTCGCTTGCTATCGATGCGCCGACCTTGTCGGAACTGATGATACCGTTGGGGTTGTCGAGGGTGGACACGAAATCGGAAACGCTGAGATCTTCATTGAAGAAGCCCTTGAGTGCGTTGTAAAGCTTGCCTTCGATTTCGGTATCAACCTCGGAAGATTCGATTTCGTACTTGTATGCGGTCGTGATCTTCATCTGGCTTTCACCACCGAACTGCTTTACTTCGACAGCGCCGTCGAACTCTTCAATGCAGGCCTCGCGGATGTCCTCTGCGGTTACAGGCTTGTCGAAGCGTACGACATAGGTGCGGCCTCCCGTGAAGTCAACGCCATAGGTGAATCCCTTAGTGCACATGCAGACGATGGAAGCGATGATGAGGGCTCCTGAAATGACGTAGGAATACTTGCGTCCGCCCAGGAAGTTGACCTTCGTGTTCTTGAGGAAGTTCTCGGTAATCTTGTTGGAGAACGTGATGTTCTTGCCACGGGATACGCGGTCATCGAAGATGATGCGCGTAATGAAGATTGCGGTGAGAACGGAAGTGATGATACCGATGATGAGGGTCGTTGCGAATCCCTTGATGGGGCCCGTTCCGAAGAAGAAGAGAACGAGACCGGTAAGGAGGGTTGTGACCTGACCGTCGATGATTGCGGAATATGCGTTCTGGTATCCGTCGTGGATTGCTTTTCCGAGGCCCTTTCCAGCCTTGACCTCTTCCTTGATACGCTCGTAGATGATGACGTTGGCATCAACCGCCATACCCATTGTCAGGACGAGACCTGCGATACCGGGAAGGGTGAGTACCGCACCGAACGATGCGAGTACGCCGAAGAGGAGAACCACGTTGCACAGAAGCGCGACGTCAGCTACAAGACCTGCTCCGCTGTAGAACAGAATCATATAGATGAGCACGAGGATGAACGCGATGATGAAGGAAACAAGACCTGCGTGGATGGACTCGGCACCGAGTGAAGGTCCGACAACCTGCTCCTGAACGATTGTGGCGGGAGCGGGAAGTTTACCGGACTTGAGCACGTTGGTAAGGTCGGTTGCTTCCTCGATCGTGAAGTTTCCGCTGATCTCGGAGTTTCCTCCGGTGATTTCGGTGTTGACTACAGGATAGGAGTATACGGTGCCGTCGAGAACGATGGCAATCTGCTTGCCGATGTTCTCCTTGGTCATCTTTGCCCAGGTGTTGGCGCCTTCGGCGTTCATCGACATCGAGACGCTGGGGGTGCCGCCGCGCTGCTGGTTGTAGGAAACGCGCGCGTCGGTGACGGAGCCGCCGTCGAGGGGTGCCTTTCCGTCGCGGCTGGAAGCCTTGATGGCGATGAGTTCGAAGATGTTGTCACCCTTAGCATACTCGGAGGGCTTCACGGACCACATGGGAACGAACTCTGCGGGGAAGAGATCCTTGACTCCGCTCTGTGCAAGCATTGTGTTCACTTTCGCCGTATCGATGCCGTTGGCAAAACCGATGCATGCGGATGCGCTTGCCTGTGCGGGAGAAAGAACGGAGAAGAGGGCCTCGGTCTCGTTTTCACCGCTCATTTCAACGGTAGCGGCATTGGCCTGCGCGAGGAAAGGATAGATTTCCTGGCTCGTATAGGTTGTCCAGAACTCGAGGGATGCTGTTCCCTGGAGGAGTTTGCGGACACGCTCAGGCTCCTTTACACCGGGAAGTTCCACGAGGATTCGTCCCGTGTTGCCGATTTTCTGGATGCTGGGCTGGGTTACACCGAAGCGGTCGATACGGTTGCGAAGCACGTTGAAGGAGTTTGCGATAGCACTCTCGGCGTCCTCGCGGATAACTGCGATAACCTCATCGTCCGTCGATTCAGGCTTGATGCGGTCGCGCATTTCGTATGTTCCGAATACTTGTGCGAGTTTGTTGCCGGCGGCAACTTCCTTCCAGGCGTTCGCGAAGATGGTGATGAAGTCTCCGTGTTCTGCGACCTCGCGGCTCTTTGCGAGTGTCATTGCCTGATAGAACTCAGGGCAGGCATCCTCGGCTGCAAGTGCATAAACGAGGTCCTCGAGCTGCACCTGAAGCATTACGTTCATACCACCCTTGAGGTCCAGACCGAGGTTGAGTTCCTTGGCCTTGACCTGCTTGTAGGTGTTTCCGAAATAAATCTTTTCAGTCGAGACGGAGTCTGTGTACCATCTTGTCTGATACTTTTTCACCGAGTCCAGATAATAAGCGTGGTCTTCGGCGTTGACGTTTGCGAACTCTGCGGCATTCTGTACTGCGATTGCAGCCTGCTCGGCATATTTGGCCGCCTTTTTCTCCTGTATGCCTGAAACGGCTGTGAAGGAAAGCTGCCAAATGCATGCGAAGAGCAGAAGAATCGCCACGAGTCTGATTGCACCTTTACTTTGCATAATTTTGATTGATATTTGATAATTACTTTTTCATCAATTGCCAATAAGCCTGCAAATTTACTATTTTTTTGCGAAGAAAGAAATCGCTTTTTCCGGCAATTTGCTAATTTTGCCGGGAAACATCCCAAACGCATGAGCAGGAAGCTGTCAGTCGTATTTTTTCTCACCTTGTCCGCCATCGGAGCGCAAGCGTTTGCGCAGACAGCGGACCGCTCGCATCTTGACAGCCTGTGGCGAAGCGCGCTTCGTGAGAGGCTGGTGATAGATGCCGCCGCGCCGGAGATGGAAAAAGAAGCGGAAGAAGAGCCGGCCGAGCCCGTTGTCATCTCGGTGTCGGCTTCCGATAGTCTGAGACTGCTGGCCGGGGACTATATGGATGCGTACCACTATGAGGAGGCCGCCTCCGCACTCAGGATGGCGTATGCCCTGTGCGAAACGGAACAGGAACAGAGAGAAGTTGCCGAAGCGTTGAAGGGCTGCAGTGTTGCGCAAAAGATAGCAGGTATGGTCGCGCAGGTGGTCCCGGTGGACAGGCACACTTTCTCCGCGGACGAGTTTTTCCTTTACTATCCATTTCCCGACGGGTCCTGGAGAGAGGTGGAAAACGCTCCCGCCATCTTCTATCAGGGTGGGGAGGAAGAAATCTACATCAGCCGCGAGTCGGCGGTCAGCCAGATTTACACGCTCGTGGAAGGGAACAGGATGTACTTTTCGTCGAAAACCCTCCCGGGGCTCGGGGGCTATGACCTGTTCTACTCCGATTGGAACGAGGAGCAGGGAGAGTGGGACGAGCCGGTTAACATGGGTTTCCCTTTCAACTCCCCGGCCGACGATATGCTCTTTATGAATACCCCGGACGGGAAATATTCCATTTTCTCATCAAACCGCTTCGAGAATGCCGACAGTGTCAGCATCTATGTGCTTGAGCACGTAACGGAATTCTCCTATGTCCGGGAACACGATCCGGAAAGGCTTCTCGAGATTTCACGCCTCCGCCCGTCTTCGGATTTCGGGAAAATAGATATCAGTTCGGCCGCCGGGGAGTCCCTTCAGGCCGAAGGCAAGACCGGCGAATACATAGAGAAATCCGCAGTGGTTCGTTCGCTTCGTGAGAGACTGGAGAATTATGAAGGAAATGCGGAGGGTCGCGAGATGCTGCGGGAGCAGCTTCTCCTTGCCGAGGAGGAACTTACGGCGGTTGAAAACGACTTTCTTCGCAACGGCGCCGGAGACGAGTCCGGGCGCTCGGAAGTGGAGAGAAAGGTCGTCGTTACGGACGGAGCCTATACCTTCATACGAAAAAACCTTGGCCCGAAGATCAAGGTTGTATATATCGAGGATTAGATATTCTTATTGTTTCGCAGCGGGTTTTGCGGGTGCGGGGGTGGTAAAGGCTTTGGTTTTCTTGAAAATTTTGTCCACCACGCCGGGGGCGAGTTTTTCGGAAGAGCCGGAAAGAACTGCGCTCTTTTCGATGACGAGGTCGCCGTAGAAGATCTTTCCATACACAGTACAATTCTGGCAGAGTTTGACAAGGGTCTTTGCGTAGATGTTTCCTTTTACGGTACCCTTTACGACAACCTCGTTGGCGATGATATCCCCGTTGATAACGGCCAACTCGTCAACCTCGACCGTCTTCAAACAAATCAGGCGGGCAGAGACAACGCCCTTGACGTTGACATCGTGGTTGATGGTAACCCCATTTTATCGAACTGGAAACCTTTCTCGATCACGCTTTTTGTTTGGATTTCTGCTTCGTTCATAGTGTTATGTGTCTAATAGTATTTTCAATAGTCCGACAAATTTAAAAAAAACTCGCGAAAAATCAAACGATAATTTCAACAATCCTGCCAACGAGTTCCTTGTCGAAGGGTTTTGAGACCCTGATGTAGTTGGATGTATATCCGGACATCATCCCATCCTTGTCCTTGGATTCGAACAGAACGGGAAGAGTCTTCCCGACATTTCTTTTTTCAAATTCCCCGTGAAGTTCCCTGCACAGACTTTCCAGCGCGGCGACCCTCTCGGCCTTAATCCTTTCGTCCACCTGTCCCGGCATTTGTGCCGCCGGAGTGCCCGGCCTCCTGGAATATGGGAACACGTGTATGAAGGCCGGTCTTATCCGCTTGAGAAACAGAAGGGTCTTTTCGAACAAATCTTCCGTTTCTCCCGGCAGTCCGACCATTACGTCTATTCCGAAGAACACTTCCGGCTTCCCCGGACCCTCCATAGCCAGCCTTATGCTTTCCAGTTTCTGTGCGAAGAATTCAGTGTTGTAGTGTCGCCCCATCTTTTCCAGCAGTTCGTCGCAGCCCGTCTGCAGCGGAATGTGGAAATGCGGCTGAAACTTGCGGCCTTCGCTTGCAATCCAGTCTATGATTTCCTGCGTGAGGAGGTTGGGTTCTATGCTTGAAATCCTGTAGCGCTCGATGCCGTCCACCTTGTGCAGCGCCATCAGCAGACCGAGGAAGCTTTCTCCCGTGCTACGGCCGAAGTCGCCGGTGTTCACACCTGTCAGCACTATTTCCTTCACTCCCTGCGCCGCGATGGCCTCGGCGTTGCGGACGCATTCGCATATCGGAACGTTGCGGCTTTCGCCACGGGCGTACGGGACGGTGCAGTAGGCGCAGTAGTTGCAGCAGCCGTCCTGGACCTTCAGGAATGACCGCGTGCGCTCTCCTGTGCTGTATGCCGCGAAGGCATTTTTCTTTTCTGCCATCGGCGCGCCAGTGGTCTCCGGCACGACGTTTTCCTTCTCTTCGGCACCGAACACGCGGAAGACTCCCTCGAGGCCCTCGATTTCACTGCGACGCAACTGAGCACTGCATCCGGTGACGAGAATTCTGGCGTCCGGGTTGAGCCGATGGACCTTGCGGATAAGGTTTCTGGACTTCGCGTCAGAGGTGGCGGTGACGCTGCAGGTGTTGACGAGATAGTAGTCAGCCTTCTCTTTGGGCGATACCGCTTCCCACCCGGCGGCCTTGAAGCCCCGCTCGTAGGTGGACGTCTCAGCGTAGTTCAGCTTGCATCCAAGGGTGAGAAACGCAATCGACGGCATTTATTTCCTGGTGTCGACGGATTTGCCGTAAACGACGAACCTCTGGAAGAGGAATTCCGTAACGAAGTTGAAAAGCAGGTTGAGAACCGTCACGAGGTATTCGTTCCAGCCGACTTCCTCTGCCAGCCAGTCGCCCAGGATGGTGCTTACGGGCGTGAATACGCAATAGTAGGCGAATACCAGCATCATCGCCTTGGCGACATTGTTGCTGGATTTGAAGGTGAATTTTCTGTTAAGGGTGAAATTCCAAAGGACCGACAGGGTAAGCGCAATCAGGTAGCAGGGCCAGTAACGCATTCCTGTGAGTTCGTTGAGGAGCGCGAAACTCCCCATCTCTATGGCCCCTGCACTTGCGGAGAACAGAGTGAATTTTACAAATCTCCAGAATTCTTTCATACAGGTTTCAGATTTTAGCGACCGCAAATATAACAAGTTTCCGCAAATATGTGCAGGGCTATTATTTGCGGAGAGGACGATTCTAATTTTTATTCTCTTTGTTCTTATCTCATTTGTGTTCAAAAACTCTTAAGCACTCCTAAATCATTATTAGTAAGCACCTTGAGTTGAATCTTCCTGTCCAAAGGGATTCCCATTAAACCCTATTCCAACTCATCTATTTCATTTTGGTGCAACAAAAATGGCATTCTGTTGCACCATCTTTTTTTCCTTTTTAATAAGTCCCACTGAACCTACACTTTCAAAGGCGAAGATTGCCCAAAGACTGAAAATCTCTTTAAGTACCGTGAAAAGGCGCATTGATGAGCTGGAAGAGAAAGGTCAGGTAAAACATTCGGGCCCAAATAAAGGCGGTCACTGGGAGATATTGAATTCTTGGTTTGATACCCTGGGGCAAGTCGAAAACTCATAATTCCCTTATCTGACAATTATCCGTTCAGATTTGATTCTGCATTCTTTTAGCCGGTGGCCGTGGAGGACTGCTGGCTATACCGCTTTGATTACTATCCGATTACCAAAAGACTTGTATTTTTATGTGATAAAGTAAATCTTTTTCTTCTTCTTTGCGTCTTATTATCGGATGCATCCCAAAAACCATTGTAAACGAAATGCTAAAAGACAGAACACAAACACGGCTCCGGGAGTTGGAGAAGATAGTCCGCAAGGAGCAGGACAGACTCTTCAGGTTTG
>JAKSJY010000041.1 GCA_024402025.1 Bacteroidales bacterium
CACACGTAAGTTACAAGGATGAAAACGGCTACGAGCACTGGCTGTTCGATGCATTCCTGGCTATCGAGTTCGTGTACACGCAGACCAATATGTCACTTACCATCGGAAACGGCCGCGAATCCGGAGACAAGAAGAGCTGGCAGGGTCTGATTGACTATTGGTTCGCTGACGGAACCGGCTTCGATGCGCTTGAGAAAGCCATTGAGAACACAAAGGTCAGGCTCGGAAATCCCGGTTTCAAGCACAAGGTCGTAATGGTGATGCCGGATCCTATTCCTTATAAAATGTTCAACGATCCCAAGTCTTCGACCAAGTACTGGGGTGAAGTCAACGGCGTGGAACTCAACTTCGCCAATGACGACGACCGTCTGAGCGCGATGCAGTGGTATATCGATGAGGTCCGCGAGAGGTGGTATAAGAAAGGATACGAGAACATCGAGCTCATCGGATTCTACTGTGTTTCCGAGGACCTTGCGGTTCCCGAGAATTTCCATACACCCGGCTTCCATGGCTGGAGCTACGAACTCAAGCGTTGGGAAAACATCTATCCTGCGATTTCCAAGTACATCCACTCCTGCAACGAGTCCTTAAACTGGATTCCTTACTACAAGGCAGGGGCCTATGAACTTTGGGAGTATTTCGAGATCGACAACGTCCAGATGCAGCCGAACTATTTCTGGGGTTATACTTCCAAGCATCCGACTTATTCTCTCGCGGAATTCAAGTCGATGGTGAAGAATGCCGGAATTTCGATGGAAATGGAGATGGACGACGCGATGCTCGCATCATCGGCCGGCTGTCAGGAATATCAGGTACGTTTCCGCGAATATATGGCTCTTGCCAAGGAAACAGGACTGTACGGAACAAGGGAAATCTCCTACTATATGGGAGAGAACACCTTCTACAATTTGTCCAAGTCCAAGAATTCCGATGACATCAAGATGTATCAGGAACTTTGTAAATTCATAACAGGAAACAGAAAATAGAATGAAGAAAATACTTCTGTTCATTGCGATTTCGGTATTGGCGGCTTCGTGCTCCAATACCGAAGTTCGTAATGCAAGCGCTTTGGCGCACCGCATATTGGGAGCAAAAAGTTCCCGAATCAGTTTTGTACAGACTGCGGACAGCATTGACACCTTCTCTCTCGAGAGCAAAGGCAGAAAGATTGTCATCAGCGCCAACAATGCAAACTCGATGGCTGTCGGACTCAACTACTATCTCAAGAATTACTGTCTGACAACCGTATCGTGGTATCTCGCCGATCCGGTACAAACCCCGAAGGTACTTCCTGCAGTCCCGGAAAAGATAAGTGTCAGCGCGCGCAGCGAAAGCCGCTTCTTCCTGAACTACTGCACCTTCGGGTATTCCCTGCCCTGGTTCAGATGGAAGGAATGGGAGAGACTTATCGACTGGATGGCGCTCAACGGAGTCAATATGCCACTCGCCATCACCGGACAGGAAGCAGTATGGCAGAAAGTGTGGCGTTCGTACGGGATGAGCGACGATCAGATACGCGCTTACTTCACCGGACCCGCAGTGCTGCCCTGGCACAGGATGATGAACGTTGACCGCTGGCTCGGTCCTCTTCCGCAGAAATGGATAGACGCCCAGGCAAAACTTCAGAAACAGATTCTCAAAAGGGAAAGGGCTCTTAACATGACCCCGGTGCTTTCCGCTTTCAGCGGCCACATCCCTATGGACATGAAGGAACTGTACCCCGAGGCAAAGATTCTTCCCGTCAGTCTTTGGGACGGTTTCGACGAGAGCTGCAGAACATATATCCTGCACCCTGACGACCCGATGTTTGCGGAAATACAGAAACGTTTCCTCGAAGAACAGACCAGAATGTTCGGTACCGACCACATCTACGGACTTGATATCTTCAACGAAGTGGACTTCTTCGAGAACAGGCCCTGGGACCCTCAGGAACTCTCGAGAATCTCACATCACGTATATGAGACGCTTACATCAGTGGATTCCGAGGCAATCTGGCTGCAGATGGGCTGGATGATGTACTACGACCAGAAGCACTGGACCCCCGAGAATATAGAGGCATATCTGTCAAGCGTTCCCGAAGGAAAAATCATAATGCTCGACTATTTCTGCGAGAAACAGCCTATCTACGAATTCACCAACGGCTTCTATGGCCAGAAATTCATCTGGTGCTTCCTCGGGAACTTCGGTGGCAACACCAATCTTTCCGGAGATTTCAAGAATCTTGGAAGAGGAATCGAGAAGGCATACTCGGACAATCTCCCCAATATGACCGGACTGGGCTGCACCCTTGAAGGCTTCGGAGTGAGCCAATGGCTTTATGAGTATGCGCTTGACAAGGCGTGGAATACGGGAATGACCGACAGGCAGTGGCTGAACAATCTCGCGGACAGACACATCGGCTGCAAGGACGAGGTTTATGAGCAGATATGGAACGAACTTGCATACACTGTCTATACGATTCCTACATATTCCGGCATTTGCCCGGTTGCGGCACTGCACCCTTGCCTGGAAGGACATTGGAACTGGACAACGCTTCCTGACGTGCCATATACCCTTCAGAAGATTTCAGGCATATACAACGCGATGAAAACCCTCGGATACGATACCGACTGGTTCAGGTTCGACCTTGCCACAATAGGTTCCGAAGTGATCAAACTCGAACTTGGAGAAGAAAGGGACAAACTGGCAGCATTCTATTATGAACGTGACCTCGAAGGTGTCAAATACCACATTGACAGGATGAGGGAATTGTATGACGAATGGGAGCAGGTTGCCTCCATGCACAGAGCTTATTCATTCGATGAATGGGTCGGGATGGCCCGCAGCTGGGGAGACACGGACGAAGAAAAGGACTACTACGAGCGCAGCGCACGCATTATCCCCACCACCTGGGGAGGGAACGGCCAACTTACCGACTACGCCAACCGCCAATGGTCCGGAATGATAACAGATTACTACCGTGCAAGATGGGAAAGATTCTTCGAGGAGATTCTTTCAGACCTTTCAGGAGATGGTCCTGCATTCGACCAGAAAACCTTCGATGCGCACTGCCGCACACTGGAACTTGCATTCGGAGAACCGGAAACGGAATAAAGAAATGAAAAAGATTGTAAAATGATAGTTTGGGCAGCAAGATCTGAAAATCTTCATAGTACGCTACATTCCGCAAGAAGAGTCGGAAACCAGCGTAAGAATGGTTCCCGACCCCGATTACAAATCTCCCAAGACCTATGTCTGGGACAAGAACGGATCTAGAGAAGAATAATCACTTCAAATAATCCTGAACAAACTCCATCCGCTGCTTGTAGATGGAGTTTTTCCATTCATCCCAGTAGCGTGCATCCGGCTCGTTGTGATAACGCCAGGGGGAAGTTATGACAGTTTTCACACTTTTTCTGTTGGCGTTCAGCGCGGAATAGATCGATGCCGGACGGCAGGTCGTATCCATAAGGCCTATTTCAACGAAAAGCTCCGCCTTGGACTGTGCAATGAAATTGCAGCAGTCATAGTACGGAAGAATGGACTTTGCAAGGTCGCTGGTCATAAAGGCCTTATAAGTGACAGGCCAGCTGTCGGCTCCTCCGTAAACAAGTTTGCCGTAGTTGTTGCAGCCTCCGGGGACGATTCCTACGACAGCGGTAACCCTTTTGTCGAGACCTGCAACCGCAAAGGCCTGGTTGCCTCCCTGGCTCTGTCCGTAGGCCATAACCCTCTTTCCATCCCACTCGGGCAAGGAGCAGACATAGTCCAAAGCACGAACCATACGCAGATACATTGTTCTGAAGAAGTATCCTTCACGCGTCTCCGATCCCTTTACGGAATAATTCTTGAACTCAGTCTGCTCCATAATGTCAAAATAAGCCTGAGGGGCGTCGTTCAACATTCCGAAAGCATTGATGTCGATACAGATGGTTCCGTTGCCCCAGGCGGCACGTATCATAGCCTCCTCGGCGTGAGCACGGCACCAGTTTCCAGCAACACCCGCAGCGTGGGCGAAAATCACAATAGGAAGGCTCTTTCTGGCGGCATTGCGCGGCATTGCAAGGTATCCGCGGACAGGATGGTTGATACAGTCGAGAGTTACCTCGTAGCAGACGTATTTCTCGTTGTCATAGCCGGGGACGTTGATCTCCTTAAGCTCAGGATTGATGGGAAGCTTGCGCATTATGCGTTTCTGCTCATTCCAATAACGGTTGAAGTCCTTGGGGCAAGGAAGAGCCTGAACATATTCTTCAGGATCGACCACCCAGCCTATGCAAGTGTCCTCATAGTCGAAGCGGATGTTCTGTGCGCCCGGTTTGCAGACCTCCTCGTGCACAAGGGTCACTTCGTCTCCTTTGGTGGCATAAATCTTCACGGTATCACCGGCGGAGTAAACTCCGTCGGGTTTGTTAAGGCTCAAAAGAACAAGAGCTGAAGTAAGTATTGAAATCATATCGAATTAAATTTTAGGTTCCCAACCGGGTTCATATTCACGACCGAAAAGTTTCTGGGCTTCGATGTCCCCGACGATTCTTCCTGAAAGAGGATCCACCTGCAGCGAGCGGCCAACCCTCTGCGAGATGTTGCCCAACTGCACCAGCTGGGTGCTTATGCAGGCTTCGGTGACGTCGGAATTCAGAGGAGAGCCTTTGCGGATTCCGTCGAACCAGTTCTTGAAGTGGATCTGGTCGAGTTCCTCGCAGGGATTTACAAGGTTGCCGTAATCGAACTTCGCTCCGGCATCCTCGGTCCTGATAACATTGCCCTTCATATCGAGGACTTTGTACGAATTTCCGCCATTGAAAAGAATCACTCCATTCTCTCCATAGAATGCAACTCCTAGGGGATCTCCATCCACGCCATAGTTGTTGCAGCTTCTTCCCTCCCAGGAACCGGACTTTCCGTCACCGAACTGGAAAGTAATGAGCTGGGTGTCCGGAGTCTCCCAATCATCCTTGTAGCGGTATCTGCCTCCTATGGAACCGACCATCACAGGATAATCGACGCCAAGTCCCCAACGGAGTATGTCGACGAAATGAGTGCCGTTGTTCAGAGCCTCGCCTGTTCCCCATCTCCAGAACCAGTGCCAGTTGTAGTGGATGTAATTGTCGTGGAATTCCGTACGCGGTGCGGGTCCTTGCCACAAATCCCAATCAAGATGTTCGGGAACAGGTGCGGCTTTGCCGTATCCGATTGACGGCCTGTTGTTGACATACCAGGATTTTGCATACATCACCTTTCCGATTTCTCCCGACTTGACAGCCTGGATGCCTTCGATGACATTGGGCCAGGACCTGCGCTGATTGCCGGCCTGCACGCACTTCTTGTACTTTGCCGCAGCCCTGATGAGCATTTCGTTCTCGGCAGGATTGTGGCTGGTCGGTTTTTCAAGATAGACGTGTTCCCCGGCCTGAAGTGCCATTATTGCAGCCGGAGCGTGCCAATGGTCAGGCGTTGCAATGACGACTGCGTCAAGGTCTTTTTTCTCCAGCATCTTGCGTATATCCTGCTCCCCCTTCGGGGTCCTGCCGGTAATCTGCGATACGGTATTCTGACAACGGGCCATAGCCTCGAGGTCACAATCACAGATATAGGTGATCTCACAGTCGGGGAGTTTTGCAAACCCCTGTGCAAGCGCGTTTCCACGCGAATTCACACCTACAATGCCGAGTCTGATTCTGTCTGAAGCGTTGGCTCCTTTACGGGGAGCGGCAAAGCCTTCCAGAGAAGAACCCATGGTCAAGGCAGCCGCACCAAGTGCAGCCTCCTTAAGAAATTCTCTACGTGATGCCATAATTATCTGGTTATTGAAATTTTCTTTATCAGCAGCGCCACAAGCCTTGGTATCCATAACAACAAATATGTTATTATGGAAAAAACTATGACGTATCCTATCATTGAGAGCAATTCTATCGCCGGTCTGGAATAGAAGATTACAGCCGCAAGGTTCAAAAGCTCGGCGGCGGCAAAGCAGCAGAGCAATATTACGAGTTCCCTCTTTATCGAAGACGCTTTTAAAATGATGTCTTTCATATCAGAACTTCATATAGGGTATCTTATACTCCGAAGGGAAACTGACCACACGCTTCTCATCCATAGCCTGGTTTCCGAGCAGGCACAGCGTTGTAGCGCAGTAGGCCTCCTCCACGACTGACTCAGCCTTGCTGCCGGTAATGCAGGAATTGCAGAATGCCTCCAGTATGAGGTCCGATCCGTCGTGGTCGGCGCTGACCATACTCTGCCCGGCATTCACGCTCACCTGACCCTCTATCAACGGGTGAGGGGCATACGCCGAACGCAGTTCCGGACGCCAGGAAGGCCCAGCGGTGGGAATGGCGGCAAAAGTCTTGTCCACAATCTGCTTTGCAAGCCTCTTGATTCCGGGCTCGAGATTGTCTTCTTCCAGATAAAAAACGCCACGGGTAAGATCGACGGTTCCGTTCTTCCCGAGTATCTGGTCTTCCATTCCGTTGAATTTGTTGGAGATCAGCGACTCGTATGAAATCTTCCTTCCATCCGAGTATCTGTATGTAAGGCTGACGCTGTCATATACCTCCCTTCCATCCTTCCAGTAAACGATGTCACCCAGTCCGGCTACCTCCACGGGCATCCTGTCCGCAACCCAGTTGCAAACTTCGAGCTGATGGCAGGCGAGTTCGGTCATAAGGCCTGCCGAGTTCTCCCTGTAAAGGCGCCAGTTTATCTTTCTTTCGAGTTCGGGAGACGGCACTTCCCTTCTCCAGTCGGCGTTCCTGAACCAATGGCATCTCATTCCCACAACATCTCCGATAAGTCCGTCGCGTATCATCTGTACGCCCTTGACGTATTTCTCATCATACATCCTCTGCATACAGTAATAAAGGGCTTTATCGGAATGCGTGTAGGCATCATATACAGCCTTGCACTCATCCAGTGTCAGGGCCATCGCCTTCTCGCAGAAAACGTGCTTCCCGGCGCTGATGGCGTCGAGGGTGATGCGGGCGTGGGAGCCGAGCGGAGTTGCGATGATGACACCGTCTATCGAAGTGTCCTCAAGCACGCGACGGTAGTCGGAATATGCCTTTGCCGTCGGGCACAGGGCCAATGCGGCCTGGAGGTTGACTTCGTACGGGTCGCAGATGGCAACAAGTTCGGCGTTCGCGATGCCGCGCAGCATATGGATATGGTACTGGCCGCGTGAACCTGAACCTATAAGCGCAAGCCTTGCCTTGTCGCCTTTGGCGGCATCAGGCTTCCTTACGCAGGATGCAAGCCATGGCACGGCGGCAAGAGCACCCGCTCCGAGACCGAATTCCTTTATGAAATCTCTTCTTTCCATTATATATCGAAAGATTCATAAACCACTCCAGGGAAATTCAAGAGTATATCCTTCCTTTGAGCCTCCGACGCGATAAGAAACACGGTGCTGAGGACCTCTGCGTCCAAAGGGTCCTTCGCTACTACGGTAGAGAGCACACGGGACTCATCCGCCTTGTGCGTCAAAGGGTTGATTATATGTCCGCAATATCCGGGAGTGTTCCCGGAAGTGCTGAGAGAGCAGTTCTTAAGTTCGAACTCCTTTATCACGTCATCCGTATAAGGATTGGTAAGCCCGACTTTCCAGCAGTCTCCATACGGATGAGTGCCGATTCCGAGGATGGAGCTGTTGCCGAAATTGACGAAGGCATCCTTGACGTGGGCGGCCTTGAGAATGACGGCTATCCTGCGGAGGGCGTAACCCTTGGCGAACCCTCCGAAATCCAGATCCTCACGGCCTCCGCGGCTGATATCGAAAAGATTCTTGGTAAGAATGAAATATGTTTCACAAAGATTGAGGGCATCCTTGAAGGTGTCGGAAGTCTCAATATCGACCTCGGATGCATTGAGACGCGAAACTTCGCTCTGAGGATCAAAACGGTTGAACGTCCTGTCGAGTTCCTTGACGGTGGAAGTGATGTCGCCCCACACGGAATATGCCTTCTTCTCCGCAAGACCGACGATGAGAACTTCGAGTTTGGTTCCCATCACGTCAGTTGCACTGCCCTGGAACATGGAATTGGAGGCGTAGTATGTACTTTGTGTCTTCATATCATTCGTTGGCCATTTCGACGGCCCTGGTAGTAATGTAGTATTTTGTCAGAGTGTTGACGGATTCCCATTCCGGCATATTCCCGTTGCGTATGCAGCCAAGGAAAGCTTCGGCCACCTTGGAGAAATGGTCTTCGTGCCCGATACGCGCTTCGACCGGAATCCCGATATGCACAGGGCACCCGTCCTTTTCAAGGAAAAGTTCACGTACATAACCGGTGGATTCGTTCTGGACAAACTTCAACGCAGCTTTGGATCCGTAGATGCAAGCCTCGTAAGTATCGCCGGTTCCTTCCGGAGCAATGAAATCCCAACGGACTTCAATCCTGACAGGAATGCCGGAAACACAGAAATCCATACTGCCGTTGCAGAGAACTTCCATGCACGATTCGACATTCCCTCCCGTTGACATATGGAATTGTTCGGGTGTGATGATCGAAGGGAAATGTGACGCACTTTTCATCAATATAGAATCCACTGGAACAGGCTGATCCGGAAAGCACTGCCAGAAGAAAATATCTATGAGGTGTGTCGTTACGTCAGCTATTCCTTCGCCCTGTTTTTGCACGTCATAATACCATTCGGGCCTGCGCGTCGGGGTTCCGTTTACAATCTTGCAGAAATGATGCACACTTGACATTGAAGCTCCCGTTATCTCTCCGAAAATCTCACGGTCGGAAAGAATGCGACGGGCTGCAAGATTGAGTGTGTCATAACGTTCGGTCATCAGGTCATAGATTACAAGTCCCTTTTTCCTGGCGATGCCATATGCTTTCTCCAGCATTGCATAGCCTTCGGATGAAATGGCCATAGGCTTATCGGAAAGGACGTTGTATCCTTTGCGGACCGATTCCAGAATATATTCGGATTTCAACTCATTGTTGCCGGCAAGAATCACCATATCGCCTTTGCCCGCCTTTGGCAGAGCAGAAAGGTAATCGTCCCCTATATGGCAGTCGCATTTCCAGGAAACTTCTCCCGATTCATTGAATGACTCTACCGCCGCAAGAAAATCATCGACTTCCTTTCCTTCGGGTGCATAGACAGACACCTCATCGCTCACCCCGTCAAGATGGTGCTTCAAAGCAAGCGAAGCATGGAAATGCCCGGGATCGATCACAACGATCCTGCTTGAATCGCAACGGCAGGTACACCCGGATGCAACTACGGCCAGAACAGTGAATATAAGTCCTCCGAATTTCATCATCTGCACTTTCTGAGAAGTCTTTTCGCCTGCCTGTTCCCAATCCTCATCGCCTTTTCAACCGAAACGGGTTTTCCTCCCTTGGAAAGCGACATGTTGGATGCCTTCATGAAAGCGAAAATCTCTATTGTCTCTTCAGGTTCTATCGGGCAGATTCCGGTCTCGAAAAATCCAAGTATCTGCTCGAGCAGAACCATATATCCGGCATATCCGCCGGCCTGGACAGCACCGTCGGCAGTATAAACCGTACCGCCATAAATGGCGGGACCGTTCACGATGGCCCTGAAAGTACCTATTCTACCATCATCCCATACACCGGTGCAAACGTCTCCGTCCTGCGAATGGACTCTGGATACGGTCTTGCACCCGGTACCCATAACCGTATATAAGGTTTCTACGCCGTGAATCCCGTAAAAACCGAAATCCGGATGCGTGGGTTCGACCTTATGCGGGCTGTAGCAGTCGGCGGCAAGGACCTTGCCGTACTTTCCCGCACGGATGTCGGCATTGACCGGAGAATACCTGAGCGCAGATGAAGAAAAAGTCTTTACTCCATACTGCCGGGCAAGCTTGAATATTGCGATGGATTCCGCAAGTGTAGATCCCAAAGGCTTGTCAATATAGACAGGCTTTCCGCTTTTGAACACTTCGGCAGCCTGCTCCAGATGGAGCCGTCCGTCATTGGTCTCAAGAAGTATGCAATCGACCTTGTCAAGCAGATCGGCTATGCTGGGACATATCTCGACACCGTGCCTGCTGACTTCCTCTATATAGCCCGGAATACGGGAAAAGCTCGATTCGATTGTAGTGGACCCGTAAGGATATGCTGCAACGACCTCGAACTTCTTTACGAAATAACTGTCTCCATCCCCGTTCAGAAGTTCCGTGAATGCGGTGGAGTGCGAAGTGTCAAGTCCTATGATGCCAAGTTTTATGACATCCTCCTGCGCCCTTACCGAAACGGCGGCAAGGACGAGGAAAAGCGCAGTCAGTATTCTTTTCATTTGCAATAAACAGTTTTACCTCCAACAATGGTTCTGCAGACATTGATGGAATCATCGAAAATCACGATGTCGGCATCCTTTCCGGCCTGAAGAGAGCCTTTGCGTGAATCTATTCCAATTATACGGGCCGGCGTCGCAGTAGCCATCTTCACGGCCTCGAGCACGCTCACCCCGGCGAGGTTGACCATAGTGCGAACGAGCCTGTCCGTCGTGCAGACGCTGCCGGCGAATGCGGAACGGTCCATCAGTTTGGCAACGCCGTCCTCGACAATGACCTTCTGTCCGTTGGTGAGGCTGCCGAGTATGGACTCGCCCTCAGGCATCCCGGCCGCACGCATAGCATCCGTGCAAAGCGCCGTCTTGTCCGAACCTTTGAACTTCATCACGAACTGGAGCAGTTCCTTCGGCAGATGGCAACCGTCGGCGATGATCTCCAGATCCATACCGTCAAGCAGATACGTCGCCTCGATAAGGCCGCCGTGGCGGAAACCCTTGTCGCGGGTGATGGTGGACATCGCGCAATAGAAATGCGTGGCAAGCCTTGCACCCGCCTCATAGGCCTGGACAGCCTGTTCATAAATGCAATCGGAATGCGCCTGAGAAACGATAACCCCGCGAGCGGTCATCGTACGGCAGAATTCCATCGCACCATCGAAATCCGGCGCAATGCACCAACGTACGATGTTTCCTTCAGCTGCATCATATATCAAGTTGTAATGTTCAGGCTTGGGGGTGACAAGATACTTGGGATCCTGGGCTCCCGCTCTCTTTGCACTGAAATACGGGCCCTCGAGGTGCATTCCGAGAAGTTCGGCGCCGCTTTCATTGCGCTTGCGGGCCTCATTGAGAACGCCGAAAAGCGCAAACAGTTCCTCGTCCGGGCAAGTAAGTGTCGTAGGAGTAAGGGATGTCGTCCCATGGGTCGCGTGAATCCTTGCAATCTCAAGGAAAGCCTCGACGTTTCCGTCCATGAAATCACATCCGCCACCGCCGTGGATATGGATGTCGACGAATCCGGGACTTACATACTTCCCTGTAGCATCAATGACCTTGCAATCCTCAGGGATTTGTCCAGCGGGGAGGATTCCGGAAATTTTTCCATCCGCAAGGAGCACAGAGACGTCGTTCCGTACTCCGCCGGGCAGGATAACCCTGCCACCAACTATAATACTTTTTTCCATATACGGTTTTAGTTGTGTTCAGTTAATCTTATCTCTGAAAGGACGTTTTGCGACCCAGTCGCAGAAATCCTGAAAAGTATTGTAATCACGCGGATCAGCCGAATCCTTGAGATGCTTAACCGTCCACGAACCCTGATAATAGGCCATATAGTAGTTGTCCCGGATTCCCTGATCCTTGAACACGTTCATATAGTCATATAGTTTGTAAGC